>CAYUJM010000164.1:0-9786 GCA_964445025.1 uncultured Occallatibacter sp. | reverse complement strand
ACCCAGGTGGCTTCGTCGCGGCTGGCGGAGAGCGAGCCGCCGATGTGGGGCATGGCCACATTGGCGATAGAGGTGTCCAGGGCTTCCATGAACGTGGCCAGTGTGACGGTGATGGCAATGACCCATGGATTGGCGCGGGGCCGCCAGGTTTCGTGGAACGAGAGTGTGGCAGCGGATGCCAGAGCCGGACCTTTCCTGTCGAGCGATTGGGGGAAACTGGTTGGATGGAGGACGCGCTCTGAACAGAATAAAGGATTTGGCGCTAGCCTGGAAATCGGGCGCGGTGGAGGGGGAGTGGGTCAGTTTGAAAAGACAATCCCTCAGGGGCTAAAGCCCGTACCCCTCAAGATGACCTTATTGTGGCGGAAGCCGGCGCTTGGGCTGTGTCATGCTGAGGAAGCTATGAAAAAGGATGGGAGTGCTGCTCCGGATCTGGCGCAGCAAGACATGGAGCCGGAGAGAGCGAGGCTCTTGCTGGGGATCGACACGTGCGGACCGTCGGGTTCGGTGGCCCTGGGACGGTTTTTCGGGGCGTTGGTTGAGATTCTGGGGAAGACGGAACTTGAGGGGCGCGGCTATTCGGCCACTTTGGTGGCGGCTGTCGCCGAACTGTTGAAGATCGCGGGCGTTGCGTTGAAGGATCTCGACGCCATTGTGGCGGTGAACGGGCCGGGGAGTTTCACAGGCGTCCGGGTAGGGCTGAGCGCAGTGAAAGGACTGGCCGAGGCGGCGCGGATTCCTGTGGTTGCAGTTTCGCGGCTTGAAGTTCTGGCGTGGAAGACCGGGGTTGGGTCGGCGGCGCTGGACGCGCACCGGAACGAGGTGTTCTTGCGGCTGCACAAGGCTGGTCAGGCAGCGCGCGAACTGCTGGCCGGAGCCGATCAGCTGGCTCAGATCCGGCTGGAGGGGGTACGGGTTGCTTGTTGCGACGACGCGGCCGACGGGTTGCTGCGGAAGGCGTGGCCGGAAGTGGAACTGGTGAGGACGGAGGCGCCCGCCGCCGCGGATGCGCTGCGGTTGTGCGCGCCGCGCGTGGAGGCAGGCGAGTTCGTGGACCTGGCGCTGCTGGACGGGCATTATCTGCGGCGGTCCGATGCAGAGATTTTCGGTGCGTTTGGGGCTGGCGGCGAATCAAAGGTGCGGGGCGCATGAGGTTTCCGCCCACGGAGGTGCTGGTCCGGCGCATGAGCTCGGCGGACCTGGAGCGCATCCTGGAGATCGCAGCGAGCTTGCAACAGGCCCCGCACTGGCCGGCTGCGGCCTATGTGGCGGCGATCGATCTCGAGAATACGCCGCGCAGGATTGCGCTGGTTGTCGAGGACCTAACGATAGGCTCCGTGACGGGGTTAGCCGTGGCGAGCGTGCTGCCGCCGGAGGCGGAGCTGGAGACAATCGCAGTGGCTGCTGAGGGGCAACGGCGCGGTCTGGGCAGTCTGCTGCTGGAGTCGGTGGCGAAAGAGCTGCGATCAGAGAAGGTGAGCAGGCTGATTTTGGAGGTGCGGGCGTCCAACCATGCGGCTTTGAGGTTCTACCGGACGCAGGGGTTTGAGGAGACCGGGAGACGACCACGCTATTACGCTGATCCGGAAGAAGATGCCGTTCTCATGGAGCTGCGTCTGGGCTAATGAAAATGGCGCGGCGAAGCGACGGCCGAGGGTAAAAAGACGTGATCGGCATCACGCATGGGTGTGTCGCCACGGGAAATCCACAGGTGTGGATAACCTTCAACGAATTTCCAGCTTGCGAGTTGCATATTGGCGGCGATATATGTAAAGGTTCTGTAACAACGGAGGTGCTGGATGGACGAAGTACATGATCCCACGCTGAGCGAAGAGATAGATCGCCTGCATGCCGAACATCATCGCTACGCTCAGCGGTTGGAGGAGTTGCTTCAAAAGCCTTATCTCTCCGAGGATGAACAACTCGAAGAAGTGCGCCTGAAGAAGCTGAAGCTGCACGCCAAGGATCTGATCTTTGCCCTGGAACGCCGGTTGCCGGCGATCGCCTAGGCGGGAAAAGATCACGGGTTTACCAGGCTGAAAGCCAGACGCGCTGCCCCGCGGAGTTGCTTGACCGGCATACCGATGTGGCGCCTGCAAGTGTGGTGTGTGCGCGAAGTGAACCATGGCGTCGGCAGGCGAGCGAAAAGCCCGTATAATCGTTGGGGACTATGGTTCGTGACGGTTACATCTACGGTGTGAGCTTGCTGGCGGTGGCGGGTTTGCTGGTGTGGGCTACGGGCAACTGGGCGTGGGGAATTGCCCCGGTACTTCTGGCGGCGTTTTTTCTGTGGTTTTTCCGCGACCCTCAGCGGACGATTCCAGCGGGCCCAGGGTTGATTGTGTCGCCTGGCGACGGGCTTGTGACCGAGACGGCCGCCATTTCCACTCCCGATGGACCGAGGCAACGCATCAGCATCTTTCTCAGCGTTTTCGATGTGCACGTGAACCGCTCACCGATCGGCGGGGCGTTGAGCCGTGTGCATTACCAGAAGGGTCGGTATCTGAATGCCATGAATCCGGCTTCCGCGGACCGCAATGAGCAGAATGTGGTTACGGTGCGGGGCGAGGGATTCGAGGTGACTTTCAAGCAGATCGCCGGCCTTTTGGCGCGGCGCATTGTCTTCAATCCGCGCGAAGGGGAAACGGTGGAGCGCGGGCAGCGCGTGGGGCTGATCAAATTCGGCTCCAGGGTGGATGTGGTGGTGCCTGCCGAGGCTGCGCTCAGGGTGAAGGTGGGCCAGCGGGTGAAGGGCGGCGCGAGCGTGCTGGCGGCCATGCCGGACGGAGCGGGACAGTGAACGGGCGCGGCCAGGCCATCGACCCGGCGGTTGCCAAAGCCAGGGCGCAGGCGCGGTTGCGGCGCGGCATGTACCTGCTGCCTTCACTGTTTACCTGCGGAAATATTGCGCTGGGCTTCTTTTCCATTACCGAGACCATCAAGGCCATCAGCGGCGAGGCACACACACATCTGGACTGGGCGGCCATCGCCATCATCTTCGCCATTCCCTTCGACACGCTGGACGGGCGCATTGCGCGCATGACCAATACGACCAGCGATTTCGGCAAGGAGCTGGATTCACTGGCCGACGCCATCACATTTGGAATGGCTCCAGCGCTGCTGGCGATGATCTGGGGATTTCATTTCCTGCCCGAGTCGATCAACAAGGATTTGCTGCTCCATCTTCACCAGGCCGGTGCGTTTATCTGCTTCCTGTTCCTGATCGGCGGGGTGTCGCGGCTGGCGCGATTCAATATCTCGCACGATGCGCAGCCGCGCAACCCGGGAAGGCCAGGACGCAAATACTTTGTGGGGATGCCGATTCCCGCGGCGGCGGGATTTCTGGCCTCCACGGTGCATTTCTTTGGCGGGTATCCGGTGCTGGCATGGTGGGTCGCCATTCCGTGGCTCGTTCTGGTGGGCTTGAGCGGGTTCCTGATGGTGAGTACATGGAGGTTCTGGTCGGGTAAGGAGATCAACTTCTCGCGCGCCCATCCATTCCAGGTGCTCTTTGTGCTTTCCATCGTGGTCTATGTCATGGTCCGGTTTTCCAATGTTGTGTTTTTCGCTATAGGTCTCACTTACATGTTCTCGGGGATCTGGGCGAGGGCAGTGTACGGATGGCAGCGGCGCCGGCGGCGAAGGCCGGTCGAGTTAGCGACCCCGGAAGATGTCCCGGCAGAGCCCGAATCGATGCGACCGTTGTCGTGAACTCTTCGTTCTTTTCCATTGAAAAAGGATCGCCGTGTACAAGATCGCTATTGCCGGAGCCTCAACATTGTTGGGGCGCGAGTTGAAGGAAGCTCTGTCGGATTCGCCGCTGGCCGCGGCGAAATTTGTGCTGCTGGATGAAGAAGAGGCGAAGGGGCAGTTGGACCAGGTGGGCGACGAAGTCACCTTTGTCCAGGCGATCGACGCAGAGTCGTTTGAGCATACAGATTTCACGTTTTTTGCCGGGAACGAAGCTCTGACGCGCAAGCACTGGCGGCAGGCCCTCCGGTCGGGCTCCACGGTGCTGGATCTGAGCGGAGCGCTGGACCAGGAAACGGGCGTGTTGGTGCGGGCTCCATGGCTGGGCTCCGAGGCCACGACGGTTGACCTGTTTACGCCCGCCGTGGTGCCGGCCCACCCGGCAGCGCTGGCACTTGCGTTGATTCTGGAACGGCTGCAACTGGCTGCTCCGGTCAGGTTCGCGGCGGTCACGGTGCTGGAACCGGCGAGTGCGTTTGGGCGCGCGGCCATGGACGAGCTGCACCAGCAAACGGTGAGCCTGCTGAGCTTCCAGACACTTCCGCGGGCCGTTTACGATGCGCAGGCGGCCTATAACCTGCTGAGCGGGCTGGGCGAGAGCGCGACCATCAACCTGGGCGCCGAGGAGGCGCGCATCCGCCGCCAGTACGAGGCGCTGGGAAACGGGCGCTGGCCGGCGCTCGCCCTTCAGGTCGTACATGCCCCGGTGTTTCACGGGCATACCTTCTCGATTGCCGCGGAACTGGAGCGGCCGGTGGAGATTTCGGCCCTGGAAGAGGCGCTGGGCGGCGAACACGTGGATCTGGTGCTTGAGGATACCGACTCGCCGTCAAATCTGGCTGCGACGGGACAGAACGACGTGCTGGTTCGGCTGCGGACGGAAAAGGATGGGCGGAATCCCACCCTGGCGACAAGGTTATGGTTGTGGGCGGCATCGGACAATCTGCGGCTGCATGCGCAGAATGCGGTGGAGTGCGCGCTCGATTTGCGGCGGTTGAGGCCGCAGGGGACGGTCCAATAAAGCCGCAATCTGCAAGTAAGATTTTCGAGGTAAGTCTTACTTTCCAGCTTTGGCTTACCTTGAGTTTTCGTCTTACATGCAGTAGGATGTAAGTCATGGCGCAAACGTATGCAAAATTCAGCAGCAAGGGTCAGTTGGTGATCCCGGCTGCATTTCGTGAGTCACTGGGGATTGAGCCGGGGACGCGCGTCGCTATCCGGCAGGAGGGGACGCGGCTAATTCTCGAACCGGAGACCTTGGCGGCCAAGCTGCGGCTAATTGATGAAATGCAGGGAATCACGGCGGGCTACCCTTCGGGAACGGATATGCTGCTTGAGGACAGGCGCTTGGAGCGGCAACGGGAGTTGGAACAAGAAGGCTGGTAAGACCGCTCGATGACAGTATTTGTCCTGGACTCCTCAGCTCTGATTCGATACATCGATAGTGAACCGGGCGCAGACCGCGTGAACGCTCTGCTCAAGGCCTGTGTCGCAGGCCGGGCTGAGGTTTGCATCTCGGCCGTGCAGTGGGGCGAAATTGCGGGAAACCTGCGAAAACGCCTCGGCGCAACGGAAGAAGTGCGGGTCTTAAGCAGCCTTCTTCCGAGTGAAGTGCAGATTGTTCCGGTCAGTGGTGAGCGTGCCGTGCGCGCTGCCGAGATCAAAGTCGATAGGAATGTTCCCTATGCAGATGCGCTCGCGCTGGAACTGGCGATGAGCTTTAACGATCACGTGCTGGTGACTGCCGATTTCGGATTCAAAGACGTTGCCGATCTGGCGCGGATCGAGTTTCTTCCGTTGAAATAGACACTTCTGAAAATCGAAATCACCTTGCGCCGCACCGGAGCCACGCATGCTCGATGTAGGTGTCGGTCATGCCGGCGATGTAGTCGGCCACGGTGCGGGCCAGGCCCTGGGTGGGGATTTGCGCCTGGTGGTCTGCGGGGAGTTGGGAGGGGTCGTCGATGAGGGCGGCGAAGAGGCCCTGGACGACGGCAGCGGCGTGCTCGTGAGCGTCTTCCATGATGGGGGAGTTGTAAAGGCTGTCGTAGAGGAACTGCTTGGCCTGGGCGCGTTCAGCTTCGACCTGAGGGCTGAGGGCGGCGAGGCGGACGCGGGCGCGGCGAATGTCCTCAAGGCTGACGGCGCCAATGGCGGCCGCACGGGCGCTGACTGATCGCATCAGGTCGGTGACGAGAGCGTTGAGGATGCTTTTCAACGCCTCATTGACGGACAACTTGGGAGTGGCACCGGGATATTGCCGCAGCACCGCGTCGTGGAAGCGGCGGAAGAGCGGAACGTTGTCGCGCACTTGCTGGAGGGTGAGGATGCCTGAGTCGAGGCCGTCGTCGAGATCGGCGGTGAGATAGGCGATCTCGTCGGCGAGATCGATGAGCTGGGCTTCGAGAGGAGGGAATTGGTCGAGGAAGAACTCGGCTAACTCGGGGTGCGCAGCGGCGGAGTAGTCGCGCGAATGCTTGACGATGCCCTCGCGGACGCCCAGGGTGAGGTTGATGCCGCGAAAGGCCGCGTAGCGCTCTTCGAACCAGGTGACGATACGAAGGGCGTGCAGGTTGTGGTCGAATCGGAGGCCGTGAACTTGCAAGGCCTGATCAAGAGCCTTCTCGCCGGCGTGGCCGAAGGGCGGATGGCCGATGTCGTGGACCAGAGCAAGCGCCTCGGCCAGTTCCGCATTCAAACCCAGGGCTGTAGCTAACGTGCGCGAGATCTGGGTCACTTCCAGCGTATGCGTCAGACGGCTGCGGAAGTGGTCGGACTGCGATCCGGCGGTGAGGCGGGTGAAGACCTGGGTCTTGCCGGCGAGACGTCGGAAGGCGCGGGAGTGCAGGATGCGCGCGGCGTCACGCGCGAATGGCGCGCGGTAGGGATGGGGCGGCTCGGCGTGTGCGCGGCGCGTGAGCGGATCATCGTCGCCGCCGCGGACGGCAATGCCAACGGGGAGTCTGACCGGCGAAATGGCTTCGGAATCCGTCATGCTATTCATCTTCAACAAGGATCGAACAGGTCCACGTCTGGTTATACCGCAGACAGGGACGCCGCGGCGCAATAAAGACAGTTGCGTGTGTCCCGTCACGAATGCAGCATTGTGAAGTGTTATAAAGTTTTCCATATGGCGGGGATTGGACAACGGCAATCGAGCGGGAGTACCATCCAGCCGGATTTTGCAAGCTATGAGCCGCGAGGATGAAATCCGGCGCGGGCACGCAAGCAATTCACCTCAGGACCGGAGGCAAGCATGAAAAGTATTCAGAGAGCAGGGTTGGCTATCTTGGCGCTAGGCGCTGCGATCAGCACAGGATGTGGCGCGCGGCACTCAGACAAAGAGGTGTTTTACCTGATCGCCACCAATGTGAATCTGCCCTACTGGCAGACGGCAGCGGCCGGATTCAAGCAGGCGGCAGCACAGTTCAAAGTGACCGCGAGGGTGGTGGGCCCGGACAGCTACGATCCCAAGGCAGAGCTCGACGAGCTGCAGAAGGCAGTTGCGGCCAAGCCGTCGGGCATCCTGATCTCGGTGGCGGATGCGTCGGTGCTGCAATCGGAGATTGACGCGGCCGTGTCCGCGGGAATTCCGGTGATCACGATGGATTCGGACGCGGCGGGAAGCCGGAGGCTTTATTTCATCGGGACCAACAACCTGGAGGCCGGCCAGATGGGCGGCAAGCGGCTGATCTCAAAGCTGGGCGGCAAGGGTAACGTAGTGTTCTTCACTCTGGGCGGACAGCCCAACACGGATGAGCGGCTGAAGGGATTCAAAGACGCAATATCCAGCCGTCCGGACATCCATATTGTGGACGTGTTCGACATCAAGGGCGATGCGCGCAACGCATTCGACAAGACACAGGAGGACCTGGCGCTGACCGGGCCCAAGAAGATCGATGCCTTCGTTTGCCTGGAGTCCTCTTCAGGCAAGACCGTTGCGGATGCCATCAAGAGGGCAGGCGGCGGACGCGAGCTGCTGGCGTTTGACGTGGACCAGGATACGCTGGACGCCATCAAGGCGGGAACGATCGACGCGACCATCGCGCAGAAGCCTTTCACAATGGGCTATGTGGGGTTGAAGGCGCTCGACGATGTGTTCCACTATCCTCCCAAGCAACTGGGCAAGGACTACAGTTCGGACTCGTTTGCGACCTACCCCGCATTTGTCGATACGGGCACGTCGCTGGTGGACCAAAGCAACGTGGATTTGTACATTGCTTCGGCGGCTGGGCAGTCGAAGTAGACGCAATGGGCAGGAAGGCCGGCAACGCTTTCTGCCGGTTTGCAGTGCGTGAAATTCGTGCTTGAGGAAGCCTGCGTTTCCAGGACGAGACGCGGGCTTTCTTGTGTTCGGTTCCGCAGCCCGATCGTCGCATGGCGCGAGCCCCGCCTTCGCGGGTCGGTTGCCATTCCAGACGAGTGACCCGGTGCAGCAAATTGACCCAAGGGGAGTCTTGGGGAGTTTCGCGGGCCGATGACTCGTGCCAGGGATGGCGGAGGAGCTCTGAACCCATCCCGACGGTTCACCTCTGACCATCCGGCGGGGGCGAGAGAACGCTCAGGCCACCGGCGTGGAACTTTCGGGGGATTCAAGCGGAGGCAAGTTCAAGACAGAATTGAAGATGGCGAATAAGTATGCCGGGGGAAAAGATGTCCTCGCAAGGTGTGGCGACCCCAGGGCAAGAGGGCGCGATTGAGTGGGCGAGCCGGTTCCGTTATGTGGCACGCCAGCCTATTCTTGACCTGCGCGGGCAAGTTCATGGGTATGAATTGCTGCAACGGGATGGGGTTGAGTCCGCGTTCCGCGGCGATTGCGACCTTGCTTCCCGCACCATGCTCGACAATACCGTGATTTTCGGGGTGGAGAAGTTCACCGGCGGCCTGCCCGCCTTCATGAACTGCACCGAGTCAACGCTGACCGGGGAACTGGTGAGGGTTCTACCTCCGGAGATGACGGTGCTGGAGATTCTGGAGACTGTGGAACCGACGCCCAGCGTGGTTGAAGCTTGCCGCAACCTGAAGGCATCGGGTTTTCGGCTGGCACTTGACGACTTCATTTGGGAGCCCAGGTTTGAGCCGCTGGTGGAGATGGCGGACTACATCAAAGTGGATTTCCTGCTGAGCGATGCCGCGGCGCGGAAAGAATTGATCCGCCGCATCAAAGGCAAGCCGATCGCGCTGCTGGCAGAGAAGGTGGAGTCGCAGGAAGAGTACCGGCTGGCCTGCGCGGAGGGCTTCAAGTTTTTCCAGGGGTACTATTTTTGCCGTCCGGAGCTGATGAAGAACTGCAAGGTTCCCAGCAACAGCATCTTCCACTTCCAGATCCTGAAAATGCTGCAGGAAGATCCGATCGATATGGCCAAATTGAGTCATGTGGTGAAGCGGGACGAATCGCTCACTTACCGGTTGCTGCGCCTGGTGAACTCAGCAGGCTTCGGGATTCGCCAGGAAGTTTCCTCCATCCAGGCGGCACTGGTGTTTGTGGGCGAAGACACATTCCGTCGCATTGCCACGCTGGCCATCGCCACCGAGCTGAATAGCGGCCATCCGACGGAGGTTCTGCGCATGGCCCTGATTCGTGCCCGATTCTGCGAGCAGGCCGCGGCGCTCTGCTCACTCAGCTCTACCGAACAATATCTGCTGGGAATGTTGAGCCTGCTTCCCGCCATGATGCGCATTCCCATGGAACAACTCACGCCCTCACTGCCCATGCGCCGGGAGATCCGCGAGGCGCTGGAGGGAACGGCCAACGAGGAAAGTATCCTGCTCAAGTGGATTGAAGGCCAGGAGCGCGGGGATTGGGACGCGTGCGAGGCGATTGTCCAGAGCAACGGACTACTTCCGGAGGAAGTGGGCAAGTGTTACGCCGATGCAGTGTTCTGGGCCGAGAACGCGCTCCGCGCGAAGGATTGAGCTGGGTGGATTCACGGGCCAGGCTGATTCGAATCCCGAACAAGCCAGCGATATTCCCGCAGGGTCTAGAGCGTTTTCACAGTTGCTGTATCCCATAGCCGCAATGTCGAAAGAAGCCTT
>CAYUJM010000163.1:0-9827 GCA_964445025.1 uncultured Occallatibacter sp. | reverse complement strand
TTGTGCGCGCGCCCATGACTTCGGTCCTCATCATCTTTGAGATGACCGGCGGCTACGGCCTGGTTCTGCCCCTGATGATCGCCAATATGAGCGCCTTTGCACTCGCCCGCCACTGGCGGCACACACCGGTCTACGAAGCGCTGCTGGCGCAGGACGACATCTACCTGCCGCACGGAAGCGGCCCGCTTGACCCGCACGACAACGAGTTTCTGCCGGCCATCGATGCCGACGCGGCCCACTGAAAACCTGTCCAAAAACCGAACATCAGGGTGGCGGTTTTTTAGAGCTGGTGGTTTCCCATCCTTTCGCTGGAAAACGCGAAAGGATGGGGCACGGAGCGTTTGCGGCGGTTTGCCGCGGTCGCCCTACTTCGGCTCCATGTTGTAGAGGAAGTAGGCGCGAAGCTCCAGGTACGGACCGTGAAAATCTCTGGGCAGCGGCGGATAGTTCGAGCCGGTGAGCGCGCCCCACGCCGCACGGTCGAGCGCCGTGTCTCCCGAGCGTCCTTCGAGAAATACGCCGTTGGGGTCCATGAGGCGGCCGTTGGGAAGCACTCGGAAGCGAATGACCACCATCCCCGACTTGAGGATTGGAGGATTCACCTCGTCCGGGATCAGCGGATCCCAGGTGTTCTCTGTCTCACGATGCCAGCGTTGCAGCCAGGAACGGAAATCCACGCCCTGCGTATCCGACAACACCTCGACCCCGCCCGTGCCGGCTCCCGGATGACGAGCAAGGCCGCCGCCTCCCAGGTTGCCCGCGCCACCTTCGCCGGGGTTGCGCGATGCATTACGCATGGCTTCCCGCAACTGATCGGCCGGATTATCCGAGTTCATGGCAAAATTTGGACGCGCCGGCACTGCCGCCGGGCGCGGCGCCTCAAGCTGCGACTGCGATTGCTGATTGGGAGGGATGGGCGGCGGAGCCGGAGGCTGGACAGCGGCCGGCGGCGCAGGCTGCGGCTCCGGAGTTGGCGGAGGTGGTGGCGCAGCGCGCTTTAACGCTTCCAGCGTGTCCTTGTCCACCGTGGTTTGCTTGGGAGGCGCAGGTTTGACTACCACCTTGGGCTGCAGCGCGCGAATCGCGTCGGGCGGCAGATCCAGGTAAGACAGATCCTTGCGGTTCTTGATGGCGTCAATCGGATCGATGACCTGCGGTACCTTGAAGACATACTTCGGGATCCACGTCACCGCCGAGATCAGCAGAATGTGGAAGAGAAGAGCCCACAGCACACCTTCTCGCAACCGAGCCCAGCGCCGCTCGTCCTCGAGCTCGCTGATCATTTCAAGGAGCTCGTGGGTGTCGTAATCCACCCAGCGCGAGCCGCGGACGATGAGAGGCGCGGCCTCGCCCGGCTCCTGAGCAGGTTGCTGCGGGCCCGGTTCCGGCTTCCTGGAGGGCTCTTTCTCGTCCACGTTGGTTGGCGCTTCGCTGGTGGGCATTCGGTTCCGAGGTTCCGGAGCGGGCGCAGAGGTACCCCACCCGCTTCCGATTCGAGTCCTTCCTGACTATTCTCTCATTCGGCTCAAGCCGGTGCGCAAATGGCCTAGCCCGTACAATGGTACCTGAAGTTTAAGACGCATAACCGGCCGGAAGGGGACCCTGCTTGAAGTCGTTTTTCGCTCGAGTGCTGGCCAAGATGAATCTCGTCCTTCTGCCATTCCTGGCCAAGTATGGCATTTGGGGAGTGGGCGCCGTGGCGCTGCTGGATTCTTCCACCATCCCTGTTCCCATGGACGCCATCCTGGCCCTCTACGTCTGGAATAACAAGGGCCAGTTCTGGCTGTATTGCCTGCTGGCTGCTGTGGGCTCGGCCATCGGCGGTTTGCTGCCCTACGGCCTGGGCCGCGCCGGCGGCGAGCTCTTCCTGCTCAAGAGAGTCAACCGCCAGCGTTACGAGGAGATGCGCAGGCGCTTCGAGCGGCAGGAATTCCTGGCCATGATGATTCCCTCCATGCTGCCCCCGCCCACGCCCTGGAAGGCTTTCGTGTTCGCCGCGGGCGTCTTCGAGATGCGGGTGCTGCCGTTCATGCTGGCCGTCTTTTGCGGGAGGATGGTCCGGTGGCTGGTGCTGTCGCTGCTGGTGCTCAAGCTGGGCCCGGGAGCGGTGCAGGTGGTGGAACACCACGCCCTGACGGCCGTGGCGATCGTCGGCGTGCTGGCGGTGGCGGGATTTGCCTGGTGGTGGATCAGGAAGAAGCGGTCGGGGAAGCTGCTCGCAGACTAGAAGGTCCGCCAATCTGCTTCAGTCCAAAAGCTTCTCAATCTCAGCCAGATCGAATCGGCAAGCGCTTCCGGGAAGATCGAATGCGGTCGATGGCAGCGGCTCCAACGTTCCCGCACTATAGCGGAAGTGCCTCCCGTTGGGATCGAGAACCAAAATCGTCTGAATGCCCATTCGCTCGTAGTCGGCGAGTTTGCTCATCATGCGCGTCACCGTGTCTTCCGGCGACAGAATCTCAAACACGGCAACAGGTGGATGGGTGATCACCTGTTCCACCGGCAAGCTGCGATCGAGAATCGCGACATCGGGAACACGAAAGTTGCCTGAAGAGACCTGCACACGCAACGCGGGGCGAACTCGGATACCCCACTCCTTCGCGTATTGCGCATACCAAAGCTCAATCGCATGCTGCCAGGAAGAATGGTCGAATTCACCCATGGGTCGTTCCTCGATCACGCCGTCCACATACTCAGCGTCCGGCTCGAACGAGCTATTCAGGTAAACTTCCACGGGCACATGCGTTATCTGCGCTGTGGCTGCCATCGCTCCTCCTTCCGCAGGATTTCGGTCTTCCTCTGGATCCTACTTCGAGATCGCCTCAGCTGCACGCACGGGACGAAGCCGACGCACCAACACCGGAACTCCGAAGGCCAAGCCGGCCACCAGCGAAGTTGAGATCAGGTCGTTGCGATAGAAGGGCAATGCCGCTACAAAGCAGGCGCCCAATCCACTCAGCGTCTTCGGGTACAAGCCGCTGCCGGCCCAGACTGCGTAGTTCGAGAGCAAGAAGAACGAGGTCGGTCCCAGCAGAACTCCAGCGGCTACGCGCACAAGGGTGGTCTTCGCATGGAGCAGAATCTGGCCCAGCACCATGGCCGCCACGTACCACGCCCAGGTGGGCACATAGCCAATCCAGTGGAAGGGGTAGTGGTAAACGCTCACGGTGAGGAAGTAATCGGTAGCCATGAGCACAGCCAGCGGAGCCAGCATCTCCCGCCAGGAACGCCGCGCGCCGAAGTAGAGCAGCATTCCTCCCACCGCCGTAAAGTTGAACCACTCGGGATGGGGTGTACCCGCCAGAGCCAGACGGCTCAGCACGGCAAGCAACAGCAACAGGTAAGCAGGCATGGATACCTCGGTCTCTTCGATTTCCGGGATGAACTTCCGGAGTGGGGAACTCAGATTCTCAAAAATAGCTGAAACGGGAACAAGGACCCTTTATTCATTCTGGGGGCCATCCACTGGCCGGTCAACCTTAATCGTTTCACGTGGCAAACAATTCTTTCCACGTCAGGCAAAAACAGAATTCTGCAAACGGATATCTGTCGTCTGTTTCCGCATTCAGCGCGGAGCAACCTGCGCGGGAGTCGGATCGGCAGTCAAGGTAATCTCGCGGAGGATACGGTAACGCTCCGGGCTTCCACAGGCCGTCAGCGCCGCGTCGGTGCACGCCCGCTCCATCACATCCACCGGGTTGTCCATGGTGGCGGAGAGAATCCGTCCTGTCGCAAGGGCGATCTTCAATTCAACGTCGAATGTCTCCTGGCCAACGCCGGCAACGTATGTGCCGTCGGATTTCTTCTCTACCTGAACCCAGTTGTTCTGGGACTCGCTCACTGGCGTGCTCATCCACCGCGCCGGCAGCTTGATTTGAGGATGCTGCGGAGGAAGATGGCGAACAACGACGATAGCGACCTGCGTTGCCGGGTCGATGGACTGGAGCGTTACATTGAAGTCGATTGCGTCCTCGCCAATCACAACCCGGGTTCCGTCGGCCCAGGAGTTGGGCGCGCCAAAACTGACGTAGGCATGGTCTCCCGCGCGCACCAGCCCTTTCTGGTTCATGGCGATTTTCGCGTCGGCATAAAACGTAAGCAGATCCGTGATGGGGCCAATTAGTGCTGCCTGCACCCTGCCGAGATCGGGAACGGCGAGCTTGGCGCCCGGGGCCAGAGACAACGGCTCGCGAAATGCGCGGCTGGCCTGCGAAAGACGGACTTGCCCGTCATTCACCTGGAGGTCAGTCCAGGCAAGATCTTCCACAAAGATTCCTGCCGGGTCCTTGTTCACCACACCCTCGGCTCGCGCTTCATACTCCGTGGTTTGCGCTCGCGCATGATTGATGCAGCTGATGGTGTAGGCAATCTTCTCGCCCTCTTGATAATGCCTGGCCAAGGCCGGTTGCGGCGCGGCTGAGGGCGGCACACTCTTTGCCTTCAGGGCCTGAGCGAATAAGTGCTCGTGGCTCAGCAGGCACACGAAAAACAGAAGCAGGGTGGCCGTGCAAACTCGCATGGTCCGCCCTGCGACAGCGCTCAACGCGGCCAATGCGGATTTGGCGTGGAAAGCTGCCAGGTTCATTATGATTTCTCCTTCTGCCGCAACTGCTTCGCGCTCCCGCCACTGATTCGCGCAACTGATCTCGCTCCTTCAGTGTACGGGGTCAGGACAGCGCGCAAAAACACTTCAAGTTGTACAGAAGGTCTCGAGGGTGCAGAGCGCCGGCCGGGTGGATGCAGGGTTCAGCGCTGCTCCCGTCCGTTCAGTTCTTCGCCGGCGTCCTCGTGGCCGTCGACGATGTACACCGCGCCACTCAGCGGACTGCGGCCGTTGGCACGGCCTGGCGTGAGGAAGGAATAGCTGAAGCGCAGGTCGGTGAACTCCACGGTCGTCCAGGTGCGGTTGGGAGGCAGTTGCGGCGGGTCCATTCCGGGAATCGGATCCTGGCCCGCATCCTGCAACACGGCAAACGTGCCCCAGTCCAGGTAAACCCGGCCCAGCGCAGTCTGCTTGGCGGCTTCCACGGCCGCATCCGCGGGAGGCTTGTAGAGCACGTCGCGGCGCGGATCGCTGTCGACTTCGCCGGTCCGTGTGTTGACCTCGGCGGTCTGGTAATAATCTGCGGTTTCCAGAATTGCATGCCAGCGAAAAGGATCGATTGGATAGGGCTCCAGCGCCATCCGCTTCACCGGCTCCGTGGCGGTCTGCTGATTCTCAACTAGCGCGCGGGCCTGGCGCTGCTCCGTCCATCGCCAGCCCCACAGGAGGACCATGCCAGCCAGCGCGGCGATCGCCCACCCCTGGCCGCGAAATGGATTGCGGCGCGCGCCGATTTCGCCGGATACCAATCCCAGAAGCGAGGGCACAATCAGAGCCAAAAGCAGCAGCGCCCACAGCAACGGCTCGGCGATGAAGACAAAGCTGCCCGCATACCAGCGCGGATTGAAGGGGAAGAACGGCCGCAAGCCGTAGTTGTTGGTCCAGTCGAGCAGCAAATGGCTCAACGCGGAGATGATGGCGGTGAGATAGAGCCATCCCCAGCGGACGGTTCTGGGCTGAAGGCGATACGGAATGGGGATATCCGGATCGAGTTTCATGGCCCCGAGCCTGCTCAGGCGCCTGCGCTCCCACCACAGGTGCAGCAGCGCCACCAGGCCCACCACTACGCCAGCCAGCACCGGGACGGCCACAAAGGTGTGCGTGATGCCGCGATGGTGCTTCAGCTCCTCGACCGGACCGCGCAGGCCCCACAGCACGTCGATATCGGCGGCCTCGGCAGTCAACACAGCGGTCAACGTGGCGTACACGGACCTGCGATTCAAGCCCGCGCGGCCGATGCAGGCTCCGGTTAGAAAATGGGTGACGGGCTCCATAGCGTGCTGCTCACCATACTACCTTGCCTGTCGCCTCCTATAATTCAGCCCATGGGCGAACCCACCAAACCCAACCCGAACCCGGCCCGGCGCGCTGAATATTTGCGCAACGAACTGCGCCGCCACGAGCACCTCTACTACGTTCTGGATGCGCCGGAGATCACGGACGCCCAGTACGACGCGCTGACGAACGAGCTCAAACGCATTGAGGCCGCGCACCCTGAACTGCTGACACCCGACTCGCCCACGCAGCGCGTAGGGGGCAAGCCCGCTGAGGGTTTCCAAAAAGTGCGCCATTCGCGGCCCATGCTCAGCCTGGACAATGCCTACTCCGCCGAGGAACTGGCCGACTGGGACCGGCGGGTGCGCGAACTGGCCGGGCTGCTGCCGGTGGAGTACGTGGCCGAACTGAAGATGGATGGGCTGAGCGTGGCGCTGCAGTTCGGTCCTGCGGAGGGCGGAGGCGCCCGCCTGCTGTCTGGGCTCACACGCGGCGACGGCCAAGTTGGCGAGGACGTCACGAGCAACATCCGCACCATCCGCAGTGTGCCGCTTACTATTCCTGCCGAAGCGCTGGAAAAGGCTGGCCTGCCGCAGGGATTTGAAGTGCGCGGCGAGGCAGTGATGCCGGAAGCTGCGTTTCTTCGATTGAATGAGGAGCGCGAGCGCGAGGGCCTGCCGCCGGCCGTGAATCCGCGCAACGCCGCCGCAGGAACGCTGCGCACACTGGAGCCCAAGATCGTCGCCAATCGACGCCTGGATTTCTACGCCTACTTTTTGCTGGTGGACGGCGAGTATTGGCCGCAGGGGCAGCGGGCAACGCTGGACGCGCTGGCCAGTCTTGGCTTTCGCGTCAACAAGCACCGAAAGCTGGTCACTTCCGTCGAGGAGATGACGAAGTTCATCGATAAGGCCGAGACCGAGCGGGCCGGATTGGGCTACGAGATCGACGGTGTGGTCTTCAAAGTGGACTCGCACGCAACGCAGCAGCGGCTGGGCTATACCGGCCGCGCCCCGCGCTGGGCCATCGCCTACAAGTTCACTGCGCAATCGGCGGTAACCCAGGTCCGCGATATCACGGTGCAGGTGGGCCGCACCGGGAAACTGACGCCGGTGGCTGAGCTTGCGCCGGTCTTTGTGGGCGGGACCACCGTGAGCCGCGCCACGCTGCATAACGCCGACTTCATCGAACGCCTTGGTTTGCTGATCGGCGATTGGGTGAAGGTGGAGCGCGGCGGCGATGTGATTCCCAAAGTGGTTGAAGTCGTCTCCGACAACGAGCATCCGCGCGGAGAAACTCGCTTCATCTTCCCCATGGAGTGCCCGGAATGCCACTCGCAGGTGGTGCGCATCGAGGGCGAAGTGGACTTCCGCTGTGTCAACGCCGACTGCCCCGCCAAGCTGCGCGAGAGCCTGCTCCACTTTGGCCGCCGCGAGGTGATGAACATCGAGGGCCTGGGCGAGGCCGTGGTGCAGCAATTGCTCGACCGCAGCCTGGTGCATCGCGTAACCGATCTCTACTCGCTGACCGAGGAACAACTGATCGGTCTTGATCGCTTTGCGGAAAAATCCGCGCGCGCACTGATCGAACAGATCGAGGGATCGAAGCGCGCGGGACTGGCACGCGTGCTGATGGGACTTGGGATTCGCTTTGTGGGCGAGCGCACCGCGGAGTTGCTGGCGGAGGAATTCGGTTCCATCGAAGCGCTTGAAGCCGCGACGGCCGGGGAGTTGGAGCGCGTTGAGGAGGTCGGTCCTCGCATCTCCCAGGCGATCATTGAGTTCTTCGCGCAGCCCGCCAACATCGCCTTGATCCAGAACCTCAAGGACGCGGGCGTGGACATGACGGCGGAGAAAAAGCAGCGCTCGGCGCAGTTGGCGGGGTTGACCTTCGTGCTCACCGGCACGCTGCCCGCGCTGACCCGCGACGAGGCCAAGCGGCGCATTGAAGCCGCGGGCGGAAAAACCGCCGGTTCCGTGAGCAAGAAGACCAGCTATGTTGTCGCCGGCGAGGAAGCAGGGTCGAAGCTCGACAAGGCTCGCGAGCTGAACATCCCCGTCCTCGATGAGGTCGGGTTGCTGGCGCTGCTCGAGGCTCAGAAGCTGGAAGACTAGCCGGGAGTCTACGCGCCTAAGGATGATGAGTGCCGGAACGGTGCGTAGAAAACCCGCGCCTGGGCAGCAGCGGAAGCAGGAGTACAAGAACGAGCAAAAGGTCTATCCACACAAAATCCTCCTACGAATCAGAGTCTTTTCATGAGCCCAGGCGCCTTCGGGCGCTGATTTCGGGACGGCGCTCCACGGCGCGCAATTCCCGCTCCCGCTCCCGATCCCAGGCTTCGGCGCGCCAGTTCCGCGAAGAGTAGCGAGGAGGCTCATCCGGAGCCGCCGGCTCGACTACGGGCAATCTTCCCGGCATGGCCACCAGCTCCGCCGAAGGCCGGACCTGGGGCCGCTTGGACAGCGCGGCGACCTGCGGAGCGATCAGGCGCGCGGACGACTCGACCTGTTCGTAGGCCAGATCCGAGATGAGGCTGGTGTTCATCTCCGCAACCTGGCGGTCGGCCACGCAATCCTCTACGGCGCCGGCCTGCACACGCACGGCAAGCGTCCTGGCCATGAACTCGTCCACGAGCTTGTGCAGGCAGGTTTGCCCGCACAGGTGCTTCATCCCGGGGCGCATCCGGTTGCGCGAGTTCCAACCGCTCACGCGCAGTTCCCCTCCCTGCTCGGAGGCCACAAACCAGTGGTTTGTCTGCTTCTTTTCGGTTTCACAGATGCGCACGATATCGCCTGCCGGATCACCGCATTGCCCCCAGACCGCAGAGTCTTCCCGCGGCTCAGATGGTTCCGCTCGTTCCTTCGCGTCTCTTCGGGACAACCGCAATCGAACGCCGCAGGCCGAGCGGGCATCCCAATCGGAAGTCTCTTGAGATTCGCCCTCTTTCAATTCATCGCCCGTAATAGGGAATGCTTGAGATGGATCGCAAAGAATCCTAGGATGGGTCGAATCCGGACAAGGATTAGAAGGAGTGTCCTGAGGGAGAACACAACTGCCGCTTCAAGGAATGGCAGTGAAAAAGGTAATTGACCGCTGAACGGGCACGCCGAGGCGCACGGGCCGGGCCGTTTTTCAGCACTGCGAGAGCTTCCGGCGAAGGGTATTTTCCCTATCCAGACGAACTTTCGCAGCGCTTGAGATTCCTGCCCACCAATCGGCTACTGGCGGGGCGCGAAATAGCCCTTTTTGGCCCGAGCCGCGTAGCGGCGGTCATTGCAATAGAGATAGATACTGCGAAACGCGCCGTCGTATTTGAAATCGGCAGGCGTATAGGTGAGGGCGTACTGCACTCTTACGGCGACGCTGTTCGAGACCTCGGCATTCGGATCGATCGGGCGCAAATGTTGCGGCCCATCCTGCGCACTCCATGACTCCCGAATCGCATCGAGAGCGAACTTCGCCGGCAAGGTTCCAAACTGCGCTGCGGCTGTGGGATCCATCGTCAGCCCGAGGGCCTGTGCTTTGGCGGCCATCCATCCCAGCGTTATGTCGCATAGCCGGGTGCCTGCATCCACACCTCCGGCCAGCGCAGTTCCACCGCCCACGTCGCCGTGGCATCCGGAGAACCACACCTGTTCGATGACTTGCCCAGCCGCCGGCGCCGAGGTCCAAAGCGTCGCCGGAAACTGCGCTCGCTTCTCGTCCACTGCCAGGCACTGGTAGGCGTTTTTCACATCCGGATGCAGGCCCGTATCGAGAAAGCGATACGCTTTATCGTCCACACCGCCGAAGATCGCCGGGATGCCCAGCGAGCCCACCGTGTCCCACACACCTACCATGCGGATGGTAGCGTCGCCCAAGCCGCACGCTCCCAGCCCAGCCAGGATGGAAGCCCGGTTCGCTGGGTCGCGGTACGCCGCGAAGGCCTGCGCAACGCAGGCGTCGCTGA
>CAYUJM010000162.1:0-9846 GCA_964445025.1 uncultured Occallatibacter sp. | reverse complement strand
GACCATGATGTTTTCCGGCTTCAGGTCGCGGTGCACCACGCCGTGCTTGTGCATGGTGTCGAGCGCGTCGCAGATCTGCAGCACGAGATTCGTGGCGCGCTCGATGGGAAGCTTGCGCTCCTTGTTCAGGATGGAGCGCAGAAGCTGCCCATCCACCCACTCGATGACCATGTAGAGGCGGCTGCGTTCTTCGCCGTCATAGGTCTTCACCACGCCGGGGTGGTCGAGTTCCTGGCCGATCTCCTGCTCGCGGCGGAAGCGCTCAACCAGGATGGAGTCGGCCTCCATCTCCGGGTGCGGAACCTTGATGGCGACCTGCCGGCCGTCGCGCAGATCGGTCGCCTTGAACAGCGTGGCCATGCCGCTACGCGCCACGGTCGCGTCCAGGCGGTAGTGGTCGAGCGTGTCTCCGGCTTCAAGCGTGGTGGTCAAGGTGCACTGCATACCACTCTAATTGTTGCAGGCAAATCGTAAGAAAATCGTCAGGAATGTCGAAGGAAATCGCGGCAAACTGAGCCAGCCCTGCGTCTGGGTGATGTCTGGATTGCCGACAAACCAGGAACACGAAAGAAATCGGCTTATCTCTGGTTGTCCGTTTGGCAACAATGACCGCCAGCATGTCTCTCGAAGCAGGTGGAACGACGGCGTTCATCGAGCGGCGGCTGGTAAAATGGCTGCTTCTCCGGTGACGCCATGAGCATTGGGATGCGACGACGGCTGTTCAGATCGGTGATGAAGTCAAACTTGCGGTTCGTATCGTTATTCCTTGCTGGAATTCCATCCTGGCCGACAACAGTTCACGCTCAGGGACCGGCTCAAGATGTCACGTGCGAATACGGAAGTGGTGAATACAGTACTCAGTTCTTTACGGGAACTACCGTCAGCGTTGGACCGATGCGGAAGGGTCTCTTCGCCGAACGTTCCTGCGACGCCAAGCTGAAATGGGAGGGACAGCAGATTCCCGTCGCGTCGGATGTGGGCCAGGTCGGGATCGATGTTCTAGGCGCCGACCTGGGTTTTGGAAAGCCGGTCGTCGCGTTTCAAATTGATAAATCCGGAGCAGGTCCAAACCGCACCTATCCGATCTACTCCCTGGCAAAGCCGCCTCATTTGCTTTACACCATCACTGGCGGCGACTCTTATCGCGCTGCCGATACCGATCTGGATGGACGTATTGAAATATGGACGGACGATGCGGCAGCCGTGGACGGATTCGAGGGCGTGCCAGAGGCGGATTTTGATTTTGCGCCAACTGTGGTGCTTCGCTTTGAGAAGGGCCGTCTGGTTGATGTCGGCTCGGAATTCCTGTCTTACTACGACGCTCAGATTGCGAAACTTCGTTCCCAAGTCAGTGAGCGCAATTCCGTCGAATTCAAACAGAGCAACGGCACCCCGTCTGCGAACATGCTCCGATCGGGCGAAGAGATGCATCACCTGATTCGAACCAAGATAAGCGTTTTGGAGATCGTGTGGGCCTATCTGTATAGTGCACGCGAACGGGAGGCGTGGTCTGCGCTTGAAGAGATGTGGCCCGCTGAAGATCTGGAGCGCATTCGCGCAGCGATCTCAAGTGTCCACCAGCGCGGCATCCTGCACAACCTTGATCGCTCTCGTCGACCGCCGGGACGCGGAAATCGCGTGAAAATCTATGATGCGGTCAGCACTTCTGCCGTCGTTGGCTATGATCCCCAAAGAGGCGCACCGGATACTTCGCAGCGCGAACCACCGCTCATTCAGCCCAAGTCCATTTTGCTGCGGCGCCCGCCTCCATCACAGCAGGAGCACTCCCCGTCGGCAAATGAAGTGGTGGAGTTGGTTGTCGACGCCGCTGGAAAGGTTCGCTCTGCCAAGGTAATCAGCGGAACTGATGCGCCGCTGGTCGAGGCTTCTGCTGGATGGCAGTTCATTCCCGCCTTCAGCGACGGCCGCCCGGTTGCCTGCCGCTTCCGGCTTAGCGTCTGGAGCCTGAGATAGGCGCGTGGCACCACCCGCACTACACGCTTGTCATATAACCGGAACATCACAAGCCACCCGCCTCGTGCACAATTCCACCGGCATCGCCTGGCAGCCGGATAGAATTGGGACTGGAATCCCGAATGTCACGATTGCTTCGATTGCTGGTTGCCTGCATGATCCTCGCTTGCCTGTTCTCGCCCGCCTGGGCGCGCACGCCCGGCACGAACGGCGTTGCAGCATCGAAGAAGCACGAGGAGAAACCTGAGCCTCCGCAGGAGACGGGCTTCCTGAACCGCAGGATCGAAGTCCACGGCGTGAGTTACCGCTTCGTGGTGTATCTTCCCGAAGAGTGGCGGCGCGACGACCACAGGCTGTGGCCCATCATCCTGTTTCTTCATGGCCGCGGCGAGCGCGGATCGGAGGGAATGTGGCAGACGCAGATCGGGCTGCCCCAGGCGGTGCGCGACCACCCCGACCGCTGGCCATTCGTGATTGTGATGCCGCAATGCCCGCAGGCCAGCGTGTGGACCGACCCGGATATGCTTGACCTGGCCATGGCCACCCTGGACAAGGAGACGGCCGAGTTTCACGGCGATCCCGAACACACCTACCTTAGCGGCCTGTCTCTGGGCGGCTACGGGGCATGGGAACTGGCGAACGAGTATCCGCACCGCTGGGCGGCGATAGCCATTGCCGCAAGCGGCGTCTTCTGGAGCTATGCGCCGGAGCGCTGGGAGGAAGTGAAGACCCTGCCCGCCGAGTACGCCCATGCGGTGGGCCGGACGCCGGTGTGGCTCTTCCACGGAGTCGACGACCCCACGGTGAAGCCGCGGGAGAGCGAGTTGATGTTCGACGCCTTGAAAGCGGCGGGCGGGAATGTGCGCCTGTGGCTCTACCAGGGCCTGAAGCACGACTGCTGGACGCGCGCCTACGGCGAGCCGGAGCTGCCGCGCTGGCTGCTGAGCCACCGCATTAGTCCCGCAACCACGCCCGCCGCGCCGGAGCCACCCGCGCTGGTCGAACGGCTGGTGATTCCCTTCCATCCGCCCGCCCTCAAGCTGCCGCCGGCGCTGCTCGACTCGCTGGCCGGCGAGTATGCCGACAAGAAGGGGCACACGGTGGTCACCGTCTTCCGCCAGGGCGAACAGCTTTACGAGAAGAACCTGCAAGGGGAGATTGCCGAGCTGGCCGCGGAGTCGCCGGCCATGTTCTTTTATCTCAACGGCTCCAGCACCACACGACTGACTTTTGAGCGCGACGCGATGGGCCGCGTGGCCGCGCTGGTGTTGCGCGACGACAGGCACGAAGAGCGATGGGAGAAGCGCGTTTTGGCTTCCAGCCGCTAGGGACGGGTAGCATCGATACCCGTTAACCGAGAAGAAGATCTCCCTCAGGGGCTAAAGCGCAATTGTCTTTGCGTCTCTCACGGCACGGCTGAACAGGCTGCGGAAAGACTCGCGATTTTGGGCCAGACTGGCGAAAAACGTTCTTCCGGGGCTAAAGCCCGCGTTGACTCTGCGCGCTTTATGCGGGGGTTGAACCCCCCGCCTCCCTCCGTTTGAGTTTTTCCGCAAGCTATGAGGTCGTCCCCTTTCAAGACCCGATTCGCGCAACCTGTTTTGGGAACTTTCCGCGCCGGCTTCCAGAGGGGCTTGGTGGAAGGGCTTCAGTTGAGCGCCGTGCTCGCCCAGGCCAGCGCCTCGGCGTGGCAGTGCATCACCTGGCCGTGGTCCATGCCCGCCGAGCGCACGATCTCATCGCAAGCCGCCCAGTCTCCATGCTCCTCGCACTGGCGCCAGCGCAGCAGAACGCCCTCGGGGTTCGGTTTGCCCAGCAACGCGTCGCACGCCGCTGCGCGCAGCGGCAGCAGGGGCAGCAGGTCTTCCATGAGGATGCGCAGCATGGCCGGAAACAGGCTGACCATGCCGATCAGGTATTGCTCGCCCGGCGGCAGGCCGCACAGGCCGCCCGCCAGTTCGCAAAAGCGCGCCCGCTCGAAGGCCATGCGCAAAATCTCCGCCGGCTGACCGGTGTTGAAGTCGCTGGCAATGGCCAGCATGGCGATGCGCCGGAAGGTCGCTTCTCCAACCAGGTTGAGCGCCATCTGAATGGAGGCCACCTCCTGATGTATGGCGAAGAGCGGGGAGTTGACGAAGCGCAGCAGACGGAAGGTAAGGTCGGCGTCGCACATCACCAACTGGCTTAGCCGGTGCATATCGACCGGGTCATTCTGCAGGTCTTCCAGGATCTCCAGATGCACCAGGCGGTTGCCTGGAATACGGTGATTCTTCACCGGCTCGGGGCGGCAGAAATAGTAGCCCTGAAACAGTCCGAAGCCGTCCTGGCACGCCTCGGCATATTGTTCCTGAGTCTCCACATTGGTGGCCACGGCATAGGCCTTGGAGCCTTCCAGCCTGCGGAACAGATTGCGGCGGGTGTCAGCGTTCACCCGGGCGATATCGACTTTGATGTAGTCGGCCAGGGCGGCCAGGGACCATGACTCCGGCTCGCCCGCGAAATCTTCCAGCGCCAACCGAAATCCTGCTGCCTTCAGCTTCGACAAGGCCGCCGGCACCCCTGGGGGGACTTGCCCACCCGAGGGCAGTTCCAGGACGGTCGTGCGGGGCGGCAAATGCTGCAACCAGTCGCCCGTGAGCGAGTCCAGGCTGCAATGCACAAAGGCCGGCAGCCCGCACCTGAGCTCATCCAGGCCGAAGATCGAAGCCGCGTCGAGCACAGCGCTGGAGGCCGGTTCGCCGTCCACTTTTGCCTTCGGCTCGCCCCCGCCCCAGAACAGCAGTTCGTAGCCATGCACCTTGCCGCGCTGATCCAGGATCGGCTGGCGCGCCACGTAGCCGGGATCGCCTGTCCTTTTCCTGTCTGCCTCTGCAAGGGTTCTGGTCGACGCGTGTGTGGCCATGCAGACTACCTCCACTCGCTTCTATCGGCGGCGGAGGCTAAAACGTCAGACCTTTCTGGCACATTCAACGATCTTTCCAGCCAGGATGGGGAAACGCCTCGCCACAGATTCCGCGCAGGCTCCCGGAGATGCTTCGCGGAGAACACTTCGCGGTGTCTGCCGCCTTCCCTTGCAGCGATCCCCGTTCGGCCTTGCCCTACTGCGGCGCCTGCACTACCAGGTCTTCGGCCAGGCTGAAGTGCACAATCGACTCGGCGGGAATGTCCAGGTCGCGGTTGCCGGTCATCCCCGCGGCGGCGGTTCCTGCGCCTCCACCCACCAGCCCGCCGACCACCAGGCCCACGCCGCCGGTGGCAATGCCGCCCACCAGCATGCCCAGGCCGGCGCCACCGCCGATCATCGCGGCGGAACGCTTGCCTTTGCCCTTCTTGCGCTCCGCTAGATCGCGCGTTGTCAGCGGGTATTGGGTGCCGTTCAGTGTGAGAAAGGTTAGGCGCAGTTCCAGGAGCGAGCTGCCTTTGAAGTGCCCGCGCTTGTGCGACACGGCAACCACGCCGCCCACCGGCGCACCCTTCGGAACGACCGAGCTGCCGTCGCTGGCCTGGATCGGGTCAACTACCTCGCCGGTAAATTTGTCTCCGGCGTGGCTGCTTTTGGCACTGATGCGCTGATCGATGCGGATGGTCAGCTGGGTGCCTGCCGGAATGGTGATGTTGGCTGGCACAACCGGCGGAGGAGGCGGCGGAATCGCGGAAACAGTGGGCCCGGATGGCGCAGGAGCGGGCGCTCCAACCGGAGCAGGCGTGACCGTGGTCGTGGTGGCTTGCGCGGTTTGGCCGGCAACAGGCGGCTGGACAACGATTGTGGTGGTAGTTCCATTCTTGTCGACCGTGACCACTTGCTGCGCCTGCCCTGTCTTGGCCGCCTGCTGCCTGGCTTGTTCAAGCGCCTTTTCCTGCTTCGAGGCGCACCCGGAGAGCCCGGCCACCAAAAGCGCGAACACCGTTACGTGGGTCAGCAACCGGGCAATCCCAGCGCCGGATTGAGAGGCCGAGGCATTTGCGCCGCGATCCAACATGTCTGAATTGAACATTTCTGCTCCTTTGTCGATTTTTCCGCCTGCACCGCCCCAGGAACCACGTCTACCGGCCACAGCTGCCCCCATGCAAGGGATAGGATGCAGATTTGCCGGGCGGGGCTGTTTTTAGGAAAGAGAGCCGCATGGTGCGGGACTCTCATCTTCGGTTGGAGAGACGTATGGTAAGCGCAGCCGGATGGAACGAATTGCTGTGTAACGCCGTAGTAATCTCAGTACGTCCGTTCAGGAGGCGCCATGTTTTGCAGCGGATGTGGTCAACCTTTAGCACAAGGGCAGCCGGTTTGCGCGCAGTGCGGCCGCCCGGCCGCGACGGTGGTTCCTCCCGTGCCCGGCCTGGAATTCCAACTGGAAAGCTACGCAGGGAAGGTGAGAGCGCTGAGCCTGGTCTGGGCGCTTTACGCGGCCTATTCCCTGCTGAAGGGCGTGGCCGCCCTGACATTCGCCCGAGCCTTCCTGTCCAACCACTTCGGCCCCTGGGGACACGGGCCGTGGGCCGACGGTCCCTTCCCTCCCGACTGGTTCGGCCCGGCGCTCATTCATCTGGTCTGGGTGGCGCTGCTGATCCGCATCGGATTGGCCTTGGTGGCGGCATGGGGACTGCACGAGCGCTGGCAATGGGGGCGCGTTGTGGCCATCGTGGCCGCCGTCCTGAATCTGCTGCACCCCCTCGTGGGCACTGCGCTCGGCATCTGGACCCTGGTGGTTCTGCTCGGCTATCGGAACAGCACGCTCTATGAGCAATTGAACTGGACGCCACAAGCCGGGCGCGGCCGGTAGGTGTTCCAAATCACAAAACAGCGCTTCCCACGTGGCCTACAATCTAGACCATGAGTTTTCCTGAGATGCGGATGCGCCGGCTGCGGCGCAGCGAAGCCATGCGGTCGCTGGTACGGGAAACGACCCTCGAGCCCGGCGACCTGATCTACCCCCTCTTTATTTGTCCCGGCGAGGGTGTGCGCAAGCCGGTCGGGTCCATGCCCGGCGTCTTCAATCTCTCTGTGGACGAAGCCGTGCGCGAGGCTGAGGAGGCTGCCAGCCTGGGACTTGGCGGGCTGCTCCTGTTTGGGCTCCCTGAGACCAAAGACGAGCAGGGCACAGGCGCATGGGACGAAAACGGCATCGTGCAGCAAGGGTTGCGCGCCATCAAGGCGTCCTCAGCTTCCAGAAAACTGGTTCTTATCGCCGACGTTTGCCTGTGCGAGTACACCAGCCACGGCCATTGCGGCATTGTCGCGGAGACGCGCGAGGGTTGGACAGTGGAGAACGACCCCACGCTCGATCTGCTCGCCCGCACGGCGGCGAGCCTGGCGCGGGCAGGCGCTGACGTCGTGGCCCCCAGCGACATGATGGACGGACGCGTCGCCGCCATCCGCCGCGCACTCGACAAGAACGGCTGCGCAGACACGCCCATTCTGAGTTACGCCTCCAAGTTCGCCTCGGCATTCTACGGGCCGTTCCGCGAGGCGGCCGACTCCGCACCGCAGTTCGGCGACCGCAAGACTTACCAGATGGATGGGGCAAACCTGAGAGAGGCAATGCGCGAGATCGACCTCGATCTGGGCGAAGGCGCCGACATGATCCTGATGAAGCCGGCCATGCCGTATCTCGATGTGATCCGCGCCGCCCGCGAGCGCTTTGGCGTGCCCATCGGCGCCTACCAGGTCTCTGGCGAGTACTCGATGCTGCGGGCCGCATTTGAGAAGGGCTGGCTGGACCGCGACCGGGCGATCCTCGAGTCGCTGCTCGGCATGCGGCGCGCCGGGGCAGACTTCGGGGTTACTTACTTCGCAAAGGACGCGGCAAAGTTGCTGAATTAACAGCCTTTGCCGTTATGCCCAGGGCTGGAAGCCAGCATTGGTGGCGAGATTCGAGCCGTGGTTTCTACGAGATGTATCCAGTTATATTCTGTTTTAGACATAATTACGAAAACTCGATATAAACTGACTCACTGTGCGCTTCTCGCCCTGACGGCGGTAGTTCTATATTTGTTTTTATGTTATAGTTAACAATTAGTATAAATATGTAACCTCATTATTTTCATGCGTTTATTCTCAGATTCCCGATTGACGAACTTGTACGAGGTTTCGAGGTTTATAGCCTCAACTTCCCATATCCTGCTAACTTCTGTATATGGACCCCCGCATCAACCCTTTCGCTCCTGGCGCAGGCTCGCCGCCGCCGGAACTTGCCGGCCGGGGTCCGATCCTGGATCACGCCGCGATTGCGCTGGACCGGTTGTGCCACGGGCTCCATGCCAAGAGCATCATCCTTGTCGGCCTGCGCGGCGTGGGCAAGACCGTCATTCTCAATCGCATCCATCTACACGCCCAGGCGGCCGGATATTACGCCGCTTTCCTTGAAGCGCACGAGGGCAAATCCCTCGCCGAGTTGCTGCTGCCGGCCCTGCGGCAGATTCTCTACTCCCTGAACCTGCGCGAAAACGTCAGCGACAAGACGCGGCGCGCCCTCCGCGTTCTGCGCAGCTTTCTGGCGGGGCTGGGGCTCAAGGCAAAGGCTGGCCTGGGAGATCTGGAGCTGGAGCTGGCCATCGACCCTGAGACCGGGTCGGCGGACAGCGGAGACTTCGAGGCAGATCTTTCCGAGCTTTTGCAGGCAGTTGGAGAAGCCGCCGCCGATCGCCAGCGCTCCATCGCCATCTGTCTCGACGAAGTCCAGTATCTCCACGAACGCGAGTTCGGCGCGCTCATCATGGCCTTGCATCGAGTCTCGCAGCGCCGCCTTCCGCTGGCGCTCATTGCCGCCGGGCTGCCTCGGGTTCGCGCTTTCGCCGGCCGCTCCAAATCGTATGCCGAGCGCCTGTTCGAGTACCTCGAGATTGGCCAGTTGCAACCATCGGATGCTTCGGAAGCTCTACAAGTCCCGGCACGCAATCAGGGAGCCGCGTTCTCCGCCGAGGCGCTCGACGCGACCATTGAGGTCACGCAGGGCTATCCGTACTTTCTGCAGCAATGGGGCTACGAGGCCTGGAACATCGCTGCCGGTCCCACGATTGAACTCGCGGATATTCACCGCGCCAACAAGCTCGCCATCCGCCGCCTCGACCAGAGCTTCTTCCGCGTCCGCTTTGACCGTCTTACGCCCAAGGAGAAGGATTATCTGCGCGCGCTGGCCGAGCTGGGCGCGGCCGCACAACGCTCCGGCAGCGTCGCCGCGCGCCTGGGCGTGAAGATCCAGTCTGTGGCGCCGGTGCGCGATTCGCTGATCCGCAAAGGAATGATCTACAGCCCGGTCTATGGCGAAACGGCTTTCACCGTGCCCCTGTTCGATCAGTTCCTGCGCCGCGCGATGCCCCAGTTTCCTTAGGTCTGTTTGCGCGCGCGTTGCGCGACCCGCGGTTGCGGTGTGACGAAATCGCTTTGCGATGCGCTCCGCGTGTGGTCTTCTAAGAGCACCCGCCTATGCTCAAACATCTCGAAGGCTACTTTGAGTTCACGCGCCTGGGGACGAACTGGCGTACCGAAATTCTGGCCGGCGTCACAACCTTCCTGACCATGGCCTATATCGTGCTGGTGAACCCGGCCATTCTGTCGGCCTCCGGCATGCCTCTGGCCGCGGTTACCGCAGCCACGTGTTTGTCGGCGGCGTTCGGTTCTATTTTGATGGGCATTGTCGCGCGCTATCCCATTGCGCTGGCGCCCGGGATGGGGCTCAACGCGTATTTCACATACACCGTCTGCCTGAAGATGCACATCCCATGGCAAACGGCCCTGGGCGCGGTCTTTCTTTCCGGCATCATCTTTCTCGCGCTCACGGCGGCCGGAATCCGCCAGATGATTCTGCGCTCCATTCCCCACGAGCTTTACGCAGCGGTGGCCGGCGGCATCGGCCTCTTCATCGCCTTCATCGGCTT
>CAYUJM010000161.1:0-10173 GCA_964445025.1 uncultured Occallatibacter sp. | reverse complement strand
CCGCAGCCAGGCCGGATTTCCCCAGTCCCACAACCAGAACTTTCTTGCCTTTGAGGTCCATCATTGGGTTCATCCTTCTGGCGCACGCGACTCCTCTATTTTGCACCGCTGGATGCCGTGCGCGCGCTGTGTCTAGCGGAGTTTCAGCGTAGTGAGTGCAAACAGTGCAAACACCAGGGCGCCGATCCAGAAGCGGGCGATGACCTTGGACTCGTGCCAGCCCAACTGCTCGAAATGATGGTGCAGAGGCGCCATTTTGAAGATACGCTTTCCATTGCGCAGTTTATAACTGCCTACCTGGAGAATGACGGAGAGGGTTTCAAGGACAAAGATGCCGCCGATGAAAGGCAGCAGAAGCTCCTGGCGGATGATGATGGCCACGGTACCGATGGCCCCGCCGAGGGCAAGAGAGCCCACATCGCCCATGAAGATCTCGGCGGGATGGGCGTTATACCAGAGAAAACCAATGGAAGCGCCCACCATGGACCCGCAAAACACGGTCAGCTCGGCCACTTTCGGCATGTGCTGCAATTCAAGGTAGTCTGCGAACACCACGTTGCCGCTGACGTAAGTGAGCACGGTGAGCGCGCCGGCAGCGATGATGGTGCATCCAATAGCCAATCCGTCCAAGCCGTCGGTGAGATTGACGGCGTTGGAAGAACCCATCAGCACGATGATGATCCAAATGACAAACGGCAGAAAGGCAAGAAACGCCCAGCTCGGGATGGTGGCCGGCCAGGCGTGCCAGAGAAGGTCTGGCCGCCACTGCTTGATGAACGGAACCGTCAAGCGCGTAGAGAACATCCGGAACTCGTCGAGCACCACCAACGCGATGGCCACCGCAGTGGCGGCCAGCCCCTGGTAAAGCAGCTTGGCGCGCGCTGTGAGGCCCAGGCTGCGGCGCTGCACCACCTTGATGTAGTCGTCGGCAAAGCCAATGGCTGCAAAGGCGAGCGTGGAAAACACCGCGACCCAGATAAACGGGTTGGAGGGGTCGGACCACAGAATAGTGGGCAGCAGAATGGCAATGACGATGAGAATGCCGCCCATGGTAGGCGTGCCGGACTTCTTCAGGTGCGTCTGCGGCCCGTCTTCGCGGATGAACTGGCCGATTTGAAACTCGCGCAACTTCTGGATGACCCATGGACCGATGAATAACGCAATCAGCAGCGCGGTGAGAGAGGCAAACGCGGTGCGAAAGGTGAGGTAGCGGAAGATGCGGAATGGATGAAAAAACGGGTACAGCTTTTCGTAGAGCAGCCAATAAAGCAAGTGGCCTCCAGAGCCGGTTCGAGGCGGGATTCAGCTTGATTTTACAGGGCCGGGGCCGTCGGGGTTGTGGAAGCACGCTGATTTCAGCGAGCCTGTCGACGCTCTAGCAACACCTCGAGTGCGCGCTCCAGATGCACACCGCGCGAGCCCTTCACCAGAGCCACGTCTCCTGGGCGCAGGGTCTGCTTCAGCCACAAGCCGGCTTCTTCGGCGCTGGGCAGAAAGAGCGATGCAACTCCGCTGGTGCAGGCAGCCGCGGCCAGGTGCACGGCGTTTCCCTGCACGCCAGCCACCAGGTCCAGACCAGCCTCAGCGGCGGCGCGGCCGCAGGCAGCGTGCAGATCAGGGCCGTATTCGCCCAGTTCCAGCATCTCTCCGGCCACCAGGATGCGGCGCTGGGCCGGGCGCGCGGCCAAGGTGCGGATCATGGTCCGAAGCGCTTCGGGATTGGAGTTGTAGCTGTCGTTCAGGATTGTCGCGCCATCCACATGGATAACCTGCCCGCGCTTGTCGCCCGCGGTTAGCGTCGATAGCGCGGCCACGGCCAAATCCAGATCGACGCCGGCTTCCAAGGCCACGGCCAATCCGGCCATGGCGTTCGAGGCGTTGTGCGTGCCCAGTAGTTTGAGCGTCAGCTCACCTTCGCGCTCCCCGGCGCGAAACTTCAGATGCAGGCCTTCCTCATCTTCCCGAGTTTCCAAAATCTGCGGATCCGCGCAGGGCCCATCCCCGAAGTAAACCACGCGGCCGGGAAAATCGCGCCCGAACTGCGAGACATAAGGATCGCAGCAGTTCAAGAACGCCACGCCGCTGCCGGGGAGTGAGGCAACCAACTCGAACTTGGCCCGCGCAATCCCCGCCTGCCCATCGCTAAAATTCTCTATATGCGCCGTGCCCACGTTGGTCACGACGCCCCAATCGGGCGAGGCAATGAGCGCCAAGGCAGCTATTTCGCCGGCGTGATTCATGCCCATCTCCACCGCGGCGATGTCATGCTCCGGCTCAAGCCGCAAAAGCTCCAGCGGCAGGCCAAAGCCATTATTCAGATTTCCGCGCGACTTGAGCACGTTGAGCTTTGCGCCCAGAGCAACGGCCACGGCTTCCTTGGTGGTGGTCTTGCCCGCAGAGCCGGTGATGGCTACCACGTGCTTGCCCCAGCGCCTGCGCACATGCGCGGCCAGCGCCTGCAACGCCATGAGTGGATCTTCGGCGATGAGAAGGGGTGCGGCGAGCACTGCATCGGGCAGAGTAGCGACACGCGCACGCGACACCACGGCGGCTACGGCGCCCCGTTCGAGCGCGCCTTCCAGAAAGTCGTGGCCATCGAAGCGCGCGCCGCGCACAGCAAAGAACAGCTCTCCCGCATTCACGGTGCGCGAGTCGATGGAGTAACCGCTCACCGCGAGCGCACCCGCATTGACCAGGTCAGCCGGAGCTTCCAAGACCGCGCCCGCGCCGATTGCCACGTCTGCCAGGGTGAGATTCATTGCCCTCTACCATACCGCATTTCGAAGCCCAATTCAGCCAGCGCCGCACGAGCAACCTCGGCATCGTCGAATGGAATGGTGCGGCCAGCGAGAATCTGCTCCTTCTCATGGCCCTTGCCGGCAAGAAGAACAACGTCGCCGGGCGCTGCAGCTTCGAGCGCCAGGCGAATCGCCGCGGCACGATCGGGCTCGATGGTGTATTGGACGTCGCTGGACTTCAAACCGGGTTCGATTTCTGCAAGGATTTTGAGCGGCTCTTCCGAGCGGGGATTGTCGCTGGTGGCAACGACAAAGTCGCTGTTGGCGCCGGCGGCCTGGCCCATCTTGGGGCGCTTGGTGCGGTCGCGGTCGCCACCGCAGCCGAACATGGTGATTACGCGCCCACCGGTTTGCGATGTCATCTGACGGGCCAGGACAATCAGATTGCGCAAGGCATCGTCAGTGTGCGCGTAGTCCACAATCACAGTGAAGGGCTGGCCGGCATCCACGGGCTGAAAGCGGCCCGGAACGGGATTGAGATTTGGAATGGACGCGGCCAGCGTTTCGAACGGAACGCCGCGCGCATGGGCGGCCGTGAATGCTGCAAGCAGGTTGAGGATGTTGACCTCGCCGGCCAGCCGGGACGTTACGCGCGCCGCACCAGCCGGTGTTTCCAGATCGATTAATGCGCCGCCGGGAGTGAGCTTGTAGCTGGCAGCGCGCCAGTCGCCTGCACCGATGCCGTAGGTGCGCACTTCCGCGCCTGCCTTGCGCGCGGCCTCGGCAAGCTGCTCCGTCCGCGGGTCCATTGCGTTCAGCACGGCTACGCGCGGGGCCGGATACACAGTACCGTCAAACAACAGACGCTTGGCGGCAAAATACTTCTCCATGGTCTGGTGGTAATCGAGATGGTCGCGGGTCAGATTGGTGAAGACGGCCACGTCGAAGTTCACCCCCATGGACCGGCCCTGGTCGAGGCCGTGGCTGGAAACCTCCGTGACCAGTTCCGTGGCGCCGCGGCTTGCTCCTTCGGCCATCAACTCGAAAAGATCGCGCGACTCGGGCGTAGTGTGTACGCTGGGCCGGACTTCGCCGGCGACGTGATACTCGATGGTGCCGACGAGAACAGTGGTGCGAGCAGCGGCGTTCAGCAGAGCTTCAGTGAGATACGCCGTGGTGGTCTTGCCGTTGGTTCCGGTAATGCCGGTAGCGGCGAGCTTGCGCTCGGGATGGCCGAAGAATGCCGCCGAAGCCTCGGCGAGGGCGCGACGGCCGTGCTCCACTTCGAGAACGGGGACGCCGGCCTGATAAACAAGCACGTGATCGAAGGCGTTGGATGAATCGGTGATGATGCCCAGCGCGCCCGCTGTGATGGCCTTGTCGACGAAGCGATTGCCGTCGGTTGAGCCGCCCTTCATGGCAACGAAGACCGCGCCCGGCTTCACTTTGCGTGAGTCGTACTCCACGCCCGTAATCGGTTCATTTGAGGCTCCGCCTGCGCCCACGGCGGTTACTTCCGCAGCTAGTTCTTTCCACTCCATATCGTGCTCCATTGTAGATTGCCGGGACGCTTCCGATTGTTGTCCATCTGCAGTGGAGGCTGGCCGCCGCTTCCATCTAAGCCACGAACATCTTGACATGCAACTAAAATGTTGCCTATTATTTCAACCATGGGCGCGGATGTCGACAAGGTTTTCAAGGCGCTCGCGGCTCCCGAACGCAGGCTGCTGCTGGACCGGCTGCGCGCGGAGAACGGGCAGACTTTGTCGCAGCTATGCCAGCATCTGGACATGACGCGGCAGGCGGTGACGCGCCACCTGAATCTGCTGGAAGAGGCGAACCTGGTTGCGACCATCTGGCGAGGCCGCGAGAAGCTGCATTACCTGAATCCCACGCCGATCCATGAAATTGCCGAGCGATGGATTGGCAAGTACGAGCGCGGCCGTCTGCGCGCGCTGGCCGAGCTGAAATCGAAACTGGAGGAACAGAGCGATGGCTGAATCCGAATTTGTGTATGTGACGTATATTCGCACCACGCCGGAAAAGCTTTGGCGCGCGCTGACTGAGCCCGAATTCACGCGCAAGTTCTGGGTGGACACGGTGCAGGAATGCGAGTGGAAGGCAGGCGCGTCGTGGAAGCTGATGGCCCCCGACGGCCGGGTGGCCGACGCAGGCGAGGTACTGGAGATCGATCCGCCGCGGAGGCTGGTTTTAAGCTGGCAGAATCATCTCTTCCCGGAGATGACCGCGGAGGGATTCACGCGGATGACGTATGAGCTTGAGGCGAAAGGCGAGACCGTCAAGCTGACCCTGACGCACACCATGGACAAGCGCGACTCAAAGACGATCAAGGCGGTCTCAAATGGATGGCCGCACCTCCTTGCCAGTCTCAAGAGCCTGCTCGAAACAGGCAAGTCGCTGGAAGGAACCGATCGCTGGCCTGAGGGGATTTAGCGCGCGCAGCGCACGGCAATCTGGGTTCCGGCCGCGACCATGGTTCCGGCCGCGGGCGCCTGTTCTTTTACAGTGCCGCTGCCGCTGATCTGGACTTCCAGTCCGGCTGCGGCGGCCTGCTCGATGACCTTGCGCACGGGTAGCCCAACGAGCGATGGAACCTTGAGCTGGCGGGCATCACTCACAGTCACTGCTTTGGCCATGGGCTGCGATGGCGATGCGGACTGACTGGGAGCTGGTTGATTTCCGTGAGAAGCGGTCTGCACGGCGCCTTCCTTCACAGGTGGATTCACCTGCTGGTTCCCGGGTGGCTTTGCCGGCGGAGCGGCTGCCTGGGCGGCTGCGCTTTGCTGGACAGGTTCGGCGCGCAACGGATCGTCCCCGGGCAGGTCGTTAATGGCGGCGTACATCGTGTTGACGTCATCCTGCTGCTGTGCATCGTCTTCGGCGATGGCCGGTTCCGGCTTGGCCTTGCTGCGCGGCGCCTGAACGTCGATGTCGTGGGGCACGCCGAGATACTCGAGCGCCTGCTGGGCCACTTCGGCAAAGACAGGAGCGGAGACCGCGGTGCCGTAGTACGAGCCAACTTTCGGATTGTCGATCACCACCGCTACCGCGATCACCGGATTGTTGACCGGCGCAATGCCGGCGAATGAAGCGATGTGCATGGTCTTTGAATAGGTGTGCGTGATGGAATCGATCTTCTGTGCAGTGCCGGTCTTGCCGCCGGAGGAATATCCATTCAGTTGCGCAGGCGTGCCGGTGCCGTAGAGAACCACGCCTTCCATCATCTTGCGCATCTGGGCCGCGGCCAGTTCCGAGAGTACGCGGTGGGCGCCGGGCGGGAGTGGGTTAGGAAGCTCGCCGCCCGGCTTGAATGGCGAAGGCACAAGCTGAGTAGCGGGCTTCTGGGAGGTTGACCCAACCTGGCCGGGCATGAGCACGTGCGGCGGCAGGTAGACGCCTCCGTTGGCAATGGTGGAGACCATCGAGACCAGTTGCAGCGGGGTGACGGCTACTTCCTGACCCATGGCAATGGAGCCGATGGATGACGCCTGCCATTTGTTCACGGGACGAAGCAAACCGCGTGTCTCGCCAGGCAGTTCAACGCCGGAGCGCGCGCCAAAACCAAACTCGCGGACATAGTCGTAGAACTTGTCCTGCCCCACCTTGAGCGCCAGCTTGATCGCCGCCACGTCGCTTGACTCCTCAAGCGCCTTGTGGACGGGAATCACTCCAAAGTGTTCGCCCTGGTTGTCGTGGATCACGCGGCCAGCCAATGTGATCTTGCCACCCTGGCAATCGATCATGTCGTCCGGCGTGGTGACGTGCTGATCGAGCGCCGCCGAGTATGCGACCAGCTTGAAGACCGAACCGGGCTCGTAGACATCGCTCACTGCGTGGTCCTTGAGCAACGCCGGCGTGGTTTTGCGCGCCTGATTGGGATTGAATGTGGGCCGGATAGCCAGCGCGAGAATTTGTCCGCTGTGCACGTCCTGCACCACCACGGTGCCGTTGTCGGCGTGCTCCTTCGCCATTTCGTGGTCCAGCGCGCGCTCGGCGAGGAACTGAATGTTTTCGTCGATGGTCAGGACCAGATTCTGGCCCGGCTCGGGCTCGTGCTCGCTCGACCCCAGCACCTTGCGGCGCGCATCCATGGCGGTGTACATGCGGCCCGGTTCGCCATGCAACTGCGGCTCGTACTTCTGCTCCAGGCCGCCCAGCCCGTTGTCGTCCACGCCCACATAGCCCAGTACCTGCGCGGCGATCTCGTTATCCGGATAGAAGCGCTGAAACTCCTTCTGCGAGTAGATCCCCTTGACGCCGAGTGCCTTGACTCGCTCCGCAACCGCGGGCGCGACCCGGCGCGCCACCCAGGCAAAGCTATGCCCATTGGAGAGCCGCTGGGCAATCTGATCTTCGCTGGTGAGCGCATCGTCAGGATCGGTGTGCACCACGGCGGCCAGGGCATGAGCGGTGGACTGGATCCAGGCATCCTTCTGCTTGTCGTCGATCTCGCTGGGAACCGCGTAAAAAGAGTCCGCCTGCACCGTCATGGCCAGTTCATGGAGATTACGGTCATAGAGCACGCCGCGGCGGGGAGCTACTTCAAAGGTGCGCAACTGCTGCTTTTCCGCACGCTCCACAAACTCCTTGTGGCGCACAACCTGAAGCCAGAAAAGCCGGCCGCCAATGGCCAGCGCCCACAAGAGAAAGAAGAGACAGATGATCCAAAAGCGCGCCCGCTTGAGAGGGAATGCGCGCGCCGCGCTGGCGCGGTTCCGATTGACTCGAACGGCTGACGGCATGGGTGTTGCTCCGCGAACTTTAAGGGGCTGCTGGCTTTCGGCTCTCAGCGAACGGGCGCGGCCGGGGGCGTCACCTGGGCAAGCACCGGAGCATTGGGATCGGGGCTGCCATTGGGGTGAACGACCTGTCCGGGCGCCGGTTCCGCAAGGCCCAACTGGCGAGCCAGAGAATCAATGCGCTCCGGCTGGGTGAGTTGCGCCTCGGCCAAACGGAGCTGCCGATTCTCCTCACGCAGTTGTTCCACAGCCTGCTTCTCTGCCTCGACGCGATAGCCGCCTTCGATGGCATAGAAATGCTGCAGGCCATAAATCATCACCAGGGAAAAGAGGACCGCAATGGCCGCGGAAAACAGTCGCATCTCCCGAATCATGACCGGGTCCGGCGCCTTCACCAGCCGCGAATTGTCAAAGTGCCGGGCAAAGTAGAACTCCGGCGTGCGCACGCCGCGGCGGCGCAGAGGCTGCTGAGCGAAAAGCTCGGCGTTGCGCTCACGAATGCGCTGGGCCGGACCGCGGCCGGATTCAAAATAAGTTGTTGCAATTGCCGCCATGATTGCCCCTTTCCAGCTAGTTGCTGATTTAAATTCTCTCCGCCGCCCTCAGCTTGGCGCTGCGCGAGCGCGGATTGCGCTCCATCTCATCTTCCCCGGCAGTTACCGGCTTCCTGGTCAAAATCTCCCAGATCCCTTGCTGCGCCCCTTCGCGCAGACTGTCCTTTGCGATGCGATCTTCGAGTGAGTGAAAGCTGATGACCACCAGCCTTGCGGAGGGCTTAAGCAACTTGGGCGCGGCCTCGAGCAGTGCCTTGATCTCGTCCAACTCACGATTTACATAAATACGGAGCGCCTGAAAGGTCCGGGTAGCCGGATGAATGCGCTCCTGTTTCATTGCCGGGGCGGCTTGGGCAACAATCCGGGCCAACTGCCCCGTGCTTGTCACCGGCCGCCCCCGAACAATGGCTCTGGCGATTCTCCGCGACCTCCTTTCCTCTCCGTACTCGTAAATGAGATCCGCGAGCTCACGCTCGTTGGCCTCATTCACCACTTGTTCGGCAGTCGGCCCGGAGCGCGTATCCATGCGCATATCCAACGGACCATCTGCCTGAAAACTGAATCCCCTGTGCGCCTCATCGAACTGCAGGCTGCTTACTCCAAAGTCGGCTATTAACCCGTCCACCGAAGCCGGCTTTACGTGGCTTGCAATGGAGCTGAACGGCTCATTGATCAGAGTTATGCGCGGCGCCTCGCCGCCCAACTCGTTGCTCAATCTCGCCAGCCGGACCTTCGCCAGTTCCAGCGCCTCGGCGTCGCGGTCAAACGCGATCAAATGACCCTGCGCTCCCAGCCGCCTGGCTACGCCTTCGGCGTGCCCTGCCAACCCTAGCGTGCTGTCAACGTAGGTTCCGCCCGCGCGCACCCGGAGAAAATCAATCGCTTCCTGAAAAAGAACCGGCACATGGCGCTCACTCGATTTCGTCATGTGCTCCCCCCTGGGGGGTGTTTCCGAATGCGGGTTACAACCCGTATTCGGTCAGCTCATCTACTTCCTGCGCGGGCATCGGCTTTCCTTGCACGCTCTCCCGCAGACTCTTCACGCTTGTCACTCTCAGGAGGATTCCCTCTCCGGAGACCTTCACGTCCTCATTCACCAACCCTGAGGCGCGCAGCTCCTCGGGAAACAACAGGCGCCCCTGGGGGTCCATGTCCGCCCGGTCGCCGTAGAGGTTGTACCGGGCCAGCAGGCTTTTCCGCGCCTGGCTGCTGGCGGGCATTTTGAAAACCTTGGCCAGATGCCGCTGCCACTCCGGCATGGGATAGATTTCTGCGTCCAGTCCGTCCCGGCTGGTGATATAAAAGGCGTTGAAGTCCTTGCCGTACTTGCGCTCAATGAATGCCTTGAAATCAGCAGGCATTTTCAGGCGGCCTCGCTCGTCCAACTTGGCGCGCGGGTTGCCGCAAAACCCAACCTGCAGATCGTCCCAGGTTTCCGGACCCCCGCCGGCAGCCTCATTTGAGGCGTCAGGCTCGCCAGAAGCGCGGGATTCTGGATTCTCGGTCACGTTCTGCTCTCAACCGGTCTGTTTCGTTTTCAACCGGCCTTAATCGGTCCCATTTGCTCCCATCTGGACCCAACTGGACCCAGTATGGCGCAAAAATCCGCTGTGCGATATGTGGAAAATGCAGGCCTGTTTTTCGAATTCGGCGCGGCAAGCGGCAGGGGGGCGTCTCAAGATGGTCCACACACAAGTAATTGAGAGCTTCTAACAGGGAACCACTACTAATAGTGCAGGTTTATACTCTTGATTCCCGACGTAAAGAATCTAGTTCCGTTCAACTTGCGGATTTCAGGCAGTTGGTATAAAGCGAACAAAAAGCGAAACGAGAGCTTAAGCTGCGGGAGGCTCTGGCTTGCGTTCCAGTTTTCCCCGCTCCACTACGACCTTGAGCAGGTATAAGAGCACGAGAACATTGATCACCAGCAGGCTCAAGCGAATCATCGTCGCGCGCCGGATTATCTCGAAGATCTCCCAGGGCAGGAAGGATGCGGTGATGCCGAGGGTCAGGTATTCGGCCCAGGCTTTCTCCAAGTAGAGACCAATTCCCTCCGCAGTCCCCAGGGCTGCGTAAGCGAAGAGGCCGACACCGAAACGGCGCAGCAGCCTGTCATCCACA
>CAYUJM010000160.1:0-10207 GCA_964445025.1 uncultured Occallatibacter sp. | reverse complement strand
TGACTGCGTTTCAGGAACTGCCGACGTTGGTGATCGAAGGCCCAGAGGGCAATGAAATGGTCAACTTCCGTGTAAAGGGCACAACTTTTGTGGTGGACCGTCTTTTTGTGAGGGCAGCGCTGTTGCTCGGTGTTGGGAAGCATCAGGAGTTTGTTGAGATCGAGCGCAAGGATGCGCTCACGCCGCATACGGAGGCAAAGTGATGGCGGACGAGATCAATGTCAATGGGAACGGGCGTGAGGAGGTTGTGCTGACTCCAAAGCCGGAGGGCGACAGCCCGACACGCAATAAGCAGCCCTTGACGCTGCGTTTCTGGCCCACGGACGGAAAGCACTTGAATCCTGCTGTGAGGGGGATGTTGTTCGTCGCCGTCCTGGGATTCCTCGGTTTGATTGTCTATGGGGTGATGGCTCGGGGTGGAAAGAAGACGGCCGCGGAGAAAGCCAAGGATGAGCAATCCGTTTCGGATGCACAATCGACCGGGACGAAGGTCTGGAAGGATCTCGAAGACCAGCGGAAGATCGATGCAAGGAAGGAAGCTCTGGACCAGACGCAGGCCGGGGGAAGCGCACCGGACGCGCTGCAGGACCGGGTCGAGAGCGCCGGCGTTCCGGCTGAACTTGTAACTTCTTCCGAGTATTCAAAGGATGCGCTCGTTCCCCCTCTTGAGGCTCGGCAGATTGCCGCATCTGGGCGACTGGCGAAGGGAATGCCTGCAGACGGCAGGGTTGCGTTAAATCAGCAACAGGCGGGCCCTCAAGCAGGGGCGCCTGCGGTGCGGAGCGCTGCAGACGAGTTCCGTGAGGAGATGTACAAGAACGATCTTGAAGCGCGTACAGCGGGAACCTCGATTTCGAGCGGCAAAGGGTTAGGATCATTGGGTTCCCTGGGAGCTTCGCTGCCTTCCGGGGGCGTGGGTTCGGTTCTTCAGCAGCTTCTCGGCGAATATCCGAAAGCCGGGTCGGGTGGGAATGCTGGAGGACCGAGCCCTTCGTTAATCCCCGCAAATGCGGGTTCTGGCGATCAGAGCGATGCAAATCTCCAGGAGCACAAAGAGAACTTCATCGACAAGGCAAGACAGGCCAGGGAAGAGCGGGATTATTCGTCCTCGACGCGCGAATCTGAACTATCGAAGTATGAGATCAAGGCTGGATGGGACATTCCGGCGACGCTGGAGAGCGGGGTAAACACCGACTTGCCGGGCGAGGTGAAGGCAGTTGTCCGTGAGAACGTGTACGACACGGCGACGGGGAAGTATTTGCTGATTCCGCAAGGATCGCGCCTGATCGGCCAGTACGACAACCGGGTGTCGTATGGCCAGAGTCGTGCGATTGTGGTCTGGTCGCGGCTGATTTTCCCGGACGGGTCCAGCGTGGATCTTGACGGGATGGTAGGACACGACGCCTCGGGCGCTGGAGGTTTTCATGATCAGGTCGATAACCATTATTTGCGGCTTGTCTCGACTGCATTGCTGTTGAGTGCGTTTACGGCTGGGATCGAGATGTCGCAACCACAAACGACTTCGGCGTCCGGTATTTTGTCGCCGAGTGCGGAGGCAACTCAAGCCTTAGGCCAGCAGTTTGGGCAATTGGGTATGGAGGTGACGCGGAAGAATCTGAATATCCAACCAACGGTCAAGATTCGACCTGGCTATCGGTTCAATGTGCGCGTGAATCGCGACATTGCGTTCGCGGAGCCGTATGCGGATACAGAAGCTGGTCAATAGGAGCGCATCATGGAAATTGTGTATCGCAATATTCGGTTCAATGAAAAAGTCGACCGATGCCTAAGACGGAGTTGGAAGAGGCACGGCGATTTGTCGATCCGCGTCCGGGAGGCTCTGAAAAATGTGGATCTTAGCGATATGGAACTGCTGGATGTGGATTGCAGCCGGGTGCATGCAATGCAAGTTGGCGTATTTGAATCTGTGTGGGTTGCCGTCCATGAGGTGGCTCAGTCGCGCGGATGCTCTGTGAATACGTTGGTGAATAGCGCAGTCTGGGCGGCCTTTGGCGCCCGGGGTTCGGGCCAGCCTCGCGGCCGAAAAAAGCGAGCGATGCCGGTTTCCAAAGTGTGTTTGGGCGAAGCGCAGGATGCAGAGCCAGGGAGCAAGGGGAACGGACAACTGGGTCAAGGAACGATGGATTCGAGAGCTGTGTTCGATTCGCTGCTATAAACGGAATCGGGCGTTGCGAGCACGCTCACATCTTGTATATGTACAGGGTAGGTTCCGGGTCGATCTTTTGCGCTGCGGGCGATCGGCGGTGTTTAGTATAGAGAACGGGTATCTGTTATGTTTTCGCGACAGCGAGCACTTCTTCGGCTGATTCAGAATGACGCGGGCAGTATTTCAAAACTGCGACTGGTGAAGCTCGCCTTCCTGTTGAGCAAAGACCCTAACGCGCCTAGAGCAGGAATATACGATTTTGTTCCGTACAAACGCGGCCCCTTTTCCTTCACGCTTTATCACGAACTCAGGGCGCTGGAACGCGATGGCTGGATAACGGAGACTGGACACGATGTCGAATTGGCCGGGGCTCCCGATCTCGAAACAGCATGCATAGAAAAGAGATTTCTGGTCCTGATCGACGCGATCAGCCGTTGCCAGCGCGCGGTAGCGACATCAGCAATGGTTGATGCCGTTTACCGGGATTATCCCTGGTTCACGCTGAACTCGGAAACCGCTCGGAAGCGGGCTGTGCCGAGACCTACAGCAGAGCCTGCCGTCTATACCATCGGTTACGAGGGCATTATGGTGGATGCGCTGCTGGACATTCTTTTGCGTCATGGCATCGGGCGGCTTATTGATGTGCGTTGCAACCCAATTGCGCGTCGCTACGGGTTTCACAAATCTACCCTCTCCGGACTGTGTAGTGACCTGGACATCGATTATGTTCATGTGCCTTCGCTCGGAGTGCCTTCAGCATGGCGAGCGGATCTCTCCGATGCGAAGTCCTACCAGAAGCTGTTTAGGCGGTACGACCGGGAGATCCTACCCAGTCATTGGGGTGCCGTGGAAAGCGTCGCGGGGCTTGTCGCCGAGACACCCTCAGCCATCATGTGTATGGAGGCAGATCACCAGTGTTGTCACCGGAGTCGGTTAGGAGCGGAGGTTTCGCACCTGACATCTCTTCCAATCATGGAGCTGCGAGTAATGTGATCCCGCGCTTCTCCATGACCAGGGTGTTCATTACAGTGATGACCTACCCGCATCCTTCCGAGACGCATCAGGAGCTTGTATGCACTGCGGGCATTACCGAGAATGGTGAATGGGTTCGCCTCTATCCCATTGATTACCGTTATCGACCCAAAGACCAGCAGTTCCGGAAGTATCAGTGGATTGAAATCGGCCTTTACGATCAGGGAGCCAAGAACGACAACCGACGCGAGAGCCGGAATCCAGATCTTCAGTCGATACGGCTCATCGGGGACCCGATTTCTCCAAAGGACGGCTGGCGCGCGCGCCGCGAGATTATTGACCGAATGCCGCTCAATACCCGTATACAACTGGAGGCTCTTTATGAGAGCGATAGGGTCTCCCTTGGGGTTGTTCGGCCCACAGAGATACTAGACCTAAAGGTGGAGCCTACAGAGAGAGAGTGGAAGCCGCAGTGGCAGGCAACGCTCAACCAGTTTAGTCTTTTTAGTGGGCCTCCCAAACGGCTGGAAAAGCTGCCGTATAAGTTTAGCTATGTGTTTCGCTGTGAGGACACCGGCGACAAGCCGCACACAGCCATGATTGAAGACTGGGAGCTGGGTGTGCTGTACCGCAAGGAGGTCGAGAGGCTTGGCGACGAGCAGGCGGCGGTTGCAAATGTGCGCAAGAAGTTCTTCGATGAAATGTGTCACCCCAGCAGAGATACACGATTCTTTATGGGCACAACCTTCCCGTTTAATAGTTGGGTTGTTATCGGCGTCTTCTGGCCACCGCTTGGTACCCAGCGTTCACTCTTTGAAACAGTCAGCTGACGTGAAACGCCCGGAGGAGGGACTCCTCATCCGCTGATCGAGTAGCGCCCTCAGATGATGGAGGATTCCCAATGAGAAGACGATGCATCTTTTGTAAGCTGGACTCAGCTGGATCAAGAAGCGTGGAACACATCATCCCGGAATCTCTCGGCAATATTGAGCATACGCTGCCCGCTGGCACCGTGTGCGACCGCTGCAACAACTATTTCGCAAGCAGCATCGAACAGCCAATCCTCGAATCGGGACATCTTCAGACAGCGAGGTTTAACATGCACATCCCGAACAAACGTCGGCGAATGCCGCTCTTGCAGGGAACGCTTCTGCCCGACGTTCGGACGAAAGGGATCAGCGAATTCCACTGTGCTGAAGTCTCACGAAACAAAGACGGCGACTACGAGATGTATCTGGGACCAAAGGCTGCGAACGCTATTCGGTCAGGGCAGATCACGAGGGTGGTGATACCGGCTACGGGCGATATGCCGGATCGTCAGAAGTTCTCCCGCTTCTTAAGCAAGGTCGCACTAGAGTGTATGGCACAACGCCTCTTGGAGAATGCGCCGGAAATGGTGTCGGATTTCATAGATGATTCTCAGATTGATCTGATCCGAAATTATGCTCGCTTTGGCAAGTCCGGGCTATTATGGCCATTCTCCGAGCGCCGGATATATTCGCCGGATCACACATTCAAGGCAGGAAAGCAAGAACCCTACGAGGTGCTGCACGAGTGGACATTTCTGTACACGGCCAAGCTGGAAATGTACTTTGTGCTGGCAATTCTGGGCATCGAATATGTCATCAACATGGGAGGCCCTGATATTGAGGGATATGGCCAGTGGTTACAAGAGAATGGTCAACGATCTCCCCTGTACCCGGGGTCAGATGGCCACTCAGGTCATACGCCTGATCCACAACGGTGAACCCGTTGCCACGAAGGCGATAGAAGTGCATCGCTGTCCCCACTGTTTTTGTAATCTCAAAGACCAAGGACTGTACTTGCCTTTGAGGATTGATATTGAGGAACCACTTCGTGTCTATTCACACGGCAGAGAGGTGTCCGGCACCCTAGGAAGGGTTCCGAAATGCCTTGCGTGGCTGGATCGATTTCGAATCGGACGCACCCTCATCTGAGCCACTTAAGACATCCCAGCGGGCTTCCAGAGAAGATATTGGCGGATTTCTTCTTCGGTCTGGCTGATGGGCACAAGAAACGCCCACCGTACCCGCCGGGTTCGGTGGCCGCGATACTGAACTGCACGGACATTGAATCGAGTCCTCGCTGTGCAGTACATGTCTTGGGCACGCTTCTGCGGTGGACCATATTAGGTTCTGGACTCGAAGTGGAATTCTACTTTCCAGTCCGTTTCGTTGCCCAAAGTCAAGCACGCATCGAAGCGTTTGCCTTGTTTGGAAATGAATCCTTTGAGTACGCCGGTTCTGCCCTTCGTACAGAGCGCCTCAATCTGCTTCGGCGTGAGGGGCTTCTTCGCAATGGTCTCGTTGATGCTGAAATTGCAGCCTTCGCGGTAGCGGTTGCAACCGTAGAACTTCTGCCCGTTGGGCTTTTTAACGAGGCCTTGCTTGCATTTCGGGCACACGACAGATCCCGGCGACGGAGCTGTGGCTGTCCTGGCCGGTGCTGGCCCTTTTGACGCCAAGGCAGGCTGCCGAGCGATGTGCAACTTCGCAAGCTCCTTCTTGAGCTGGCCGTCTATGCCGGAAACCACATTGATGTATTGGGCTTTGCCTTCGGCAATATCGTCGAGCTGCTGCTCAAGGGAGCGCGTGTAGTCGTACTCGAGAAAGGCGAAGTGGCCTTTGAGCACGTCGATGAGCAAGATGCCGAGGTCGGTGGCTCTCAAAATCTTCTTTGAATCGTCGATGTAGTTGCGGGTGATGGTGTTCTTGAGAATGGCTGGGTAGGTCGATGGCCGACCGATTCCTTCGTGCTCCAGCTTCTTGATAAGGCTTGCCTGGGTATAGCCATTCGGCGGTCGCGTCTGTTTGTTCAGTACGCGAGCGCTGTCGGCGCGGAGCTGTGTGTCCCGTGCGAGGGAAGGGACGCGACCATTCTCGTCAGATTGCTTCTCCGGGTCCTCTGTGTCGTTTGCATCAGGGTCTTCGGCGGCGTCCTTGGCTGTTAGAGTGCGCCAGCCAGGCTTGATGAGCGTTCGGCCCATCGCTTTAAAGACGAATGGCTGCGATCCATCCTGGGTGGCGAGTGTAAGGGTGTTTACGCTGTATTCGGCATCCGCAAGTTGCGAAGCTACAGCTCGGGTCCAGATAAGGTCGTAGAGGCTCTTCTGGTCGTTGTCTGCGCCGGCATGGCGCTGGTCCAGATGGGTGGGTCGGATTGCTTCGTGGGCCTCCTGGGCGCTCTCTTTGGACTTCCAGGTGCGCGCCTTGGGCGGCACGGGCAGGTTGTTGCTTGCCGAGTAGGCCCGAATTTCGGCCAGCGCCTCCGCGGAGAAGTTCTGGCTGTCGGTGCGGTGGTAAGTAATCAACCCTTCCTCAAACAGCCTCTGAGCTAGTTGTGCCGTCTGCTCCGGCTTGAATCCAAGAGTCACGCTCGCCGCCTGGAGCAAAGTGGCGGTTGTAAACGGTGGTGGAGGAGCCTTGGTCGCCGGTTTCGTCGCCGCCGCGGTAACCGCAAAGAGTCTGCATTTCGCGGCTTCTTCCGCAAGCGAAGCATCCAGAATGTATTCCTCGCCTTCCTTGAGAAAAGGGGCTGTATCCCACTGGGCGCGCCAGTTTCCGTTGTCGAAGATCGCTTCGGCGCCGAAATGCTTTGTTTCCTTGAATGCGTCTTTTTCACGTTGCCGATCGACGACAAGGCGGAGAGCAACACTTTGGACGCGCCCGGCACTCAGCCGGGCAATGCCCGTTTGCTGCGAGAGAGCAGGCGACACCTGGTAGCCGACGAGGCGATCCGCGCCTCGCCTGGCCTCTTGTGCGTGAATGAGGTTCGTATTGAGCTGTCGCGGAGCTTTAAGGGCGGAACGGACCACGCTCTCGGTGATTGCGTCGAAGGTAACGCGAACGTACCGGCGAGGCTTTAATACCTGCTGCAAGTGCCACGCAATGGCTTCTCCCTCGCGGTCGGGATCTGTGGCGAGATACACCTGTTCGGAGCGTGCGACGCGCTGCCGCAACTGGGAAACAACAGCCTTGCTGCGTTCGAGAATCTGGTATTGGAGCCGGTAGGTTTCCGGCTCAATACCGAATTCGCTTACAGGGAGATCCCGAATGTGTCCAACGCTTGCGGCAACATCCCAGCCACTGCCCAAAATTGCTTTGATCTTCTTGATCTTGTTTGGGCTCTCCACGATCATCAGGTTCATGCGGCTGCCTCTTGCCCGGCAAAGTTCCGAGAGGATTATGCGGAGATGGTTTGTGTTTTGTTCTTTAGCTTGTAGATGGAGGCAAAGTAGGCCACCATTACGCGAAATGCCTTCGAGCGATTGACGCCCCCAAGAACCTCTCCCCCAACCCTCTCCAGTTCATCCGTGATCTCGAAGGTAAGAGGGAACACGAATGCGGTATCTATACTCTGAAATGGAATGTTCAACCACGGGCCGTTGTAGAACGCAACGAGTTGCACCTGCGAAGCTTTGGTTTTGAAATTCATGATGATGTGCTCTGCTAGGGCGTTCTTTCTCCGAATTTTCAGCACAGCAAAAAGTTGGGTGAAATGGTTCTTAGTAAATTTGGAATCGACGGTGAGCCGGAGTTGAGTGCGCTTCTCTGCGGGAGCAACAACTCTACGCTTCGTTCGGGGTGCGGTCTTCTTGGGTGGGATCATGTCGTGTCCTTTCTGTGATGTATTATACAGCACTTGTATAAGGTTTGAAAGGAAATCCGTAACCCGCAGAACTTAAAGGCGTTTCCGCAGGGCAAAGGGCGAGGTAATGGTGGATTCATTGCATGAAGTGGTGGGGAAGCCACCTCTTCGATTTTGCTGTTCAATGCACGCTTTTGGGAGTTGGCGTCCTTCGAGGCCTGGATGCTTGTTTGCTCTGGGCGACGTCACTGTGAGCCCAAGAGCGTCGAACCGATTGGTGGATCTGCTTTCGACTGACGATAGTGCTCAGCTGCAGAGCCGTCCGGACAGCAATTCTACGTTCCAATGAGAGGGCATTGTTGTCCAGGTCGAGTAGGCAGGCAGCGATTTCACTGAATTCGGGAAATCTGACCCGTACCGGCCAATAGTTGTTCGTAGAGGCTTCGCGAATTGCGACGGGAATCGCAATAGCCAGTTGTTCGATCGAAGCGCAGCGGATGACATGAGCTGCTGTTATGAGTGCGGCATTATGATTTTGATCGAGGGCCGTATGGCCGGTCATGTTGAGGAGAGCCAGAGCAGGGGAGGCTAGAGACCGGTGTGCCTGCTGTCGTGCTCTTTGAATGATGCGATAGTAGTGAGCCATTTGTGCTTCACAATTCTGACGCTGGTTGCACGAAATCTCGTTCGATGCAAGATTTCTTGTGAGTGTTTCGAGTTTTTCCCGCGCTTCTGCGACTGTCATCTCTTACCCTTTCAAATAGTTTGATTTCACCAAGGACAAAATTACAGCTACATGTTTGATATCACAGGTGAGACTTTGGTTTTCGCCACTTCGGTACTAAAGTTTCGTCCCCTATCAGCAAAAGGAATTCATCTTGTCAATAGCTGCCGGTCGGTCACTTGTAATAATACAGAAAAACTGTAATATATGTAAATAAGGGTGGTCGAGTATTGCACTTGGGATTAGAGCTCATTGCAGCCGATCACATTTAGTCTTGCAACTTCTTTAGGCTCCAATGCCTTTCGGAGAAGCTCATTCACGAAATGGAAATGCCGTGCGGCTACGCCTATTGGCGTGGCTAACCTAACCAGTACGAGAAAAATAGGCGTCAGAACCTGGCTCCGTGAGCCAGATCACTGTTGGCAGGTACTGCATTCTAGGGTTCCCGAGGATGCAGCTGCGTGGAGACGGAATGATTGTTCGCACCGAGAACCTGTTCGGGAGAAAGCAAATGGTTAAAGCACTTCGTAGCTGGATTTGGATATTGGCAATTGTGCTGTTGTTTCGGCGGAGGTGGACAGAAGATCTCACTCCGGCCATTTGCGCAAGGAGTCCGCGGATGAATATCAATCGTCAGTGTGTTCACTGTCATCTTTGCGTCGTCATTTTGCTGCTGGCTCGAACCGTTGCGTACGGTCAGATATCTCTTCCACTGTCTGGGAACATCGATACGGAGGCTGGATACGGCCCTGCTGGCTACGCGGGCGACAATGGACTTGCTACTGCCGCCGATCTGAACGGTCCTCACAACGTAGCGATAGATGCGGCCGGTGACATCTACATCGCGGATATGTGGAACAACTGCATCCGCAAGGTGACAGCTTCCACCGGAATTATTACAACCGTGGCCGGAAACGGTACCGCGGGCTACTCGGGTGATGGTGGCGCTGCCGCCAGTGCTGAACTGTATCACCCTTCGGGCGTAGCTCTGGACACGGCCGGCAACATCTATATTGCGGATTTCGCGAATAACCGAATTCGCAAGGTTACGGTTTCGACGAATTTCATTTCTACGGTAGCCGGCAACGGGACCGCGGGCTACAACGGTGACGGGGGATCGGCCATCAGCGCAGTGTTGAATACCCCCTACAGCGTGGCCGTTGACGCGTCCGGTAACATCTACATTTCTGATACGAATAACTACCGTGTCCGCAAGGTGACAGCTTCGACGGGCGTCATCTCTACCGTGGCCGGCACAGGCACGGGGGGCTATTCAGGCAACGGGGGAGCGGCTACCAGTGCAAAGATATCTCAGCCAATGGGGCTGGCGCTGGATGCGGCAAGCAATGTCTATTTTGCGGACTGGGGCAATGCAGTCATCCGCGAGGTGACTGCCTCTACAGGCAACATCTCCACCGTCGCCGGAAGCGGCTCCAACGGTTTCTCCGGCGATGGCGGGCCAGCCACGGCTGCACAACTCTATTACCCCTATGGCGTGGCTGTGGACACAGCAGGCAACATCTACATTGCTGATGATGTGAATAATCGCATCCGCAAGGTAACTGCCGCAACGGGCAACATCAGCACGGTGGCGGGAGATGGCGCCACGGGCTACTCCGGCGATGGCGGAGCTGCCACAAGTGCGGCACTGGAATACCCCTATGGTGTGGCCTTAGACACTGCCAACAATATCTATATTGCGGACGAAGGGAATAATCGCATTCGCGCGGTAGCCC
>CAYUJM010000159.1:0-10211 GCA_964445025.1 uncultured Occallatibacter sp. | reverse complement strand
AGCGCCAGCGTCACAATCACGGTGAGCGTGAAGGCCGGCGACTTGCGCAACTGGCGCAGTGCGTAGCGAATGTCCTGAAGCAGCGAGTTCATTCCTGGTTCACCTCGGGGAAGTTATTCCGTGCGCAGTGCCTGCATAGGTTCAATGGAAGCCGCACGCCGCGCTGGCAGCCACGCGGCAGCGGCCACTGCAACCGCTAATATGGACAGTGCAACGGCAAGCGAAAGCGCGTCCAACGGCCGCACGCCGAACAGCACCGCCGCTTCAAGTCGCGCGGCAGCCAAAGACAGCACCACTCCGAGAGCCAAGCCAATCGCGGCCATGCGCGCCGTGTCGCTCAAGACCATGCGGGCCGTGGCTTGGCGCGTTGCTCCCAGCGCCATGCGTATGCCGATCTCGCGCCTCCGCTGGGTGACGCGAAAGGCCAGGAACCCGTAGAGGCCTACGACGGTGAGAGCCAATCCGATGAGGCCCAGCGCACTCACCAGCTCCGCCATCATCTGGTAATCCCCTGCCGAATAGCGAATCAGTTCGGGTAAAGAAGTGACAAACATGGGATCCAGTAGCGGATTGACATGGATCAGCACCTGGCGCGCATCCTGGGCCATGGACATTGCGTTCTGGCGGGTCGCAATCACAAAGGTGAGTTCGCCCATATTCGACAGACGGGCCTGGTACTGCTCAAACGGGACGTAGAGAAATGATTCGGGCATCTCTCCAATCTTGTTGATGGGCGCGTCCTCAGTGACGCCCACCACACGCGCATCCACGTGGCCATCGGCAAGGCGCACAACCTGTCCGATGGGCTCCTGGCCTGCCCAGTATTTTTGCGCCATGGTCCGGCTGACGAGCACGATGACAGGCGCATCGGCGTTATCGGCCTCAGTAAAGTCGCGGCCACGAACCACATGCGTACCGGTCACATCCAGAAATCCCGGGCTCACCGCGTTGAATTTAATTTCAACCGGTTCGCGCAACTCGGGATGACTTGGGAACAGCGCTTTAACCGCAATGCCTCCTTCGGAGGGCATGAGCGGCGAACGAATGCCATAGGCAACATTCCGGACGCCGGGCAGAGCGCGCAGTTTCGCCTGAACATCGTCGCGGATGGGCTTGTCAGGGTCTTGTGTGAATGCAACGAGCACCTGGTTGCGCGTGAGGCCAATGGACTGCATGCGTGTGTTGAGGAAGCTGCGCACCAGCGCGCCGGTAGAAACGAGCAGCGCAAAAGAGATGCCAATCTGCAGCCAGACCGCGGCGCGGCGCACAATGGATGTTTTGCCGCTGGTGCGGGTTCCAGAGCTTGCCTGCAACACCGGCAGCAATGCAGGCCGAGCCACCTGGCTCAGCGGCACCAGGGCCAGCAGCAGCATGGCAAGAAGAGTCATCGACGCGGCGACGAAGTAGACACGGGCATCCAGGTGGAACTGGGCAACACCGCCAATCGAAACCAACATCGCCGGTTCCAGGGTGAGCAGGCGCGGCATCACGGCGACAAGCGCCGCAGCTAGCCCAAGCCCGCCCACAAGGCCTGCCGCGCCCAGCAACAGGTTTTCCGTCAGCAATTGCCGGGCAACCGTCCATCTCTGCGCCCCGAGCGACATACGGAGGGCCACCTCCGGAGCCCTGGCCAGGGCTCGCGCCAGCAGCAAATGAGCTACGTTCACAATCGCCAGCAGCACCACGCCGTCCACGATTGCAAACAACACCATTCCGGTCGTTCCTGCCTGGCTCATTCGATAGTGGAAATCGCTGACGGCGCGCGCACTGCGGCCACGATTGTCGGCGGGATAGCTGATTTCCAGAGCCTTGGCCACCGACGCGACCTGCTCGTTTGCCTGGGCGGCAGAGGCACCGGGCGCGAGACGACCCACGAGATTGAACCAGCGGAATCCACGCGAGGTGAGTTCAGAAGAACCAACAAGAGCAGCCCAAGTCTCCGCCGGCATCCAGAGATCGCGATCGCCGCCAGGATCGATGTCGCGAAAGCTCGCCGGGAGTACTCCCCAGACACTCACCTGGTTGATGCCGTACTGACCGTGACGCAGAGGGATCTGGCGGCCGACGATTTTGGGGTCGGCCGCAAACTCGCGCTGCCAGCAGCGATACCCAAGAAGCACGCCCGGCTTGGCGCGCAGCATCGTCGCATCGTTGGCGGTGAACACGCGGCCCATGATCGGGCGCACTCCCAGCACGCTGAAAAAATTGCTGGAGACGACGTTGGTAAGCAGCAGAGTGGAAGTGCCATCGGGCTTGGCCATCAGGCTGCCGCGCCCGCCCAGCGCAACCAACCCTGCCGAACCACCCTGGAACGCATTGGCCCGCTGGGCAAGCGCCTGGTAGTCGGAGTAGTTGAATGCGCCCTCCTGCTCCTGCGCGGTGGTGGAGAAGATGCGCACGAGTTCGCCCGAATGCGGAACCTGCATGGGATGAAGCCAGAGCCCGTCCATGAGACAAAAAATTGCCGAACTCGCGCCCAGTCCAAGCGCCAGCGTGAGCACCGATGTGAGCGTGAATCCCGGCGCACGGCGCAATTGGCGGAACGCGTAGCGAAGGTTGTTGAGCATCGTATTCATCGCATCTCTCCTCGTAAACGCGTTACTCGGTGCGCAAGGCCTGCATGGGTTCAATGGATGCGGCACGGCGGGCAGGAATGAAGCCCGCCGCAGCGGCGCAGAGAACGAGCATGAAGGGCGCACCGGCAAGGGCGCTCCAATCGTAGCTGCCGACGCCATAGAGCAGGCTCTTCATCAGGTATCCGGCATAGAGCGCCGCGGGAATGCCGAGAACAAGGCCGATGAGAATCTGCCACAGCACTCCGCGCATGATCATGGTGACTACGCTGGCCCGGGTAGCGCCCAGCGCCATGCGAATACCGATCTCGCTGGTGCGGCGAACGACAAAGTAAGACATCACGCCGTAGAGTCCAACCGACGCCAGAATGAGGGAAAGAATCCCGAAGAGACTGGACAGTTGCGCCACCAGGCGGTCCTGGTCAAAGTTGCCTGCGACCTGCGCATCCAGCGTGCGCAAATCCATGACAGTAAGATTGGGATCGATTCCTGCCAATGTTCGCCGAATGAGTCCATCGACACTCTGTTGCGGAGTGTTGAAGTCGAGGACCATCGCGCTCATGTACATCGACTGCACCTCAGTTGTGTTCATCTCCGGTTGCTTGAAGACAAACTGCTGAGGCATGGGACGCAGATAAACAGGGCGGACAGGATCGCGCGGATTATTCATCTTGAAGTTGCGGAAGACTCCGACGATTTCCCAACTGCCCGAGTTCTCCGGAAAGTCGATGCCGAAGTGCTGGCCGATGGGATCCTGGTTGGGAAAGAACCGCTTGACGAAGGTCTCATTGACGATGGCGACCTGCGGCGAAGTCGCGGTGTCCTGATCGGTGAAACCGCGTCCGCGCACAACGGGAACGCCAATCGAATCGAGGTAGCGATTGCTCACGCGCACCCATGTGGAGCCGCACTTGTCACCGGGCCGCGGAGCGGGATGGCCCTGCTGGATGACGCATTCACCCCAGTTGTCGCCCTCCAGCGGGCTATACATCCCCATGCCGACAGCAGTCACGCCGGGCAACGCTGCGAATCGATCTTCAAGCTGGCGATTGAGAGTAGGAAGCCGGTCGATGGAATACCCTGCACCAGCGGGATCGAAGTGCAACACGTATCGATTGGTGGTGGCGATGCCAAAGTTCTGGTGCTCCAGATTGACCAGAGATTTGGTCATCAGGATGGCTCCAGCGAGCAGCACCAGCGACATCGCCGCCTGAATCACAACCAGAGCCATTTGCGGCACGGACGAGCGGTCGCGCGTGGAACGATTCACTCCGCGCAACGCCTCTGCCGGCTGGGAATGAGACGACATCCATGCGGGCGCCGTGCCAAACAGCATGCCGGTCAATAGCGACACCAGAAACGCGAAGCCCAGCACGACAAGGGACGGGCTGGCGCTGATGGGCATGTTTTTTGCATCGGGGAAAGCAAGGGCGAGAATTGTGTGCGACCCCGCATAAGCTACGGCCAGACCAGCCAGACCGCCGATGCAGCTCAACAGGACACTCTCGGTGAGTATCTGGCGCGTAACGCGGCCGCGCCCCGCGCCGAGCGCCATGCGCAGAGCGATGTCAGAGCGGCGAGCTGTGCTGCGAGCGAGCAGCAGGTTGGCGATGTTTGCGCAGGCAATGAGCAGGACAAACGAGGAGAGGATCATGAGCATCTTGAGCCCCTTGCCGGTCTCCTGCTGCAGGCTTTGAATGCCACCGCCGCCGGGAACGACCGTCACGTGCTGCTTGGGGATAATTGCCGCTCCACCATTCTGGGTGTAATTAGGCCGCGAGAAAAGCCACTGGCGCAGAGCCACGGAGAGCTTTGTCTGCAGCGCGCCGATGTTGGTGCCGGGGCGCACCCTGCCCAGTGGATAAAGCCAGTTGGAGTCTGGATGATGGAGGATCGAACTGCTTTCTCCACGGACATAAGGCTCGGTCTGGAGAGGCAGCCAGAGATCTGGCGGGGTGCCCGTTACCCGATCGCCGAAAAAGGCGGGTGGAGCAATGCCGATGACGGTGAAGGGGTGAGTCTGAATGTAGATTGTGGAACCGACGAGGGATGGATCGGCGGCGTATTCGCCCTGCCAGGCCTTGTAGCTGAGTACCACCGTTGGCGGCGCAGCGGGCGCATCATCGCTGTCCATGAAGACGCGGCCCGCGTACGGTCCGAGGCCCAGCGTGGTGAAATAGTTGCCGGTCACGAATTCGCCATTCAGGGCTTTGGGCAACGCATTTCCGCGGCGCACGTTCCACTCGCCTTGTCCAGCTTGCACGGCGGCCAGCTGCTCGAACTCCGGAGCGGAGCTCTTGAGATGCTGAAAGAGATCGTAAGAAAAGATGTCGAAGTCGCCGTCGTCGCCGACAAAGCCGCCCTCCACGCAACAATCATCGCTGTCGCCGATGCGATAGAGCTGGGATGGATCATTAACTGGCAGCGAGCGCAGCAGGATGCCGTGCACCAGCGTGAAGATGGCTGTATTGGCGCCGATGCCGAGCGCCAGCGTGATGACCGCAGTCATGGTAAAGCCGGGCGACTTGCGCAACTGGCGCAATGCGTAGCGGATATCCTGCCATAAAGTGATCATCTGATTCGACTCCTCAATATTTTTTCGGCCGGACTATTCAGTTCGAAGCGCCTGCATGGGCTCAATGGACGCGGCCCGGGCCGCAGGAATGAGCGCTGCCAGCAACCCCGCAATCATGAGGAGCAAGGCGAGCAGAAGAAAGCCGCCCGCCTCTTTCTGCGCTTCGAAATAGATCACCATGCCTATGATCTTGCGCACGACGAGGGTAAGCAGCAGTCCAGCTGCGGTACCGGCGGCAAGCATCAGAGCGACCCGGCTCATGACCATGGAGAGGATGCGATTTCGCGTTGCGCCGAGGGCCATGCGCACACCGATATCACGCGTCGCCTGTTCCACTTCGTGGCTGACAAGGCCGTAGAGGCCAACCAGTGCAAGCGCCAACGCGAGCGTGGCAAAGATACCGAAGAGCCAGCTTTCCATGCGCTCGAAGACGAGCGTCTCCGCAACGACTTCGGTCATGGTCCGCGGCTCATCGAACGGCACCGTGGGGTCGATTTCGTGGATAACCGACCGCGCAGCCGAGATTACCTGTTTCGGATCGCCCGTGGTGCGCACTAGAAGCGTCATGTTTGCCAGGTTGTCGGCTTGGTCCTTGGCCGGAATCTCATCCACGAGCCAATCGCGCTCCGCCAGCGTCGGTTCGTAGAGGGTCTGGCGAATGTTGCCAGTCACGCCGACAATGCGCGTCCACTCTTCTTCCTTGGGTTCGTCGTCGCACCGCTGCGCGGTTGGATCGAGTCCGGCGGGAATGAATTTGCTGACGAAGGCATCGTTCACCAGAACGGTACCGGCCTTGTTATCCGAAGGGTCGAGCGCCGGCGAGAGCCTCCGTCCCCGGTGCATCGAAATCCCCATCACGTCGAGATAGCCGGGACTGATAAACCGGCTCTCGGCCAGCATCTCCTTGTTCTTCGGATACGGCGGCTGCCCGGCGATGTGCACGTCGCTGTTGTTTCCCCAGCTCTCGATCGGCAATATGCTGATGAATCCCGCTGCCTGCACACCCGGCAGGTGCGCAATGCGCTCTTCCACGGGCCGGTAAAACTCGAAGACCATGTTGCGGCCCTGGTACCGCGCCGGAGAGAGGCCGAGTTTGACCGACAGAATGTGGTCCGGATTGAAGCCCAGGTCGGTATTGAAATAGCGCGTCACCACGCGCATCAGCAGGCCGGAGACAACCAGCAGCACAAGAGTGAGAGCCACCTGCGTGACTACGAAACCGGAGCGAAGGCGCGCCTGGCCGCGCCCGGTGCCGGCGCTGCCGCCCGCCTTGAGCGCGCGATTGGGATCGATGCCGGAAAGCCGTAGCGCGGGATAAAGCGAAGCGGCTAGACTGGCGACTATAGCAACCGCAACCGCCGCGCCCAGCACCGTCCAGTTCATCTGGATATCCGCGCCGCGCGCGAGGGCCTTCATGAGAAACGCGCGCATGAGTTGCAGCAAAGTCGAAGCGATCAGCACACCACCTGCCGCGCCCAGCAGCGCCAGAAGCAATCCCTCGTTGAGCATCTGTCCCAGCAGTCGCGCCCGGCCTGCGCCGATGGCCACGCGCATGGCCATTTCGCGCTCCCGCTGAACGCCACGCGCCAGCAGCAATCCAGCAATGTTCACACAGCCGATGGCCAGCACAGCCAGCACCGCGCCAAGCAACGTCCACAGCGGCCCCTTCGTCTTGCCGGCCACGCTTTCGGCCAACGGCAGTGTGTTCACCACCCGCCCGCCGTCGGAATCGGGATACGCCTTGCCGATATCGTTGAAGACATGCGTCAGATCCGCCTCGGCCTGATCCACCGTGACGCCGTCCTTCACGCGTCCCACGGTGCGCAGCCAGTGAGCGCCGCGGTTGTTCATCCAGCCCTGGTCGAGAATCCGTGGAATATAAACTGCGCCGTGCATGTTCAGGGGATAGCGGAATGCCGGAGGCATCACACCAATAACAGTGAAAGCGCGTCCGTCGAGCTTCACCGGCTTGCCCAGAGCGGAACGGTCCCCGTTGAAGTAGCGCTGCCACGCATCGTAACTGAGCACCGCGATCTCGTTTTTTCCGTCCTGCTGCTCGCCGGGCAGATAGGTGCGCCCCAGCAGCGGCTGGACGCCGAAGACCTGGAAGAAATTGTCGGTGGAACGCACGCAATCGATGGCCGTTGGGCCGGTGACGGGCGTGTCAATGGTGATTTTTCTATAGTCGCTGTAACCGGCAAGGGCTGCGAAGGTGCGCACCTGCGCGCGCACATCAAGATAGCTCGCCCATGACGACGGCTGGGTGTACCCGGCGCCGGCGGTCGCCTGCACCGAGACGATCTTGTCCGGGTTTGCAAAGGGGAGCGGACGCAGGAGCACCGCATCGATGACACAGAAGACCGCGGTGGCCACACCGACACTGAGGGCGAGGGTGAGCACCACGGCGAAGACAAACCCCGGGCCGCGGCGAAACTGGCGCAATGCGTAGCGCAAATCCTGGAAGAGCATCTCGATTCTCCTATTCCGTTCGAAGCGCCTGCATGGGTTCGATGGAGGCGGCGCGGCGGGCCGGGACAAAGCACGCGATCAATGCAACCGCACAGAGCAACACGGCTACCGTTGAAAACGTGAGCCAGTCGGCAGTTCCCACGCCAAAGAGCAGCCCGCGCAAAAAGCGGGTGAAAACAAAGGAAACAGCGAGTCCCACGACCAGACCGCCCAACGCGAGCCGCAGCCCCTGCCCCAAAACCTGGCGAAATATCGTAGCTTTCGTAGCACCGAGAGCGATGCGGATTCCAATCTCATGCGTGCGCTGCCGGGTGGTGTAGGCCACTACGCCGTAGATGCCGACGGAGGCCAGCAGCAGGGCCAACAAGCCGAAAGATCCGGCAAAGGCCACGGCGATGCGTTCGAATACATTTCCCATCTGCATGTTTTCTTTGAGCGTTGTCACGTTGTAAAGCGGCAGGTCCGGATTGAGATCCTGAATCGTCTCCTCGACAGACGAAACGTAGTTCAGCGGATCGCCCTTCACGCGGACATGGAGGATGACCACACTATCGTAGTGCTGCATCAGGGGCAGCAGAACGAGCGGAGCGGGGTCGTATACGAGGCGGCGATATTTTCCGTTAGCAGAGACACCGACGACCGTGATCCACTGCGTGCCTCTCAGGAGATGTTTGCCGATTGCGCTTTGGCCCGGCCAATAGCGATCGATGAAGGACTGATTCACGATGGCAACCGGCAGAGAGGATTGATTGTCCTGGCTGGTGAAATCGCGGCCGGCGATCAGAGGCGTGTGCAACGTTTCCAGGTAGCCGGGGCCAACCTTGCCACGGTCCATCTCGACAGATGAATGGGGCGGCGGCACGTAGCCCTCGGGCAGGATGCCGTCGGAATGAATGGTGAAGCTGAGAGGCGAAAAGTCAGCCAGGGCTGCGGACTGTACACCGGGCAATTGCTGGACACGAACTGCCAACTGACGTTCAAACTCCAGGCCCTGCGCATCGGAATACCCCATCGGGTAGAGGTCGAAAGAGACCAGCAGAACATGGTTGGGATCGAAGCCAGGGCCCAGCTTCTGGGCATTGAGCAGGCTGCGGACGAACAGCCCCGCACAGGTGAGCAGCAGCAATGAAAGCGAGACCTGGGCAACGACGAGCGTGCCCGAGAGCCGCGATTTCTGGAGACCGCCCGAGGTGCTCAGCGCCTCGTCCCTGAGAACCGCTCCTGGCGAAAGGCTGGTTGCGCGCAGTGCGGGAAGAACGCCGGAGGCGAGCGCCGTAAGAATCGAGACCAGAATGGCGGCCAGCAGCACGGCGCCGTTAACATGCCCGTTGATGGAAATCGGCAGGGTTACCGGAGGCAGAAATGCGGAGAGGGTCTGCGAAGTCCACACCGTGAGGAGGAGCGCAAGACCGCCTCCGATGAGCGCGACGACCAGGTTCTCCATCAGGAGCTGACGCATGACCCTCCAGCGGCTGGCACCCATCGAGAGGCGGATAGCAATCTCGCGACGGCGGGCAACTGTGCGCACCAGCAGAAGATTGGCCACATTGGCACAGGCCAGAAGCAATAGAACTGCTGCGAGGGCCATGAGGATGGGCAGCGTGCCGGAGAGATAGACGTTTGCGCCGAAGGGCGAACGCCAAAGCGGATCGGTGGAGATGAGATTGGAGGCGCGATGCGACTCGGGAAAGCGGTCGGCGATGCGTTGCATTAGCACATTCAGTTCGCTGACGGCGTGGTGCTCATCGACCCCAGGCTTGAGAACCGCGAGGGCCTGCAGCCAGGAGCTGCCGCGATCCTCCATGCGATTGCCGCCCCAGATCTGCTTGTCCATCCCCAGAGGAAGCCAGAGATCGGCGCGCAGGCCGGACTTGCATCCCTGAAACCCCTCAGGGGCGACGCCCACAATGGTGTACGGATGAAGGTTGATCTGGATCGTTTTGCCGGCGATGGAAGGATCCGAGGAAAAGCGGTGCTTCCACACGTCGTAGCTGATGACAACTTCAGCCGCGCCGGCGCGTTCGTTGCTGAGGGTAGGGAGCAGTGTACGGCCCAGGACGGGACGGACGCCCAGCACTTCGAAGTAGTTCGACGAGGTGAGATCGCCATAGATGCGTTCCGGCTTTTGGGAGCCGGTGATGGCCATGTAGTCGTCGTGATAAGCGAGCATCCCGGAGAAGCTGCGCGCGCTGTCACGCAGATCGGCAAAGTCCGAGTAGGAAAACGGGGGGGAGGGATGCTCGCTTCTCTCACCTTTCATGACCGAGACCATGGCGCCGGTATGCGCGACGCCAGGGATGGGGTCAAGCAACGTGGAGTTGATCCAACTGAAGATGGTGGTGTTTGCCGCAATGCCGAGGGCCAGAGTGATCACCGCCAGAGCTGCGAAACCCGGATTCGTTCGCAGCTGCCGGAGAGCATACCGCATATCCTTGATCGAATTCTGGAGCGCGTCCCGGAGCGGCATCTTACGCCTCCACTTCTTCGGTGAGCTTTTTGAGCTCGTCCTCCGAGACCACCTTTCCGTCGAACAGATGCACTTCGCGCTGCGCGTGCTTGGCGAAACGGGGATCGTGGGTAACCATGCAGATGGT
>CAYUJM010000158.1:0-10236 GCA_964445025.1 uncultured Occallatibacter sp. | reverse complement strand
TCAGGTGCGTCGCGCCCAGTTGCCGGGCGTAGGTGAGTCCGTCGGCCAGCACCAGGCGGCCTTCGGCGTCGGTGTTGATCACCTCGATGGTCTTGCCCGGCCGGTCTTGAGCTATGGGCATCGCTGTCACCACATCGCCCGGCTTGTAGGCACGGCCGTCCGGCATATTCTCGGCGGCGCAGACAATGGCTATCACGCGCACCTTGGGCTTGAGCAGCGCAATGGCCCGCATGGCGCCCAGCATGGCCGCACCGCCCGCCATGTCGTACTTCATCTTCTCCATGTTGTCGCCCGGCTTGATGGAGATGCCGCCGGTGTCGAACGTAATTCCCTTGCCGACCAGGCCGAGAATCGGGCCGTCGGCAACGCCCTCCGGCTCGTAGCGCAGCACGATCAGCGCCGGCGGTTGCTCCGACCCTTGAGAGACGCTCCAGAACGCGCCCATCTTCAGCTCGTGCAGCTTCTCGGTCGAGGACACGTCCCACTTCAGCCCCACTGCGGTGGCCATCTCGGCGGCGCGCTGCCCGAGAACAGTGGGGGTGAGCTTGTTTCCGGGCTCGTTCACGAGAAAACGCGTGAAGTTCTGGCTCTCGCCCACAATCACGCCTTCTTGAAAGCCGGCTTCCACAGCGGCCTGGTCCACGCCCGCAGGGGCGGCCAGCACAAACGACCGCACGCTCTGGTCTTTGCGATCGCTGCGGTAGGTATCGGGGTCGAAGTCGGCGAGGATTGCGCCCTCGGCCAAGGCCCGCGCGCTGCGCCCTGCGTACTCCTGGATCTCCGGCAGGGCAAGAACCAGCTCCCGGATACCGCGCGGCTTGGCGAAGCGGACGGCGGTCCCGGCCCCGTTGCGCACGGCCGGCGAGGCGAGCTTTGCCTTCTTGCCGAGCCCAACGACGAGCAAACGTTTGGCGGCAAGACCGGCAGGCGCGTGGATCAGAACTGTCTCATTCGTGCCGGCCTTATATTCGCCGCTGGCCAGCACCGCTGCCGCAGCCGCCTCCACTGCTTCATCGGAGGTAAGCAGCGTGGGTTGCGGTTTGGCTTCCGGACCCTTTTCGGTCTGGGTGTCAACGGCCAGCACGGCCAGCAATTCCGTTTCAATTCCAGCAAGGCTTGCGATAGAGAGTACTGTGCGCATTGCTCCATTCTTGCACTCCATGGGTGGAGTGTCGCAACCCACGCGGGAGCGCCTGGAGAAGTCCCATCACCAGGATGTATGACAGATATGACATATTTGACACTTTATGTATCTAGTGTCATGATGGTATGGAGCGTCATCCATGGAAACAAATGCCAAATCAAGCCTCCATGCCAAAGCTCCGCTGAGCCCCAACGGACGCATTGTTATTCCCGCCGCCATCCGGCAGGAGTTGGGTTTTTCAGCGGGCGATACGCTCCTGATGGACGTCGAGGACGGGGTTCTACGCATCGAGTCTTACGAAGCACGCATTCGGCGGATTCAAGACGAAGTTGCCAAATACTTCAAGCCCGGCATTCTGGCCTCGGACGAATTGATCGCCGAACGGCGCGGAGAAGCCCGCCGCGAGGAGGAAGAGTTGCAGCGTGACCTTGCGGCCGACGGCGAACGCTTCGGCAAGAGGGAGCAAATTGGCTAGCATCGCAGTGCTCGACTCCTCTGCCATTCTGGCCTTGTTCTTCCAGGAACCGGGTGCGGGAATCGTCGCCCCCATCCTTCGGGGTGCGCTGCTCAGTACGGTCAACCTGGCCGAGGTTCATACCCGCATGATCGATCGTGGGGCGCTGCCCCAGCAAGCATGGAACTGGATTCAGGGCTTGCAATGCGAGGTTTGTTTCTTTACGGAGGAGCAGGCGCGCATCGCCGCGGAACTGAAACCCATCACCCGTCCTTTCGGTCTCTCGCTTGGCGACCGCGCCTGCCTGGCTCTGGCTATCGACCGCAAGGCGACGGTCTATACCACAGACAAAGTCTGGAAGAGTCTCCCGCTGGGAATCCGAATCGAAGCGATCCGCTGAGTCAGGCCTCAACTCGCAAGGAACTGAGTGCAAGCGCCCTTGCCCCTTATCTCCCCATGCGGTGCTTGCTGGCGTTCACGGCCGCGTGAGCATCGCGGTCAGCTTCCCGCCGCTTCTCCGTCTCGCGCTTGTCCCAGTCCTGCTTGCCCTTGGCTACCGCCAGTTCGCACTTCACCCGCCCATTGCGAAAATAGAGCCGCGTGGGGATGAGCGTGTGGCCTTTGATCTGCGTCTTCTGGAGTAGCTTGCGAACCTCTTCCCGGTGCAGCAGCAGCTTGCGCGTCCGGGTCTCGTCGTGGTTGGCCAGGTTGCCGTGGGAGTAAGGACCGATATGCAAGTTGAGCAGAAACGCCTCACCGTCCTTGATGAGGCCGTAGGAATCCTTGAGGTTGGCCTTGCCTTCGCGAATCGACTTTACTTCAGTGCCGCGCAGGGCCACGCCGGCCTCAAATTTCTCCAGGAGGAAATAGTCGTGGCTGGCTCGCCGGTTGTGCGCGGCATCCCGCTCGCCGCTGGCCACCGGATCGCGCGGGCGCACCGGCTTTTTGGGGCCGGAGTCGTCGCGCTGAACTATGACGTGGCTGGTTTGGCGGGCCATGGGGAATCAACCTCAAATCTTCATCCTAGCATCTGGGCAGATATTCTCCGCAGAGCCGCAACAGGCTTTCCCCGCGTTGTAATGGCGCTTTGCTAAAATGAGGCATCGTTGGATGGGATCAATTGTTTACAAGGTTCGCGTCAGGGGCAGCCAAGGCAGCCCTCAGGGTTTTGCTCCGGAATGCGGGCTTGCCTGGACGCCTGGGAGTTCGATGAATCGCTGCGCTCTTTCACCGGCTGCATCCGGACCCGCAATGGCCGGATCTGCTTTTTCGCGCAGCCCCCTCTGGATTGCGCTCTTCGCACTCCTCACCTTGTCGACCCTGTTGTGCCCTCCGCTCCGCGCTGAGTCGGCCGGTTCCATGTTCAAACACGGCGAAGCCGCAGAAGCACGCGGAGACTTCGACACGGCCTTCGATCTCTACCAAAAGGCCCTGGCCAAGGCGCCCAACGACTTGACCTACAAGACCGCCCTCTACCGTGTGCGGGTCTCGGCTTCCGGCCTGCACATGAGCAAGGGACGCAAGCTGCTGCTGGGCGGCGACGAGCAAGGCGCACTGGTGGAGTTTTTGCACGCCTCGGAAATCGATCCCAGCAACGAGGCGGCGCAGCAGGAGATCGCCAAGGTACGCAAGCATCAGGGCGAGCTGTCGCCACAGGGTGAAACCAGCGTTCCCATGGATCAGAGCCAGCAGGAAGAGCTGGAGTCCATTGGTTCGCCGGTCAATCTCAAACCGCTATCGAACGAGCCGCTCACCCTGCACTATGCCGAGGATGCCAAGGTCGTTTACCAGGCGATCGGCAAGGCAGCGGGCATTAACGTCCTCTTTGACCCCGACTACACCGCCAAGCGCATTCAGGTGGACTTGACCAACGAATCGCTGCTGGATGCTCTGCGCATTGTAGGCACCATTTCCAATACCTTCTGGCGTCCGATCACCGATAACACGATCTTTGTGGCCCAAAATACCACCCAAAAACGCCGTGATCTGGAAGAGTCGGCGGTGCAGACCTTCTATTTGACCAACGCCTGGCAACCGAACGACCTGACCGACGTGCAGACCGCCATCCGCAACGTGCTCACGGGCGGCAACTTGAAGATCTACGGCGTTCCCAGCCAAAATGCCATCATCATCCGCGGCACACCCGACGAGTTATTGCTGGCGCAAAAGCTGATCAACGACCTGGACAAGCCGCGTTCTGAAGTCGTGGTGGACATCGCCGTCCTCGAGGTAAGCAAAAACTGGGAACGGACCCTCGGCATCGCATGGCCCAGCAGCGTGGGCATTGCACTGCAGCCGCCCACGTCGACGTCTACGACTTCTACCACAGGGACAACGGGCACCACTGGGTCCACAAACACCGGCACTTCTCCGTCGCTGTACGATCTGGCTCATCTGAAGGCGACAGACTTTGCCGTCACCGTCGGCTCAGCCACAGCCAACCTTCTGCTGACCGACTCGAATACCAAGATCCTGCAGAATCCACGCATCCGCGCTACCGACGCCCAGAAGGCAACCATGAAAATCGGCGAGCGGATTCCCATCGCCACCGGTTCCTATCAGACGGGCGCCGCTACCGCCGTGGTCAGTTCCCTTGTCAATACGCAATTCCAATACCAGGATGTCGGCGTCAATATTGAGATGACGCCCAGCGTCCACTATGACCACGACGTAACGCTGAAAGTGAAGATCGAGGTCACGTCGCAGAGCGGCTCGGTCACCATCAGCGGCGTCACCGAACCCATCCTGAGCCAGCGCGTGGTCGACCAGACCATCCGCCTCCGCGAGGGTGAAGCCAGCATTCTGGGTGGAATTCAGGACAAGCAGGACGAGGTCAGTTGGAACGGCATACCCGGCTTGAGCTCCATTCCCATCCTCAAGTATCTCTTCGGTTCCAAGGACCACACCATCTCCGACGACGAGCTGGTTTTTCTGGTGGTGCCGCACATTGTTCGCTCGCAGAGCCTGGACCGGGCGAATCTGCGCACCATCGATACCGGCGTGGGCGCTGCCGTGGAGCTGCGTCATGTTTCGGCGGCGCCTGAAGGCTCCGCTCCCGCGCCCGCTCCTGCCGCGCCCGTGCACCCGCCTGCTGAGACACGACCCACGGTGGGCGTGGTCCCGGGGCAAAGCGCCATGGCGGCAGCTCCTGCGGCCCTGGCGCAATTGAGCGCTTCAGCCGATGCCAATGGACAAACGGCTGCCGCTGCCGTCGCCGCTCCGCCCGCAGTCCGCAGTGGGGCTCCCGGACCGACGGCGCCTGCTGCAACAGGAAATGTGAATCTGCTGTTCAGCCCGCCGGGCAGCCCGGTTGCCGCGGGCACAACCTTTCAAGTTCCGGTGGTGCTCACTGGCGGCAAAGACATTTCCTCGGTTCCCTTCCAGGTGCAGTATGACCCAGCAAAACTCTCCCTGGTGAATGTCACCGTCGGGGATCTGCTGGGCCGCGATAACCAGGCCGTGGCGCTGGTTCATCGCGATGACGGGCCCGGCTCCATCACGATCAATGCCGCCCGTCCCCCCGATGTAGCCGGCATCAGCGGCGCGGGCGTTGTCTGCGTGATCAGTTTCCAGGCCAAAGCAGCCGGGGAAACTGCCCTGACCCTCACCCGCGGCGCCGCCATCAACAGCGCGCTGCAGCAGATACCGGCCCAGGGGATGCGGGCCACAATTGTCGTCCATTGAGGCGATGAATGCATGAGAAGGACAGCGCCAATCCGGACCCTCCGCAAACAGGAGCGCGGGCTCACGCTCGTGGAGCTGATCGTGACCGTCACGATTCTCGCTATCCTGGCGTCTGCGGCGGTGCCGGTTACCATGTTCACGGTCAAGCGGAACAACGAGCGTGAACTCCGCCGCGATCTGTGGCAGATGCGCGACGCCATCGACGCGTACAAGGATGCCGCCGACAAGCACGCTTTTCAGACCAAGGTCGACAGCCAGAATTATCCCCCCGACCTGGAAACGCTGGTCAACGGAGTCGATGTGCAGGGCAAGAAACTGAAGTTTCTGCGCCGCATTCCGGTGGACCCCATGACCGGCAAGGCGGAATGGGGATTGCACTCCATGCAGGACGATCCGGATTCCGATTCCTACGGCGGACAGAGTGTCTTCGACGTGTACTCGAAGTCCCAGGGAACGGCCCTGGACGGCACCAAATACTCCACCTGGTAAGGAAGAGATTGCACCCGGTACGGGCACGGCCGGGACGAGGGTTCAGTGGGCAGAATCAGAAAACAAGACGCAGGCTTTACGCTGGTCGAGCTGATGATCGTCATGGCCATCATCGGTGTCCTGGCCGCGGTAGCCGTGCCCAGCTACATCGCCGCCATCAAGCACGCCCGGGAAGCCGTGCTCAAGGAAGACCTGCACGTTCTGCGCGCCGCCATCGACTCCTATACCATGGACAAGCAGAAGGCCCCGCAGTCGCTGGACGACCTGATCCAGGACGGCTATCTCAAGTCCGTCCCCGAGGATCCCATGACCAAGAGCGCCACAACCTGGGTCACCGACTCGAGCGATGCCCTGTACTCGCTGGATCAGACCGACCCTGGGATCGACGACATTCATTCCGGCTCCGACGAGGCAGGCTCCGACGGGCAACCCTACAATACCTGGTAGGCGCGGTTTGCACCGCGGAGACGATTTCTTCTGAGGCGGTCATGATTCAACGTACGCATCGTGTGTTCCTCCTTGTCTTTTGCTTAGCCTCCATCTGCGGCCTGGCCAGCGCGCAAACCGTGAAGACTGTCACCCTCCGCATGCTCGATGGAAAGACCGGGCTTCTCATCTCAACCTCGAATTTTCTGGTGAGCATCAATCACCAACAGGACATCCATGGCGATTGGGTGCAGAAGAACGAGGATGGCACCGGCAAGCTGACTCTGCCTGCCAATGCGGACGAGATATCGATCCACGCCACTTACGAGAACGCCATGCTCATTTATGCGAACTGCGACGTGGACAAGGATCGCGCCTCCGCTGACCACGCGGCCGCTCCGGATCGCTGGTATTCTGTTGCAACCATCCTCGAAAAAGGGTTCGTGGCGCCTAACGCCTGCATCGGGAAAAAGATCCCCGATAAGCTGCAGGTGCTTGCCAAGCCCGGCGAGTTTGTTTTCTTTGTTCGGCCGCTGAACTCAATGGAGAGAATGCGGGAATAGACCCCTGCTATTCCGAGAGCCATTTGCCGGCCACAGAGAGAGTCCTTCCTTGACGCCTGATCCCAGCCCGTCTGCCGCGCTCGACTTCATTCTCCATGTTGAACGCCTCTACGCATCCCTGATTCGCCACGCGTCCTCCGCAGGAATGGAGCCGGGCCCAACTGCGGAACCGGCTCTGGGCGGAAAGCTGCTGTATGCTGGGGACCTCGGCCCTGACGGCCGCGCAACGCTGGTTGCGGGCAACATCGCCGGTGCCGCATCGCTGGCGGCGACTGCCGATCCAGGCGCCGGGAAGCAAGCCATCCGCGACGGCGCGGCCGACTTCCTGGTCAACTCGCTCGACGAGGCCCTGCGCATCCTCAAGAACGAGATCCGCAAGCGCGAAGCGGTCGCCGTATGCATTGCCGCAGCCCCCGAAATGGTGGAGTGTGAGATGCTGGAGCGCGGCGTCGTGCCCGATCTCACGTCGCACATCGAACTCGTTCCGGAAACGAGCGGCCAGGTTCTGCTTACCTGGCGGGTAGACTCCGCACCGGCGCAATGGCTGCCCAAACTCTACCGCATTGCCGTTGATTGTCTCGAGAGCCATGCCGGGGAGGGAGCGGACGCCGCAGTGCGCTGGCTTCGACTGGCCCCGCGCTACCTGGGCCGTCTGGCGCAGGGCGTGCACATCGTGCGCTGCAATCCGGAAACAGCGAATGACTTCATCCAGGCTGCACAGAACGCTGTCAATCGAGGCGAAATTGCGGTACAGGTGCGCATCGCCATGAAAGAAAGCCTGAACGGAAGCGAGGACTCGTTCGTGTTGCAGCCGCCCCGCTAAGGCGTTTTCGGAAATAGTGTGGTCCTTGTTGGTGGCGTGCAAGGCTGTCACTCCTTGGGGTCGCGCCAGCTTTAGGGTATTGCTTTCGGTGAATAGAATTTCCGAAAATTCTCCAATTCGCCAGGCGCGAGCTAACTCGCTGACTCGCTGACTCGCTCACTGACCCCGTCAATACGGCTCCAGAGTTCCTTCATCCCGGAGCCGGTCTTCGACGAGATGGGCAGAACATCGTCCAGTTCAAGCCCCTTCTTCAACGCCAGCAGATTGCGCGTTCGCTCATTGCCGCTGAGCCGGTCAATCTTCGTCGCCACCACGGCAAAATCGCGCCCCGCCGCGCGCAGCCAGTCGATGAGCTGGCGGTCGCTCTGCTGCGGCGGCACATTCGAGTCGACCAGGCAAATGCACAGCTTCAGTGTGGAGCGAATGGCCAGATACGGCTCAATGAACGCCGGCCAGCCCGCAGAAATCGATTTCGAAATCTTGGCATAGCCGTAACCGGGCAGGTCGGCAAAGACAAGTTTCCGCCGCTGGCTCGGGTCCAGGAGTGCGAAAAAATTGATCGCCCGGGTGCGTCCCGGTGTAGACGACACCTTGGCTGCCTTCTCGCCTACAAGCGCGTTCAGCAGGCTCGATTTGCCCACGTTGGAGCGGCCCAGAAAGGCAATCTCCGGCACATCCGGAGCGGGAAACTGCTCCGCTGCCATGGCCGAAAGCAGAAATTGTGTCGTATAGCGCATAGGAAAGTTGGAGATAGCAAGTCAGCCGGTCGGCGAGTCAGCAAGTCAGCGAGGATAAAGGCAGGTCCAAGCCATCGATCTTCAGGATACAGGAGCGTCGCCAGTTGGAAGACCCGGCGGTACAAGTAGGCCATTGGGATGATTGCAAAGGCTAGCGAAGTTAGCGGTGTTAGCGGGTTCTGGGCCTGGCGGGGTTCGGGTGCGGGCGAAGACGCCCGCACGGCAGCCGGTCTGGAGACCGGCGTTCCATTGCAAGCGCCTTGATTGCGATTCCGCGGTGAATGCTTACTGTCGCGCAACCTGGCCGGTGACGACTTCGGCTGGCGGCGGCACGGCGGCGAGTACTTCGGATTCGGCGGGGAGCGGGGCGGGGAGCGGGCTCTCGAGAGCCAGCGCCAGCACCTCGTCCATGTTGTCGACAAAGTGCAGTTTCATGGACTTCTTGATGTTGTCGGGCAGCTCGGCCACGTCCTTCTCGTTGGCGCGCGGCAGAATGGCTTCGAAGATGCCGGCACGCAGGGCAGCCAGCAGCTTCTCTTTCAATCCGCCGATAGCCAGCACCTTGCCGCGCAGCGTGATCTCGCCGGTCATGGCGATGTCGCGGCGGACCGGAATTTTGGCCAGAGCGCTGGCGAGCGCCGTTGCCATGGTGATGCCGGCCGAGGGGCCATCTTTCGGAATTGCGCCTTCCGGCACGTGCAGGTGCAGGTCCACGTTGCGATAGAACTCGCGCGAGAGGCCCAGGGCCTGCGCCCTACCGCGAATGTAGCTCAGCGCGGCTTGCGCCGACTCTTGCATCACGTCGCCCAGTTGGCCGGTGATGGTGAGCTTGCCCTTGCCGTCAAGCACCTGCACTTCGGTGGTGAGAATGCTGCCTCCCACCTCGGTCCAGGCGAGGCCGGTCACCAGGCCCACTTCGCTCTTCTCGTGCACTTCCGAGTCGCGGTACTTGGCCACACCGAGAAACTCGTTGATGTTCTGCGCCGTGATCTCTTCCTTGTGCTTGGGGCCGGCCTTGACCACTTTGCGCGCCACCTTGCGGCAGACATTGCCGATCTCGCGCTCCAGGTTGCGCACGCCCGCCTCGCGAGTGTAGTAGCGGATGATTTCGAGAATTGCGTCGTCGCTGAAGACGATTTGCTTTTCACTCAAGCCGGTCTGCTCGCGCTGCTTTTTCACCAGATACTGGCGGGCGATCTCCAGCTTTTCCTGCTCCGTGTAGCCCTGCAGGCGCAGCACTTCCATGCGGTCCTGCAACGCAGCGGGGATGGTGTGCATCACGTTGGCCGTGGCCACAAACAGCACCTGCGACAGGTCGTAGTCCACGTCGAGGTAGTGGTCCTGGAAGGTGGTGTTCTGTTCCGGGTCCAGCACTTCCAGCAGCGCCGATGCCGGATCGCCGCGGAAGTCCGAAGCCATCTTGTCCACTTCGTCGAGCAGGAAGACCGGGTTCTTGGTTCCGGCACGCTTCATGTGCTGGATGATCTGACCCGGCAGCGCGCCGATATACGTGCGCCGGTGCCCGCGAATCTCCGCCTCGTCGCGCACGCCGCCGAGCGAGAGCCGCACAAACTTGCGGCCCGTGGCCTTGGCGATGGACATGCCCAGCGATGTCTTGCCCACTCCCGGAGGCCCGGCGAAACAGAGGATCGAGCCCTTGGGGTTTTTCACCAACTGGCGCACAGCGAGGAACTCGAGAATGCGCTCCTTGATCTTCTCCAGACCGTAGTGGTCGGTGTTGAGCACCTTCTCCGCGTAGTCGATGGAACGGGTTTCCTTGGAGCGCTTTTTCCACGGCACGGCCAGCAGCCAGTCAATGTAATTGCGGCTGACGGTCGACTCGGCGGACATGGGCGGCATAGCTTCGAGCTTCTTGAGCTCCTGGATGGCCTTGTCGAGCACTTCCTTGGGCATGC
>CAYUJM010000157.1:0-10337 GCA_964445025.1 uncultured Occallatibacter sp. | reverse complement strand
TCATCGCCCGCTTCGCCGCCGGAACCCGCTCCTCGCAAGTCACCAGCCGCCGCAAGGAAGTCGAGCGCCTGCAGACCAACGAGCTGGCCCGCTCCAACATCCAGCGCCCCTTCATTAAGTTCGACATGCTCCGCCCCAGCGGCAAGCACATCCTGGAGTTCAAGCACCTGACCAAGGTTTACGGCGACCACACCGTCATCGAAGGCTTTACCGCCAACGTGCTGCGCGGCGAAAAAATCTGCCTCATGGGCCGCAACGGCGCCGGCAAGACCACGCTCATCAAGAGCCTGCTCTCCAACTATCCCGGCCTCGCCGACAAGGACTTCGACCTTGACTCCGGCTCCGTCTTCTGGGGCCACGAAGCGCAGATCGGCTACTTCCCCCAGGACGTCGGCTCGACCATCGAGCACGGCCTCAGCGTCTCCGAGTGGCTCCATCGCTGGAAGCCCGACGCCCACTCCGAAGAGATCCGCGGCATCCTCGGCCAGATGCTCTTCAGCGGCGAAGAAGGCGACAAACAAACGAAAGCATTAAGCGGCGGCGAGCAAGCGAGACTGGCCTTCTGCAAGCTAATTCTGACCAAGCCCAATATCTTGATCTTCGACGAGCCGACGAATCACCTCGACTTAGAAGCCATCAACGCTCTCAACATAGCTCTCCAGCGCTACGAAGGCACAGTTCTTTTAGTAACTCACGACCACGACTTAATTGACGAAGTAGCCACAAGGCTATGGAACTTCAAGCCCGAAGGCATAGAAGACTTCCAGGGCCCCTATGCGGAGTGGAAGGGCAAACATAACTGAGAACTGACGGCGATTGTGAACCGGCTTCCGGCCTTCCAGCGAGCCATGTCGCTGTGCGGCAATCGCCAGCCATGGCGAACGCGCAACCTGAAGAAGGCCGTATTCGCCTGTATTCCTGTCGTTAACTTCTGTCCAATCCTTCCTTGCTCGCCGTTCATCGTCGAACTATGATCCTGCCAACATCCGGGAATATGGGTGCATGGGTGCGGACACTCGCGAGATTTTCCTCTGCGAGCGCCAGAGAGGAAATCTTCGATGACAAACAGGATCGTATTGAGGCTCCGGCCTTGTCTGGCAGCCGTCGCTGTTCCTTTCCTCTTCGGGCTCGCACTCAGCGCGCAAACCCCTGCTGCGGCTGCCCCCAGCGCGGCGCCGGCAGCGGTGTGGACAACCTACAGATATCCCACCGATGGATTCAGCATCTTGTCCCCCTTGGAACCGCAGCTGACTAAGAACCAGGTGCCCACCGAAGCAGGCACATTCGAGTTGCGCGCCTATCTCGCCACGCCCGGATCCTCCGCTCTCTACGTCGGGGTCTGCGATTACGGCGCCGCCGTCTCTGGACGCGACCCGCAGGTTGTTCTCACGGGGGCCAAGGAAGGTGCAATCGCCAACGTGAAGGCCCATATCGTAAGCGAGCAGAAGATCACTCTCGGCGCTTCCCCTGGCGTGCAGTTTGAGGCGGAAAACGACACCATGCACTTCTCGGCCCGCATTTACCTGGTGGGGACCACGCTCTATCAGGCGTTGACCGCCTCGCCGTTGACAGACAGGTATGCCGATTCGACGCGGTTTTTGGATTCTTTCAGCCTGATCCCCCGCGTTGCGAATTAGTGTGTCCTCACTTCCACGCTAATCGCCTACGGCGGGTGGCCCACCCTAAACCAGCCACAAACGTATGAGTGCCCGACTCTCGACGCGCCTTTCGAGGAAAATGCCGCTGCAAGGGTGGAGAGCACGAACCTGCGCGCCCGGGCTCTTTCTCCTCACGCCGCAGTTTCCGTCTTCGTCGTCAATTGAACCCCCAGCGCCTTCATCACCGCGAGCGTCGTCTTCAGCGTCGGATTTCCCTTTGCACTGAAAGATCGATACAGTTGCTCGCGGGACAACCCAGTCTGGTCGGCTATCTGCGCCATCCCCTTCGCACGCGCCACCACCCCTAGCGCGTGCGAAATATAGGCAACATCGTTGGTCCGAAACGCTTCCGCCATGAATACCGCAATGGCCTCATCCGATCTCAGATCTTCGGCCGGGTCGTAATTGGTCAGTCTCTCAATCTTGGTCTTTTTAGGCATCTTTATCCCTCCACTCCTCTGCCAGCCGTTTCGCCGTTGCAATGTCCCTCGCCTGCGTGCTCTTGTCGCCTCCGCAAAGCAGGATGACTATCTCGTTGCCCCGCCTGAGGAAATACACGCGGTACCCTGGCCCATAGTCGATTCGCAACTCGCTGATGCCCCGCCCCACTGGCTTCACGTCTCCAGCATTCCCAAACGCCAGACGATCCAACCTGGACGCGATCAGAGCTCGCGCCCTCTCATCTCTCAGGCGTGCTCTCCATTTTCGGAAGGTCTCTGTCTGCTAGAATTCGATCATTGCGGAGACTGTAGTTTATAAACTACCACAAAACGCCCGAAGTCATAACCGGATGCCCCAGCCCAGGATCTTGAAGCTCGGGATTTGCGCCAGCCGGACCATCTTCCCTTCCACGCCAAACGTTCGCCCGCCGTCCAGACCCGCACCCTACCCCTTCAATCAAAACCGGGCCCGCCATCGGGGTCCCCAGGGACACGTCCACGTCCCTGAGGTGATTTAGCCGCCCCGCACTCCTTCCACAGCCTCTCCCAGTTCCAAATCCCATCCGACGCTTTGTAAGGCAGCGGGTACCCGAGCATATGCGCCAGCATGCACACCTGCCCGCGGTGGTGAGCCTCGTGGGCGAGCATGTAGAACAGCATCTCCGGACCAACCGGCCAGGCTGGAGCCAACGCGTCTCTGCGGAACTTCTCGATCCGGCCTCCGCCGCCGAGCGCTTCCGCAAGCATTTCCGTGCAGCGGGCTGCGCTCTCGGCCAGTCCCGCGCGGGCCTGCTGTGGCGTGCAATGCGCGCGGTTCAGTTGCGCCGGAACCTTCAGGTGCGGAGCCGTCAGCCTCACCCACTTGGTGCGGACGTTGTGCATGTGGGTGAAGATTGCCGCAATCGGGCGCGTCTTGCCGGACGGTTTCGCCGTCCACGCTGCGGGGTCAAGATATTCGATCAGAAGCTGGTTCATGCGATCGTTAGCGGCAAACATCATGACCGCTGCAGCCGCGAACTGCGTATGCGCTTTCTCATAGGTCCTGTTTTGACGCGTGGTCACGGTTCCCTTCTCCTTGGCCAATCGTACTTCCAGGCGCTGTATTTCTTCCCCAAACAGCGAGCGGGCCGCTCAAAGCGGCCCGCTCTAGCCCTATTCAGACCCAGGCTGGGGTCCTGCAGATTTCTCTCTGCCAGTAACTGCCAACAGTCTGCGCTCATTCCTGTTCGAGCGCAAGCAGAAATACGCGGGTTTTCCATCCTGTCGAAAAATTGATGCTGATTGAGCCCGCCCGCGGCCCGCCAAAACCCATGTGCCCCTGGGAAACAGGAATTCCGGAAGTTTTGAGCCCGCGTGGTCCCCGGGGGCAGCTGGCAGAACGATCCAACTCAGGCGCCGAATTGCCGCAGGTGGTGGTCTGCGTGCAGCCAGCCCCAGCGCATCCATTCCTTCTCGCTCATCTGGCCGAAGATCGGGTGCGGCTGAAACTCAAAGTCCCGCGGCTGTTGCGAGAATCGTTCAAGGTGCTGGCGAAGCTGATTCAGATCGCTCTCCATATCCGCCGGTGGCGTGCCGCCCTTCCCCGCCTCGCACTCCGGCACGGTCGAAACGCCGTGGGGCCAATTCATAGGCATCCACAAAGCCAGCCATTTGAAGCCCGAGCGTGAAAACCAATTGCCTACGGGCTTCGCCGGGGTGTCGCTCATGGTGATACGAAGGGCGTCATTCATGTGGCAGATCATCTCGGCGACAGACATCTTGCCCCAGCGCCGCTGGCTCTGCGGCCCGATCGTGCCCAGGCGCGCAAGGATCTCCTGCTTGGCTTTGGCATCGGCCAGTGTCTTCATGCGGCCCCGGGCCCATTCTAGCTCAAAGCCCATGGACCTCAGCTCTTCCAGCCTGCTCCGCTGTGCCGGAATTTGATTGCTATGCTTTCTGCGGCGTGATGTAACTTTGAATCAATGCCCCAACACTCGGGCCAACCATGAATCAGCCTCATTCGCAGCGCATGAAAATCCAACGGCCGGCATGGATGCTCTTCACCATCCTGCTTTCCGTCATCCCACTCTTCGCCCAGGATGTGCCCGTGCCGCAACCGGTCGCTGGTGCGCCGAACCTGTTCAGGCTCGAAGGCGCCGATCCCGAAGAGGGCCACTACATCCGGCTGCTTCTGCTTCAGGCCGCCGGCACGGCTCCAGCCGAAGCTCCGCCCCGGCTCACCTTCGAATGCGTCGAAAACAATGGCAAGCGTGACTTGAGATTGTATGTGAGCTTTGGCGGCATCAAGGACATGGGCTTCACGCCGCCCTTTCACCCCAAGCCGGGAGTTCCCTACAATCCCACCCAAACCAACGTGAAACTCGACATGCAGTTCGAGGACTACCCGACTATGAAGCCCTACGTCGAGAGTTGGCGGCTGATGCCCAACGGCGAACTGCGCTACCGCGATTGGGGTTGGCACAGCCCCAACCTCGAATCCATCCGGTTCTGGTTAAGGATGCTCGATTCCCACCCAGGCCTCAGCATCGTCCATGAAAAGCCCGGCCCTGGCGATCCCGGTGGGGTTGTCTTTCAAACCAGGCCGCTGCTCGACGAGTTGAAAAAGACGGCGATGTGCAATCCATAGCTTGTCTGCCGCACATGCTCCGCATTGCCCCGTTGACGGCTCACGGCAGCCGGGTCCACGTCTCCGTCCGCCCCAGCAGCGAGATGCCGATGTACCCGCGCATCCGCAGCGTGTTCTTGCCCACCGCCCAGATTTTGCCCTTGTATTCCTTGCCGTTCTCCGGGTCCACCACGGTCCCCTCCACCCAGTCGTCGCCCTCCTGATGGAAGTTGCGCATGTTCACCATACCCAGGATGAGTTGGTTCTTAAACTCGCCGGAACACTTGTCGCACACATCCTTGGGTGTCCGTCCGGGGCGCACCTCGGTCACGCGGCCAAACAGCTTGCCGTCTTGCAGGTAGGTGTCCACCTTGCCACCGGGGCTGCCGTCGCTGTTCACCACCTGCCAGTGCCCGATTGCGTTCTGCAGTTTCTCTGACATCTGCTGCGCGCCTGCTCCGGCTAGGAAAAGCTGCGCCAAAAGGGCTATCGCAATTGCGCACAAGCATGCGTGTCGTTTCGTTTTCAAAGCGGGACCTCACCGCGGGATTATAGAGCCCTGGAGGAAGCCCTGGCACGGCCATTCATTTGCCCGATCCCCTCGGAATTGACAGCCAACCGCGAATCGTCGTGTAATTGAGATGTAGGTTGTGGTGAAGGAGTTCACCCTTAACCGCTGTCCCCTTAAGTGCCGGACAGATGATGACTCCTGACAGGGAATCCTGTTGCGGAGTCATTTCGCGGCTCGATCCCCGAGTACAACAGAGTGAATTTGAGCGCCGCCTTCGGTGCGTCCATCTCTTTGCGCCTGGGGCGAAGCTCAAGTGGGAGAAACCACATTGCAGAAATATCTGCTCATCGCCATCGGCGGCGCGTTTGGCTCCATCGCCCGCTACTGGGTCGGCTCCGCCATTGCCGGCCGCGTGGGAATCAAGTTCCCTTACGGCACGCTGATCGTCAACATCACCGCCTGCCTTATCATCGGCTTCACGCTCACCTACCTGGGCAAGCGCGCCGATCTTGACCCTGCCTGGCGCTTTCTCATCCCCGTCGGCTTCATCGGCGCTTACTCCACATTCTCCACCTACGAGTGGGAGACGCTCTCTACCCTGCGTTCGGGCGCCTTCGCGCTGGCCGCTCTCTATGCAGGCGGCAGCCTCATCCTCGGCCTGATCGCCGTGTGGGGCGGCTCCGCAATCGCCGAGATCCTCTGACCCTGCGGCTCATCGCGTTTGTGACGGGTGGGCTTGCCAATTCTCTCTTTGCGGTGGTTCAATCCATCGTTGCAAGGTCCGCGGTGCGTTGAGCTGTCTGCTGCAACGACCCGGGAGGAGCAGGCATGTTGACTTCAGGCAAGGCCGTTAAAGTCTCCATCTACCTTGGCGACGGCGCCAAGAATCACGGGATTCCGATTTATACCAGCATTCTCGATTTTCTCTTCCACAACGGCGTCTATGGAGCCACGGTGCTCAAAGGCATTGCCGGATTCGGCTCAACCCATCGCCTCCACTCCGCCCACATTCTGGAAATCTCCGATCATCTGCCCATCAAGATCGAGTTCGTCGAGACCCAGGAAAAGGTCGACGCCATCCTCCCCGAGCTCGAGAAACGCACCAACTGCGGCATCATCGAGATGCAGGAGACAACTGTCCTCATTCCCTGCAAGAAGTAGCTGATCCTTAGATCAGACGCGTTCCCCTTCGCTTTCTTCTAGCGAAGGGTGGGAAACCAACAACCCCATGGCGCGCAAGCGTCCGCCCCGGCGGACCCCGCCGCAGGTGGCTTACTCCGCAGACGTAAACGGCGAAGCCGGCAGCCCTTCCCCGTTGAACAGGTTGCACTGCGGGCTGTTGGCCCACCCGTAGCGCACATAAACGGGCTCCATCACCGCATCGCTCGACGCCACCACCGTGTTCCCGTCGATCTTCGCCGTCGCCGGAACCCACTTCCCGTCCGCGCCCGCAACCTCAAACCCGGTCAATTCCCCGCCCTTCGCCATCAGCCCCTTGGCGTGATGATCGAACCACACGCGGATCGCACTGCCCTCCGGCGTGGCCTGGCGGTAAATCGGCCCGGAGTAGTTGATGTCCTCACCATACTCGATGGCACGCGCCGCCAGCGCCAGCCGGTGCGCCACATCCACCTTGTCGGTCGGATGCACGTTGTCCGGATTGCCGATATCGATGGTCACCGCCATTGCCGTGTTGCGAAGCGCAAGCGTCTTCAACTGTTGCTCGCGCAACTTCGCCCAGTCTTCACTTCCATTCGATTTGTAGTTCGAAATCTGCACAAACAGGAACGGAAAATCCCCGATGCCCCACTCATGCCGCCAGTCCTCGATCATGGTGCTGAATACCCGCCCGTAGAGCGGCGCCCGCGCCAGCGCGCTGTTGCTCTCGCCCTGGTACCAGATCACGCCGCGAATGGGAAACGGCGTCAGCGGCGCAATCATCCCGTTCCACAGCATGCCCGGACCCCAGCTCAGGAGCTGCGGATGCCAGGGGAACTGCGGCTCCGGCCTGCCCGCGGCTTTCGCCTCTTCCCGCTGTCGTTGCTCGTCCTTCGCCCTCGCCACCGCGTAGGTTTCAGCCTCCGTCATCTTGCCCCATTGCACGAAGATCGGCGCCAGCGCCGCGTCCGCGCCCAGAGCCGCCTCGCGCGTCCATGTGTCGGCCACCGTGCCGCCCCAGGTCGAGTCGATCACTCCCACCGGCACGCGTTCCCGTTCCGCAATTTCCCGCGCAAAGTACCATCCCACGGCAGAAAAATCTCTTGCCGTTTCCGGCGTTGACGCGGCCCACCCCTCCGTCTCCACATCGTCCAGCGGATATTCCGAGGCCTTTTTCTTCACCATCAGCAGACGGATCTTGTCATTGGCGGCATGCGGCAGGTCCTGTTCCGCGGTCGCAGCCTGGTGCATGGCAAACTCCATGTTCGACTGCCCCGAAGCGACCCACACATCGCCCACCAGCACGTCGGTGAGCGTAATCGCCTGCATGGCCGCCGCTCCATCGCCCATCGGAGGCGTACCCTTCACCGTCATCTCAAACGGCCCGCCCGCCTCGCCCGGCTTCAGATAAACGCTCCATCGGCCCAGTGGCCCTACCGTTACGCCCCGCGACTCGCCGCGAAAACTCACTACCACGCCTCCGCGCGGCGGCGCCGTTCCCCAGACGTGGACGGGGAGATCCCGCTGCACCACCATGTGGTTGGAAAGAACCTTGGGCAGAGTCACCTGCCCCCACGCGGCCAGGGACACACAAGAAGCGGTCGATAGCAAGCTCAACAGGATAGAAAATCGCAGTTTCACGAGGCGCCTCATTCAGATCAGAATTACCGATGACTTCAGCTCCGACTCATCGCTGAAGTCATCGGAAATAGAACGTTATCAGAGGCAACCGGCTATCGCCAGTCCTCCCGCCACGCAGGCGCCCTGAAGCCGATCTGGCCATCTTCGAGATTCCCCAGGCGCCGGGTTTTCGCTGCACCAGCCGCTCCAACAAGGGCATTAGCAAGTCCCTCATCACCACCGCTCATGTAATCCCGTCCACCATCGTGAGTCCCCGCACTGCCGGCGGGTTCTTTGTGGACAGTCTGGTCCGCAGCCGCTACCGCCTCGTTCCCAGGAATGTACAGGTCCTTTCGCCGGACAACCCTTCTCGATTGACAGCCTCCACGTCCGCACCGCAAACTCTTCGCAGCGCGGGTGATCAGGCCGCCGGCGCCGCTGCCCTCAGCCCTGCGGAAATGCAGGTCGGCGAGGCAGCCTATTCCGGCCAGAAAGAAACGAAGGCTCAGCATGAGTGATTCCGATCCACAGAGTTTCAAGCACCACGCACGCCTCGACCCGCCTTTCCACTTCGTCCTGCTCGCCGTCCTCGTTGCTAACCTGATTATCGCCCTTTGCTACGCGGTGAGCCATCTCAGCTTCTTCTCCGCGTGGATGGTCATCCTCTCGATTGCCATCTTCATTCCCGCTTCTAAACTTCGCAGCTATCCTCTCAAGGTCCAGGACCGCGTCATTCGTCTCGAAGAACGCATCCGGCTGCAAGCCCTCGCTCCGACCGAGTGGCACACACAGATCTATCGCCTCACCGAGGACCAGTTGATCGGCCTCCGCTTTGCCAGTGACGACGAAGTCGTGGAGTTGGCCAAGCAGGCACTGGAGCACAATCTCAACCGCAAGCAGATCAAGGAGCGCATCAAGACCTGGCGCCCCGACGATTGGCGCGTGTGACCGGCAGCATCTTGGCTCTAACTTCCAGAATCGAGGGCCGCTCCGATGGGAGCGGCTCTCTTGCGTCGTGGGCGCAATCCTTGGGTGATTCGCGGGTTCTACTAAGATCGGTCCTGCAGCGACAATTGGGGATCAAGCAAGTGGGAAGGAAATTGGACGTTATGACTGGCCGGTTTGCACTCACTTTTGAGGCAGCCATAAGTAGTGGGCTAGTTTGGATCTCCACAACATCGATCTGGCAGGAGAATTGCCACTGTCGCTGTATTGGAATGAATCGGTTTGACATTTCCGAGTAGGCCGCGACACATCCCGAGGCTAGCGGCGCCATTTTACTGTCGCAGGTATTTGTCTGTTATGCGGTAACTTCTTGCTTTCTTGGACGGATTCTCGATAGTCAGGAAGCCCTCGTCGGCCCACTTTTCACAAAGAACAGACGCATAGCGACGGTTAAGCTGCAACAACTCTGCTACGTCCCTTGACGTAAACTCAGCATCCATGAAGCGAGCCAAGACAGTGCGCTTCTTTACATCCAATCGGCTGGTCGGGCCCTTTTGAGCCTTCGCAAGTGCCGCACTCATTTTCGCGTGTCCGTGAACCTTCTCAAACGCCGTCGCCATTCCAGCCACGAAATACGCAATCCAGCCGGTAATGTCTGCCTCAGCACGGCCAAAGTGGTAGTTGTGCGATGGCCCAACGGAGATGGCGCCATAGTATGCGCTCAGGTCGTTGGCATAATACTCCTCAAGCGAGTAGATGCCGTTCATTCCATAGCCGCCGCGGTGCAGAATGAGGGTAGTCAGCAGGCGCGCGGTGCGTCCGTTCCCGTCGTAATACGGATGAATGGTCGCAAACTGGTAGTGAGCAATAGCGGCGCGCAGGGGAACAGGAAGGTCGTTCTTCGCATTCAGCCATGAGGCGAGCTCAGCCATAAGTTTTGGAACAGCGCTCGCCTCTGGAGGAAGATAGACGATCTTGTTCGTTCTGCTATTGCGGATCACGTTCTGACCATCTCGGTACGGCGTCGGCTTCCGCTTTCTTCCGCTGCCCATAACGAGGGCATGGATAGCCCGGATGACTCTCTCGGTGACCGTTACCCGTGATTGCGCGAGCCTTTGAACTTCCTCCAGGGCCGCGTAGTAGCCTTTCACCTCGCGCACATCGCGTTCGCGCCCTCGAATGCTCCGATTCTGCTCCACAACCTGTTCAACTTGTGCTTGAGAAAGAAGATTCCCTTCAATAGCGGTGGAATAGTGAGTAGAAACCAGCCGCGCTGATTTCCGCAGACTCTCAAGCAGAACGGGCGAAATCTCTAGATGACTGAGTTCGGTTTTGAGCCGTTCGATACGGAGCAGGTCTTGCACAATGCCCGGGGTGATCGAATAGACCGGCTGAAACCC
>CAYUJM010000156.1:0-10366 GCA_964445025.1 uncultured Occallatibacter sp. | reverse complement strand
TGTTACAGGGAGTTGAAAATCCGGCCGCTCGGCCGAGCAACTCGACCGTTCTAAAGAGGGCCCGGCGTGGAGTCCATTATGACCGCTTTTCAGATCAAGTCCAGTCATTTTTCGCTTGCCGAGCCCTCAACCCCTCAATCGTCGTCCTTGGGCCTGCGGAGATTGGTCCCGGACTTTTCCATCTCTTTGCGGATCTCGTCGGCGTCGTCCACATCCTGCAGCGCAGCAGCCTCTTCCTTTGTCTTGGGCCGGGCAAAGCGGGCCTTGGCCGGCTCAAATACGCGTGCATCCGCGGGCTGCGCCTGAAACGGCTCCAGATGCGGAGCGCTGTCGAAGATGCCGGTCATCTCTCCGGCCAGCGCGTCTTCAAGATTCATGGGCCCCAGTCCGAGGAGCTCGTCAATGGTGCGGTCGATGGAGCCCATGCTGGTGTGCTCGTGGCTCACCGTTCCCGGCTTGACCCAGGGGCTGGCCACCAGCAGGATGCTGCGGTGCGCATCCACGTGGTCTACGCCGTTCTGGGCGTCGTCTTCTGTGACGAAGAACGCGGAGTCTTTCCAGATGGAGGTCTTGGACAAAAACGCCACGATGCGGCCCAGAGCGAGGTCGTTATCCGCGACATACGAAGCGCGGTAGGGGTAGCCATCCGCGGGACGCGGATCTGCGGTGTGGTCGTTGGGCAGGCGAATCACGATCAGCGCGGGCACTTTTCCGGCAGCCAGCTTAAGGCGGAAGTCGCATTCGAACTCGGTGGCGCGAAACTGGTCGGGAATTCCCAGGTTGAAGGTGGGATAGCGGCGGTCACTGGCCTCGAAGACCGGCTTGAGCAGGGGCGTGTTGAGAAAGAGACGCTGCCCCTCCGGCTCCGTGCCGGGAATCTCGGCGTTGCCCTCGATCTCAAGGCCCTCGCCGTAGTTGATGAGTCCTTTTCCGCTCACGGCGATGTGTTCCCAGAGAGAGCCAAACTGCGGCTCGTCCTCGGGCGAAGGAGCATCGGACCCGCCAAACATGGCTCTGCGGCCAGGCTGCGGAGCGCCCTGGAACTCACTGCGGCGGCCTCCATAATTCGAGGTCCAGGCAGTATTGAAGTACGGCGTGGGGTTGATGCCCATGACCCAGCGATGGCCGTCTGCCGAAACGTCACTGTCAACGTAGAAGTTGTCGCTCATGGCGAAGCGGCCCACGAGCGCATGTAGATTGGGCGTGACCTTCAGGTGCGTGGCGGCTTTCTCTTCCTGAGCCCAGCCGTCCATGCCGTAGCGGGCCAGCGTGGCATCGCCATTGGCGCCGGTTACATCGCCCAGTACTTCGTCGTAGGTGCGGTTTTCGCGGATGACCAGAAAGCAGTGCTTCAGCCGCGGCAACGCGGGACGATTGGCGATGGCGGCGGTGTTAGCGGCAATCACGGTTCGGGTGAGATCCGCGGCGGCAGGCAGGGCGGCAAGCGGGATGGCGCTGAGGCTGCCCTTTTCGAGCGACCCTACGTAAGTGGGCGTGTTGGGAGCGTGCAGCTTGCCGCCGTTCGGACCGGCGCCCTTGCCCTTGGTGTTCACCACGTAAAGCGTCTGCCCATCGGGGGAAAGCGCCACCGCCGAGGGATTCCAGCCGACGGGAATGTGTTCGATGACCTGGAGCGATGCAGCATCCAACACGCCGACGGCATCGATTCCCGACTCGGCCACATAGACGCGGCCGTCGCGCAAGGCCAGCCCGCTGGGCATCACGCCGCGCAGAGGCCGGCCCGCATAGTCCTGAAAGAGCGGCCCGGTAAAGGGCGAAAGCTCCGTCTGTGCCAGGACGCGCGTTCCGTCCGCAGCGATCTTGGCTACGGTGTCCTGATGAGCCAGCGAGACAAACACGGCATCGCCGGTGGCCGCAACTCCGGTGGGAGCAGCGCCGCCGACGGTGGCGCCGACCGCTTCAGTAATCTTTGTGCCCAGGCGTAATTTGGCGGTGATTGCCGGATGCTCGCGGTCGCGCACATCGTAGGTCCACAGCGAACTGCCGCGGTCGGAGTTTTCGTCTCCCAGGCCGGGAATCTGTTTGCCCTCAACAAGCGCACCTTCGCGCGCTTCCTTGGAGGGGTAGCCAAAAGGCGGAAAGTGGAGGCCCGTGCCGACCGGATCTTTCTCGCTGGCGCCGGGAATCGCGGTGTATTCGAAGAGCCCGGTATTGGTTACATAGAGCCTCGCGCCGTCCGGGGAGAGCGCCAGGCCGAAGGGGTAAGTGCCGGTGGGGATAGTGGCGATCCGATTGAGCGTCGCCGCGTCGAGAATCACGATCTGCCAGTTTCCCTGGTCGAGCGCGTAAAGCGTCTTGCCATCCGGGGAGACTGTGAGCGTGGCTGCGAAACCGCCCTTGCCCTCTTTGTTGCTCTCCGGCGCCGCGGTATCCGCGTCCAGGGACACCTCGCCAGCTTTGGTCCAGTCGCTGGTGTGGTAGGCGCGAATTTTGCCCGAGTCGCCGGTTGCCACATAGAGCAACGATCCGTCGGGTGAGTATGCGAGGCCGGCATGCACTTCAATGGCTGGATCTTTCTCCGATCCAGCGGGCATGCGCAGGACAGAGGGTTGCGCCGCGGATGGATCATTGACCACATTCAGAGCAAACGGAAAACCGATGGATGGCACGGCAATCTGCCCGCCATCGGGCCGCAACGCCAGTGCGAACGGGTAGGGAGCCAGCGGGATCCAGTTGCCGGCGGGGTGAATCTCGCGCCCGTTGGGCAGGATTGCCGTTACACCAGTTTGAGCAGACAAAGAGGGAATGATAGCAAGCGCCGCCGCGCACAAGAGGGGGAAGTTCCTTCGGATCCGAAACATGATGCGTCAAGTATGCACGGAAAAGATGAACGTGATGTTTCAGACTCGATTGTGCGAGCGTCCTCCGCCCCCCTTGCAGAGGATTCAGTGACCCACGGCCGGAATTGCACTGGACGCCGGCAACGCATCGCACAGGGACAGGGCGAGCAGCGGGTACACGGTGCCGCTGTAGGTGATGAACTGCCAGCCGTCGCGGTTGAGCGATCGCGTCCACCATCTCCCCGAGGAACGCTGGTTGGCCAAGAGCCATGAGACGCCGCGCTGGATACGGGGATCGCTCGCTGGAACGCCTGCCTTGCGCAAGGCAATGATCGCAAGACCCGTCATGTGCCCGTCGCTGGGGGGATCGTGAAGCTCGGGCTCCGCTCGCAACTTCTCCGCGCGATTTCCCTTGCCCCACTCTTCGGGTTGAGCGAAGGTCCGGATCGACCATCCGCCATCGGGCTGCTGGTGGTTGAAGATCATCTGGATCAGTTGCCGCTCCCGTGCGGCATCAAGCAGGCCGGGAAACTCCGTTGCCGCCCAAAGTAGATCCGTGCGGTCGTAGTCGCCCTGCATCTTGCGATCCGCGCGCAGGTAGTTTTCCAGCAGATTGACTTTGGCCTCGACCGGCGTGCCGCGCTGCTGCGCCAGCCATCCTGGCGCGTTGGCAACGGCCCTGGCCGCCACGGTGGCGAGCTGATAGCGGCTCGACTCCAGCGGCGGATTGTTGTCGTCGCTGATGGTCCAGTCGCCGTCTGAGCGCTGCAGCTTGAACATCATGCTGAGGGCTTCGGCCGTCTCCGGCGAGAGATGGTGGGTCACATTTGCGTCCCAGATTGCCAGCCCGGCGGCAACATAGACTGCCTGCGTCGAATCGAGCTCGGGACGCAGATCGGCGGGATCGGAGGCCACCTCCTCCTGCAGCGTGCCAGCAAAGAAGTCGCGCAAAGCTTTTTGCGGAGGGCCGAGCTGGGGCGTGAGCAGAGGCCGCACCACCATGTACGATCCGTTGGTGTGGCAGGCCACGCACTTCCAATCGCCGGTCCAGGCCAGCGCGCCCTGCTCCATATAGTTCACGGCCAGCTTCAATGAAAAGGGAACCCGGGCTTCGGCGGGCGATGGCCGGAGATAGGTCACATCTTTCATGTGGTACTGGTAGTTGAAGGGCGTCTGCCACGCCGTCTCCTTGCCGGCGCGGCGCAATTCGAGCGGCACGCTCTTCTGATTCCAGGTCCAGACGCCGGCGATCGAACTCCCGTCTTCGGCAACTTTGCCATCGAATACGCCTTTGCCGTCATTCACCTTGAGTTGCAGGCTCGAGCCATGCACGGCAAGAGAGTCCACCTTCGCCGGATCATGAAGGAACTCGATGAAACATGTCGTGGCCGCCCAGGCGCCGTCATTGCCTTTGGCAATCAGCAGGACAATGCGGCGGTTTTCGCCGTCCGCGTGGAAGGTTCCCTGCCAGGTGGCGGCAAGATCCTGGGCATGGAGAGCTCCCGACAACACTATTGCGAGTGCACCGAGCAGGAGTGCGCTTCTTCTCATCGGCTGTATCTCCCAGTGGGGAATTTGGAGAGGCGGGCGTTGCCGCTTCTTCCGTTGAGCGGCCGGATTCTTTCAATTGCCGGATGGCAAGCATCTTCGCACAATCGATTGCGCAAAGGCAATGCCCATTTTCGATGGTCAGGAATTCACCCGCCGCAACCGCAGCCGCGGGCCAATATCTCGGCGAAGTGCATGCCCACGCGGTCAGAAAGCTGGCTAATCTGCTCGCGGCAACTGAAGCCGTCGGCGACGATCACCGTCATGGGCCCGGTCGAGTTCACCGCGGGGAGCAGGCCGAGGTTGGCGATCGCCTTCGATACTTCGATCTTGTCCGCCTCGAACCCGAATGGGCCGGCCATGCCGCAGCAAGTGGTGTCGATCATCTCCACCTGCGCTCCGGCCTTGCGCAGCAACGCAATTTCGTTCTTGGGCCCGCCAAAGACGGCCTTGTGGTGGCAGTGCCCATGCAGAATCACCTGTGCGCCAGCCAGTCGCCCCTTCACCCAGTCGGGAGCCTTGGCGGCAAGCCAGTCGGCCAGCAGCCAGACCTGTTGGCTTAGTTTCTGCGCGCGCGGGTCGTCGGGGAAAAACTCAAGCGCCTCGTCTTTGAAGACGCTGGCGCAGCTTGGCTCGAGGAAGATGAACGGGAGGCCGGCTTCGATCTCCGGAGCTACGCGATCCAGGACATTGGCCAGGTAGCTTCGCGCCGTGTCCAGCAAACCGAAGTCGTAAAGCGCGCGCCCGCAGCAGATGTGGCCTTTGGTAGTCTGCACTCGGAAGCCTGCCTGGGTGAGAACCGATTCGGCGGCAACCAGCGTCTGTGGGTGGTAGTAGTTGTTCCAGGTGTCTGCCCAAAGGACCACTTGCAATGGGGTTGACTTTCCCTCAGGGGCTAAAGCCCCCGGATCTTGGGCATGGTTGATGTACGGGCTAAAGCCCGTACCCTTCGCACTAAAGCCCGTACCCTTCACACCATTGCCCGCATCCTTCGCGTTCATCACTGCATCTTTCGCGCCTGCATGGCGCGGGATGTTGCTGGTCTCGTCCACTGCGCGCGCGGCCTTGTAGCTCTTCCGCGCCAGTTGCGGCATCTTGCGCTCCTGCGCCACACCCACAATGTGCTTGATCAGCGGACTGGCGATGGGGCTGCTGAGCACGAGGTTGGTGAGCGCGGGCGTCAGTGATCCCATTCGCGCCATCTTGTCAGCGAAACCGAATACGTAGTGGTGGAGCGGGTGCAGCTTGCCCTTGTACTTCTGCGCCAGGAACTCCGACTTGTACCGCGCCATGTCCACCTGCACCGGACACTCTGTTTTGCAGGCCTTGCAACTGAGGCACAGATCGAGCGCTTCCTGCACAGCTTCGCTTTTGAATCCTTCTTCGCGCAACGCGCCGGCGAGCATCTCCCAAAGCAGCCGCGCACGGCCGCGGGTCGAGTGCTGCTCCTGGCCCGTGGCACGATAGCTGGGACACATGACGCCGCCGTCTTTCTTCAGGCATGCGCCCACGCCCACGCAGCGGGCCGCTGCATCTTCCATCGAACCGTGATCGGCGGTGAATACAAAGTGCGTCTCCAGCTTCGCGTGGCGGTCGTGTTTGCCCACATCCACCGGCCCATGGCGCAGATTCTCCACCGGATCGTAGACGCGCACGGCATCCACAAGTTTGCCGGGGTTCATGCGGTTGTCCGGGTCCCAGATGGCCTTGAACTCCTGAAAAGCCTTCATCAACTCTGGGCCGAACATCTTGGGCAGCAGCACGGCGCGGGCCTGACCGTCGCCGTGCTCGCCGCTGAGCGATCCGCCGAGCGACACAACCAGGTCAGCGGCGCGATCAATGAACTCGCGGAACTTGCGCAGCCCCTCGGTGGTGCGAAAATCGAAGTTGATGCGTAGATGAACGCAGCCCTGGCCGTAGTGCCCATAAAGCGGGCTGCGGTAGCCGTATTCGGCCATCAGCGCGTTCAGCTTGCGCAGGTATGTCCCGAGGTGGGCGGGTGGAATGCCGGCGTCGTCCCAGCCCTCCCAGCGATCGGGCTCGCCGGGCACGCAGACGGTGGCGCCGAGCGCCGACTCGCGCACCTTCCACACGCTCTCCGCGTCCTCGTGGTTGTAGATGCGTGCGCGGGGCGCTTCGGGCCAGCTCTGCGCCGCGGCGGCCAAGGCCTCAGCCTTGCTTTGCGCTTCCTCTGCATTCCACGCGCCCATCTCCACCAGTAGAAAGCCCCTGCCCGGGGGCAGCAGCTTGACATCGTCAACGGCGAGACTCTTGCGCAGCATGAAGTCCACCAAGAGGCCGTCAAAACCCTCCAGGCCGATGGGGCCGAATTCAAGCACGCGCGGAACCACGTCGCCGGCAAGAAAAGGATCATCGAAGGCCAGCGCCGTCAGCACGCGGTAGGGCGGGCTGGAAGTGAGATTCAGCGTGGCGGAAAGAACGGTGGCGCAGGTCCCCTCAGAACCTACCAGCGCACGCGCCAGGTTGAAGCCGTTCTCCGGCAGCAGTTCGTCGAGGTTGTAGCCGGAGACACGGCGCGGAATGCGGGGAAACTTCTCCCGGATCAGGCCGGCGTAACGGTCGCGGAGTTGTTTGAGCCGCGCATAAATCTCTCCGACGCGTCCACCGCCGCGCATCAGCGCATCCAGTTGATCGTCGCTGGTGCGGCCCACCGTCATGCGGGTTCCGTCGTAGAGCACGATATCCATCGACTCGACGTTGTCTACCACTTTGCCGCCCAGAAGCCCGTGAACGCCGCAACTGTTGTTGCCGATCATGCCGCCCAGGGTGCAGCGGCTGTGCGTGGCGGGGTCCGGTGCGTAAGTGAGGTGATGCACTTCGGCAGCTTCGCGCACGCGATCAAGCACAATGCCTGGCTGGACGACCGCCAGCTTGGCTTGCGGATCGATGGAGGTGAGGCAGTGCATGTGGCGGGAATAATCGAAGACCACGGCCACGTTGGCGCACTGGCCGGCCAGGCTGGTGCCCGCACCGCGCGGCAGCACGGCGGCTCCCGTGGCGCGGCAAGCGGACAGGGCTGCTTCCACATCCGCTGCGTCGCGCGGGGTAATGACGCCCACCGGCATCTGGCGGTAGTTCGACGAGTCGGCCGCGTACATTGCGCGCGAGCCGAGATCGAAGAGCACATCGCCGCGGAGCGTGGCCTTGAGCCGGGCTTCCAGCTCGCGGTGCGCGGAAAACCCTTCATGGTCCAAGGGCTTCTGATTCATCAATGCGGAAATAGGAAGAATGCTCACTGTGAAATGCTAGCCGAATTGGATGGGTTCGTGCGACGGAAGGCAAAATCCTGCTCAGCGCTGAAAACGAGGAGCTGCTGCAATGAAATGATGACTGGCAAATTCGCTGCCGCTCTTCTCCAAGAGCTCTCGCGCCGGATCGCAGGCTCAAAGGGGACGGATCAACTTAGCTGCTCGGCGCCCGCAGGAAGCATCGGCGCAAGTTAGAAGTAATTGCTGACTTATCGAGCGGAAGTCATGATTCATCGGCTTATGCACTCTTTCAAAAAAGTAACTCTTCTTGACCCCAGTTTCCATTGGCCGGTCCGAAGACCGATTTCGAGGGAGGCGGTTGGGGCTCGCGGTTTCGCACCCCTTCGGTCGCCGCGGCGACCGCAAGGATGGGGCACGATGCAGTTTTTGGCGGATTGAAGATCTTCAAAAACCCGGCCTTGGATGGGTTCTCTGCGACGGGGAGCGATCGGTTATCGTGCTGGCCATTCTTCGACTACGACGCCTAAGTCGTTGAGCTGTTGAATGGCGGCTTCCACGTTGCGGCGGACCTTGGGACGGTCTTTACGGCTGGCCAGCGGCGACTCGGCCACGGCAATCACGCGGCCATAGCGCCAGGCGCCGGGCGGCAAGGCGATCAACGCATCGGCAAGGTCGCCGGGCCGCAACTGCACTTCCTGGCGGCGCGCCGCTTCAGGGCGCAGCATGGTTCCCTGCCCCAGCGTGCTGGGGTTGGCGTCGGCCATGGTCACGCGCAGGGTGAACCAGGTGGCATCGACGGAGAGAAATGGATTGGCCCATGCGCCGGGCTCGTGCACGTCGACATAGAGACTCTTGGTGGGCAATGGTATGGCCGCGAGTGCGGCGCGCTGTTGATCCTGTTTTGAAGCTGCGGCCTGCGCCTTATGCTCGGCGGTCACAGCATTCTGAGCCACGCCCACCACTGCCTGTTCTTCCTTGTGGCAGGCCACCACGCACACAACGAGCAACAGCGCGAATGCCGCGAGACCTTTTGCCGGTAAGTGGAGACACGATGGCCAACTCACCTTGCCAGAATAACAGGACCGACAAATGAAATTACTTTCATACCGGCATCGGCCGAGCTATCTTCCACGTGCGCGTCCGCGTAGAAAGCTCTCATTTTGGTGCCTTCTCGATTGGCTGAAGGTAACCAGTGATTTGTGACCTGCGGGGGACAGACGTTAAGCGAATTCTTGAATTATCCTTCGATTTTGCAATCCTTAACGAATAAGCTTGAAAAACGTTCAAATCGGAATAAGACTGCTTCGATGTTTCAGCGTTGAAGTGGAGGCAAATTCGTGCACTCATTTAAAACTCCTGCGATGTGCCGGGTTGTCGTCCTGGCATTCGCTGTTTTGCTGCCATCTTCGCTAGGCGCTCAGGTTGCTACCAGCCAGGTGAAAGGCAATCCAAATGCTCCCGGACCCAGGTGGGATATCTTTGCCGGCTACAGCATGCTGGACCCCAGAGGAACTTACTATCCTGTCCAGCCCGATGGCTCGGTCCTTCCCGTTTCATTCAAGGTGGAGAAGACCGGCCTGCTTGAAGCTGCAACTTTTTACTTCACCAGGAATGTCGGATTGCAGGTGGAGTCGGGCCAGCACGATCTGTTCACCAATACCGGATTCAAGAGCACCGGCTCCAGCAATAGCGGCATCTTCACGATCGGGAGCGGCCTGATCTACCGCTGGCCCGGAGTTCATCTGACGCCTTTCGTGCATGGACTGGGAGGCGGCGCCGATGTCGACGGCCCGGACCACGAGCCGTATACCTGGGGACCGATCATTGTGGCCGGCGGCGGACTGGACTGGTACTTCGGCTGTCACAATATCGGCATTCGTCTCTTCGAAGCCGATTATGAGTACCTGCACGCCAACTCCGGCGTCTCTCACGGATCACTGGCCGCCGATAACTTTGTCTGGGCCGACGATGAGAACATCAATGCCATTCGCCTGGCCGCAGGCCTGGTGTTCCGCGGCTCCTCGTTCTACGGTCCCGTTTCCGGCTGCGGCCCCATGCCTCCGCCGGTGCTTGCCTGCGCGGCCACCCCCGACGTGGTCTTCCAAGGTGAGCCGGTCACGATCACGGCGACAGCTTCCGGTCTCAATCCCAAACAGACGGTAACCTACACCTGGTCAGGGCCTGGCGTTTCCGGCAGCGGCGAAGTGCTTACGGTGCCGACCGATTCACTGGCCCCCGGCACGTATACGGTAAAAGCCACAGTGCAGGAGGGAACCAAGTCCCTCCAATCGGCGAGCTGCGAAACGAGCTTCGCGGTCAGGCCGTGGGAGCCGCCGACGCTCACCTGCGATGCCAGCCCCTTGACCATCCATCCGAACGAGAACAGCACCATCACCCTGACCGCCCGAAGCCCGCAGAATCTTCCCCTGACCTACGAGTGCAAGACAGACGCAGGACCATTGGTGATGAACGGCAACACGGCAACCCTAAGCGGCATCGGGATGAAAGAAGGCCCGGTGACGGTCAACTGCAGCGTAAAGGACAATAAGGGCCACTCGGCCAATTGCAACGCCAGCGTGACGATCAAGGTCCCGCCGCCTCCGAACCCGCATGTGAAGCTGATCTGCTCCATCGAATTCAGCCGCGACGCGCAGCACCCGACGCGCGTGGACAACGAAGCCAAGGCCTGCCTGGACCAGGTTGCTCTCGCATTGCAACAGAACCCCGACGCCTCCCTGGTTGTGGTGGGTGAGGCAGTCACCGCGCAGGGCGAAAACATCATCACCT
>CAYUJM010000155.1:0-10431 GCA_964445025.1 uncultured Occallatibacter sp. | reverse complement strand
AGCGGCTGAAGCAGCAGGCCACCGAGGTGAGCATCCAGTTCAAGCAGCCGCCGCTCTTGATATTCAACCGCATGCAATCGAGCGGCCCCTGCCAGGAGATTCAGCCCAACCTGCTGACCATCCGCATCCAGCCCGATGAAGGGATTGCGCTGCGCTTTGGAGCCAAAGTTCCCACCTCGTCGGACATGTCGGTGTGCCCGGTGAACATGGACTTCGATTACGAGGCGGCCTTTGGCAAATCGAGCGCCAACGGCTACGAGCGCCTGCTGCTGGAGTCGATGCTGGGCGATCAAACCCTGTTTGCCCATCGCGATGGAGTCGAGACCACCTGGGCGCTCTACACACCGATCCTGGAAGCCTGGGCAGCGAAGAAGCCGGAAGTCTTTCCCAATTACTTTGCCGGCAAGTGGGGTCCGGAGTGCGCAGACCGGCTGCTGGAGCGTGAAGGGCATGTGTGGAGGAACGATTTAGGCAGAAAGGCTTGATGAGCCGGCGTTGGCGCAATTCGCCGCGCTGCGCCCCAGTTCGCAGGCCTGGCTCCCAACCTACTCGCGAATGATCTTGACGAAGATACCGTCGGGTAGTTCGCCTTCCACCAGGTGAACCACGCCGCCTTTGACGTAACCTTCGAGAACTTGTCGTGCAGGCTTGGCGGGAGGCGGCAGAGGTCTTGGTGTGGATGTGAGGGACGCGTCGCTTACACGGCGGCTGGCAGCTTCGGCGGCCTTCGCGGCCGGGGATTTCCCCATTCCTTTGTCCATGGCCTCGTTGGCCAGGCGGTCGGCTTCCTGGTTGCCGCCACGCAGGGTGTGGCGCATCTCGAAGCGCTCAAGCTGGCGCGAGCGGCGCCGGGCCTCCTCATACAGCGGACACAGCACCGGACTGGCGACCTTGTACTGGCCCTTCATCTGCTTCACCATCAGCTCCGAGTCGGAGACAACCCGCAGCGACTTCGCACCGTTCTCGGTGGCCCATTCGAGCACTGCAAGCAGGCCGGAGTACTCGGCGTAGTTGTTGGTCTGGATGCCGAGAAACCGGCTGAGCCGGGCTGCGACGCGGCCCTGGGGGTCCTCAATCACGGCGCCATATCCGGAGGGACCTGGGTTGCCGCGGGATCCGCCGTCGCAGTGGGCCGTGAACCAGCCATCCTTGGCCAAAGAGTCGTGGGCTGAGGAGTCGGGAGCGTTGAAGAGATTTCCGTTCATCGAGTTCTAGTGTAACGGGCAGGGGCATGGTAGGGCTCTTTGTTACTCCCGGGCACACTCGCGCATCCCTAGAAACGTGAGCATGGAAAAAGCAACGTTTGGAGCGGGTTGTTTCTGGGGCGTAGAGGCGGCGTTTGCGTCCATTCCCGGCGTGAAGGCAACAGCGGTGGGATACGAGGGCGGCAAACTCGAACGGCCGACCTACGAGGACGTGTGCACGGATCAGACAGGGCACGCGGAGGTGGTGGAGCTGGACTTTGACCCGGCGCAAGTGAGCTATGAGCAGCTTATGGATGCGTTTTTCGCCCTACACGACCCCACCGCGATGAACCACCAGGGCCCGGACTGGGGCACACAGTACCGTTCTGCCATCTTCTACCACTCGCCGGAGCAGAAATCCGAGGCGCTTGCCAAGATTGAGCAACTGACAGCCATGGGAAGATTCAAGCCGAAGCGGATTGTGACGAAGGTGGAGCCAGCGCAGACCTTTTGGCGAGCCGCGGAGTACCACCAGAAGTACCTGGAAAAGCGCGGGCTGGCAAGCTGCCACATCTAGAGATCTACTGTCAGAGATGAGAGATCAGTGATCAGCTGTTCTTGCAGGTTTGGACAGCTATGCTCCGCTCGCAGCTATCTTTTCTGCTTTGTCAGCAGCGGGTCCCGCTTCCGATTCACCAGCGGTTAGACTCTCGTCTTGCGGGGATAGGTACTGGGGCAGGGGCGTAGTCTGCTGCGCCTGCTCGGCGGTTGCGCCGGGCTCGTCCATCCACAGGCAGGCAATCCACCAAATCACAACGGCCACGTAGAGAGCGCCGTTGGCGTTAAAGAGCTTATCGCGCAATCCCACAATGCGCTCGTACTCGGCCTGGGTGTGGGGGACGGCGCTGCGGGCGATGAGCTGCCAGACGCCCTCAACCGCCAGTTGGCCTGCGGAGGCGGTGGAAAGGCCAATAATGATGCGCTGAGTGTGGGAGCGCCAGCCGGCGCCGTAGCGGCGGCCCAACAGAATGACGAGCAGTCCCAGCTCGACGGTCAGCAGGTCGATCAGCATATCGAGCTTCTGAGCCGCCAGCTCCATGAGCCGCAGAACCGCCAGGAACGACTCGGCGGTGAGGGTTTTCCATGCCGGCCAAGGGCCCCAGGCGGCCAGAATTCCGCCGCCTACCAGGAGCACGGCTAGGGTACCGGCAAGCCATGTACGCAGCTTGACGCCGGCAAAGGCTCGCCGCGCCATCTCCACCACCACCAGAAAGCTGACGATGGCCGACAAATCGGCCAGGATAATGAAAATGGCGCTGAGGGTGATGGTGGGCATGCGGCCGAAGAGCAGGCGGCTGGCAAGCAGGCGCAGCGCCATCAGGGCAATGCTCAGCGTGAACCATGGATAGCGCTTGGCGCGGTCGCGGCCGAGCAGCACAACCAGCAGCACGAGCAGCGCGGCAAAGGTAAGTGTCCAAAGAACTTGGACCGCCGTAAAGTGAAAATTGAGATGCATTTGAACCTTGTCCGGGCCGCGCCGTGCGTGCCGCGGCGGCCTCGTTCTCTAGTTTAACTGGCGGAACCTGTGGGGCTGACTGACGGCGGAGCCGCGTAATGGATTGCGAGGGCGGGAACGCGATCCGGGCCCGCATTGAATCAAATATCTATGATTGAATTCTGTATGGTGCGCCCGGAGAGATTCGAACTCCCGACCTAACGCTCCGGAGGCGTTCGCTCTATCCAGCTGAGCTACGGGCGCGCATATCAAGCATAGCGCATTTCGCTGTGAGGATGCGGCGAAGCTCATCGCGTCCCTTCCCGGATTTCAAGAACCGCTCACGCCGCAGCGCTTCAGGGAGGCTGGCAAATTCTTCGTAGTGAACCGGATCCCAGGGGCCGCGGTTCTTTGTCGAGAAGCTCTGATCCGAGTTGTGTTGCGCAAAACGGACATCGAGACTAGCGGTCGCTCCCGTGTAGTGGCGGCCAGTGGTTTGGCTGCGAAGCACATAAATGAAGGGCATAAATGCGGAGGATACCGCGTGCAGTGGAGCTGGAACCGAGGACCCTGTCGACCTAACGCTCCGGAGGGTCGCCGCGGCGACCTCTATCCAGCTGAGCTACGGGCGCGCACTTCCAGCATACCGCACTTTGGATTCCTCCGTGATTCTCAGCTCTTCCCTGTGTCCTCGGCACGAGCGGCTTCGCGCTGTTGGCGGATTTCTTCCATGACGGACTGGATCAGAGTCTTGGCGCCTTCCATGCCGGCCAAAACGGCCTGCAAGTCGAGAGCGGGTTTGGAGGGGTTGCGCGAGGAGGCGCAGTAGACGCCGTGCTGGCCGACCATGATCAGGGAATCGGTGAGAAGGTCGAGGGCTACGGCCAACCGGCCCCGCTCAACCCCCATCATGAACTCGTGGCGCTCCAGTTCGGCGCGCTTTTCGTCGAATATGCTCATGTCTCAAGCGTACCCGAAGCGGGGAGGATGGTCGGCTTCCTGCTGGATTGTCGTGGGTTAGCCTGATCTCGCATGAAGCATGACGCAAAGCCGGTAATCGGAGCGAGTTTCCCTTGATCAGGGCCCGCTACCCGGATGTCTGCCCCGGTCACACCATGGTGGGATTCAGATTCCGGTCCGTTCCGATCTATGCTTCGGAATGGGACGCTTCTGATGACGTTGGCGAGCGCAACCCCGGGAGAGAAATCAAGCAATGAATACCATGCTTCTTAAGCTGTACCTGAAGTTCCAGGATCTGGCGAGCCGCAAGGAAGGCCAAGATCTGGTTGAATACGCTCTGGTTGTCGCCGTGGTCGCCTTTGGCGCCACAGCCGGGATGAAGGCTCTGGCCGCCGGGCTCGACACTGCCTTCGACGGCATCAGCACCAAGCTAGGCAGCTACGTTAGTTAGGCGCGGGAAGCCCGCGCCATAGCTGACCAAGCCTTCTCCTGGCCAATGGCCGGTTACCGAGCTGGAAGCAAAGCTATCTGCCTTTTGCAGAATTCAAAGCCGCAGTTCCTGCAAGATAGCGCTCTCGAAGAATTCAAAATCTCCGAGCTCCATAAGGAGCCGGGAATCTGTTTCAAGCATAGATTCTGCGTGTCTGTCCCTGGGTGGAGCACCCTCCTTACAGACTCAATTTGCGCATGTATTCCGCGTCCAGCCGCAGAGCTTCCATGGCGTCGATGTCGAACTCTTCCTGCTCGATGAAGTAATGCTTGAGAGCGGTGGCGGCGCGGAAGATGGGGTGGTAATCGATGGCGCCGCGGCCGAGAACGGTGGACTCGTACTCGCCCTTGGCGTTACGCGCCATGTCCTTGACATGCAGCAGCGGGAAGCGCTCCGGGGTCTTGCTTAGGTAGTCCACCGGGTTGCGTCCCGCGGCGAAGACCCAGCCGCAATCCATCTCGAAGATGACCAGCCTGGGATCGGTGAGGCGAAGCAGCTCGTCGTAGAAGACCACTCCGCCCTCGCTTCCGAACTCCGGACCATGGTTATGGTAGCCGAAGGACATTCCCGCGGCCTTGACCTTTTCGCCGATGCGGTTGAGCTCGCCGGCCACCCAGCGCCAGTCGTCCAGGTTGAGCGGGCCGCGCGCCTGCGGATCCTTGCGCACCGGCGAAGGACAGATGATGTAGCTGAGGCCGAGGTTGTACGCGTACTCGATGTACTCGTCGAGGTGGGGGCGGAGCAGGTGCATGGGGTGGTGGGTGCTGATGCAGCGCAGGCCGGCCTGCTCTATGGCGTGGCGAAAGTCCGCGGCGGTGCGGTCGTAGTAGCCGGCGGCCTCGACTTCAACGTAGCCGGCCGCGGCCAACTTGCGGAGGGTACCGTCAAGATCCTTGGGCAGCAGCTCGCGCACGCTGTAGAGTTGCAGGCCGATGGGCAGGCTCAACGGTGCGGCGGCGAGCCGGTGCGTGGCAACGGTGGCTGCAGCAGCGGCTGCTGAGGCTTTCAAAAAAGTCCTGCGCGAACAGCTCATGAGTCCATTCTCCCTTGGAAGTCCGTCCTATTCCCTAATCCCTAATCCCTGTTCCCTGTTCCCTGTTCCCTGTTCCCTAGCTTTTAATGGTCTCCGCCGCCGCGTCCCACTGGGCCACGGCGTGGTGAAAGTAAGAGTAGTTGGCCATGTGGCACCCAATGGCGGCGTTGTTGCCGAAGACCTCATCTTCGACGACGTGCTGGCGGGTGTTGATGGCGCGGTAGAAACCGGCGAGGTGGTCGGCGGTGTCGTTGTAGCCGCGCGGAAGGGTGAAGGACTCCACTTCAGGCGCGGCGGGCGGGACAAGGGGCGCAGGATGGGCGGCTTTCCACTCCTCCATGCCCTGCTTGCGCTGTGCCACGGTCATGCCGTTCCAGCCGTAGCCTTCAAAGCGTGGTGTTACGTCCTGGGGCGTAAAGGTGACCGAGTTGCCGGTCACGACCAGGGTCCCTGTCGACCCGAAGAAGCTGATCCGCTCATCCTGGTCGTTGTTGTTCTGGTTGCAGTGGACGTGGACCTGGATGTTTCCGTTCGGCCCAGGATAGTCGTAGATGGTTTCGAGGAAGTCGGGGAACTCGCGGCCGTCCTTGAAGTGGTACAGGCCTCCGCTGGAGAAAGCGCGAACCGGCGCGGTGTTAAGGCCCGTGATGGCGAAGATGCCGGAGAGCATGTGGACGAAGAGATCGCCGCCCAGGCCGGAGCTGTAGTCGGCGATGAGACGCCAGCGGAAGAAGCGCTCAGAGTCGAAGGGGCGCGCGGGAGCGTCTTGGATGAAGCGATCCCAGTCGACGGTCTGGGGGCTGGCGTCTGGAGGGATGGGATAGACCCAGGCGCCGCCAGGGGAGTTGCGATTCCACTGAGCGTCGATGGAGTGGACCTCGCCGAGCCGACCGGAGGCATAAATGTCCCGAGCCTTGGCGTAAAGGATGGAGCTGACGCGCTGGCTGCCGGCCTGGAAGATGCGATTGCCTGCCTGGACCGCCGCAACCATGGCCTGTCCATCGGCCACGGAATGCGACATGGGCTTCTCGCAGTAGACGTCTTTGCCGGCGGCTACGGCGTCGAGAGTTACGCGGCGGTGGAGATGGTCGGAGGTGGCGATGAGAACGGCGTCCACATCTTTGCGGTCGAGGAGTGTGCGGTAGTCGCCGGTGGTGGGGATGTCTGCGCCCCAGGCCTCTTTGGCGGCCGTATGGCGCATGGTGTAGAGGTCGGCCGCGCCTACGCAGACTCCGGCCGGCACCTGGCGCGCGGCGCGCAACAGGTCGCAGCCGCGAATGCCGGTGCCGATGCTGACAAATCGGATGACACGGCCAGTATCAGGCTGTGCTGCAAGCGCTACAGGCTCAAGCAGGGTCGCTTTCATGGCCGCGCCGGCTGCCACAGCGCCCGCACCGATACGCACAAAATCCCGCCGCGTCATTGAAAATCGATTCACTCGAGGCTCTCCCGGTCTTTTAGCTTTGTCGGCCATTCTCGCTCCCTGGAGTCTGGTGTGTCCACACGCGCGCGGCGGAGGAGTTTGTGAAACGCATTGGAGATGGATAGGATACGGAACGGCGAGGAAGACGATGACGGATCGTATCGGGAGCGGGCGGCAGGGAGTCTGGAGTTTGAGAGCAGTTATGATTCTGGGACTTCTTGCGGGGCTTGGCGTGAGTTTGGCAATGGCGGCAAAAGAGGAGAAAGCACCGGATTTTGGACCCAATGTGCAGGTCTTCAATCCGTCGATGCCCGCGGCGGCCATTCAGGAGCAGATCGACAGGGTCTACAAGGTGCAGCAGCACAATGAGTTTGGTCCGGAGCGAAATGCGCTGCTTTTTCTCCCCGGCAACTACAAGGTGGATGTGCCGGTGGGCTTTTACACGGAAGTGGTTGGATTAGGCGCCTCTCCGGATGCGGTTCAAATCACCGGCAATGTCCACTCCGACGCGAGCCTGGGGCACAACAACGCCACATGCACCTTCTGGCGGGCGATTGAGGGATTCTCAGTCACTCCTGCGGGTGGGACGATGCAGTGGGCGGTTTCGCAGGCGGTTCCATTCCGGCGGATGCACGTGCTGGGCGACATGGTACTGCACCAGAACCGCGGCTGGGCCAGCGGGGGATGGATGTCGGACTCGCTGGTAGACGGAAATGTAGGCTCGGGATCGCAGCAGCAATGGATCAGCCGCAACAGCGAGTGGAAAAGTTGGACGGGCGCAAACTGGAACATGGTTTTTGTCGGCGTGGTGCGCCCGCCCGAGGGCGAGTGGCCCACGCCACCGTACACCAAGGTGGCGGAGACGCCGGTGGTGCGCGAGAAGCCGTTCCTCGAGGTGGATGCGGCGGGACGATATGGCGTACGCGTTCCTTCGCTGGTTCATGATTCCGCGGGAATCACATGGCGCGGAGGCTCGACGCCGGGAAAATGGATTCCGCTGACTCGGTTTTATGTTGCCCACGCGGGCGTGGACACGGCGGCCACCATGAACGCGCAGTTGGATGCAGGCAGGAATCTGATACTGACGCCGGGGAATTACGACCTGGACGAACCAGTCCGCATTACCCGGCCGGACACGGTGGTGATGGGCCTGGGGTTTGCCACGTTGCGGCCGGTGAAGGGCACGGCGGCCATGACCACGGCCGATGTAGATGGAGTGATAATCGCCGGCCTGCTGTTCGATGCGGGATCGGAGATTTCGCCGGTGCTGCTGCAGGTAGGACCGGATGGAAGCAGGGCCAGCCATGCGCGGAATCCGATCTCGCTGCACGACGTCTTCTTCCGCGTGGGCGGAGCCGGCGTGGGCCGCGCCAGGGTGAATCTCGAAATCAACTCCAACGACACCATCGTCGACCACACGTGGATCTGGCGCGCGGATCACGGCGCGGGCGTGGGATGGAACCAGAATCTGAGCACGAACGGTCTCGTCGTGAACGGCAGCAACGTCACGGCCTACGGGCTGTTCGTTGAGCATCACCAGGAGTTCCAGGTGCTGTGGAACGGTAATGGCGGGCGGACATATTTCTATCAGTCCGAGATTCCCTACGACCCGCCCGACCAGCCGAGTTGGACGAGTGCGGCGAGGACCAATGGGTGGGCTTCGTACAAAGTGGCGGATGGGGTAACGAGCCATGAGGCGTGGGGGCTGGGGATTTACTCGGTCTTCCGGCATCCGAACGTTGTGCTGAGCCGGGCAATCGAGGCTCCGCGCGCACCGGGAGTGAAGTTCCACCACATGATCACGGTTGCGCTCGATAACCTTGGCGAGATATCGAACGTGATCGACGATGTTGGCGGACCGACGACCACTGGAAAGCCGAGGGTGGAACCCAAGGTGACGGAGTTTCCATAGGAGGCGCGGATAGCGCAGCCGGCGGCTTTCTCTCATCTGGAGCGTGCATTGACCGGGAGATGCCCTTACAGTGCTTCCTGAGGGAAGCGTGGGAGAATGGAGGGGTAGACAGACATGACAAACGAAAACGTCGAAGAATCCTTGCCCACCTCCGAAAACAGGACTGAAACGATTCACGAAACTGTCGCAGCAGACGCTCCACGGACTGTTGCCGAGCCGGTTGCACCCGCCGCCGCAGAAATATCGGCAGCGCATCCCGCGCGCGAAACTGCGCCTGTTGCTACGCCCAAAGCTGCACCGGTTCCGGAGCCGGTTGCCGAAGAGCCTGCCGAGGACTTCGGCGAATTGCTCAAGCAGTTTGAAAAGAGCCACTCGCACAAGGCCGAGTCCGGCAAGAAGCAGCTGCAGGGAACCGTGGTGTCCCTCTCCGCCGACCAGGTTTTTCTGGATATCGGCTACAAGACCGAGGGGGTTCTGTCCCGATCGGCGTTCAACAACAATGCGGAAGGCGTCAAGCCCGGCGACAGTTTTCCTGTCTCCGTAACGGGGCGCAACGAAGAGCACTACTACGAGCTGTCGCGGTTCAAGGTGGCGCAGCCGCGGGACTGGAGCGCCCTCGAGGCGGCCTTCACGGAGAAGACGGCAGTGGTGGGCACGGTGACCGAGGTCATCAAGGGCGGTTTACGCGTGGATATCGGTGTGCGCGCCTTCATGCCCGCCAGCCGCAGCGGAACCAAGGATGCGGCGGAGTTGGAAAAACTCGTCGGGACCGAGATCACCTGCCGCATTACCAAGCTTGACGTGATGGCCGAAGACGTGGTCGTAGACCGGCGTGTGGTTCTGGAAGAGCAGGCGCGTGGTCTGGTAGAAGGCCGGCGCGCCGCGATGAAAGAAGGCGACGTAGTGAGCGGTACGGTCCGCAGCCTCGTTCCCTATGGCGCATTTGTCGATCTGGGAGGCATCGACGGTCTGCTGCACATCAGCGACATGGCTCACACGCGCGTGAATAAAGCTGAGGACGTGGTGGCCGTGGGTCAGGAAGTGCAGGTTCGCATCCTGAAGATCGACCCGGAGACAAAAAAGATTTCACTTGGCCTGAAGCAGCTCCAGGCCGAGCCCTGGGCAACGGTGCCGGAGCGCTTTCAGGCCGGCCAGCGCGTGAGCGGGACGGTGACGCGGCTGCAGGACTTTGGCGCCTTCGTGGAGATTGAGCCGGGCGTTGAGGGATTGATCCACATCTCCGAAATGTCGTGGGGCAAGAAGATCCGCCATCCCAGCGATGTGGTCAAGCAGGGCGACCGTGTGGACGCGATAATCCTCGGCATCAAGCGGGAGGAGCGGCGGATTTCGCTCGGCTTGAAACACGCGATGGTGGATCCCTGGAGCGAGGTGCGGCAGAAGTTTCCCGAAGGCTCGCAGATCGAGGGACCTGTGACCAAGCTGATGAACTTCGGCGCCTTTGTGCAGTTGGCGGAGGGGATCGAGGGGCTGGTGCATGTGAGCGAGATTGTGGCCGACCGGCGCATCAATCATCCCAGCGACGTGCTGCGGGCCGGGCAGGTGGTGAAGGCGCTGGTGCTGGCCATCGACACGGAGAAGCGGCAGATCAAGCTGAGCATGAAGCAGCTGATTCCCACCAGCATCGACGAGTACATTGCCGAACACAAGGCCGGGGATGTGGTCTCGGGGCGCGTGATGGAGCTGGGAGCCGGTTCAGCGGTGGTAGAACTTGGCGAAGACATCCGCGCAGCCTAGCAATTGCCGCGTTTCTTCGTGGTTTCTGGCGCCCTCGAAGACCACGGGAAGGCCCTTTTGCGCCGCGAATGTCTCTAGGCCTTTCGCGTCAGGGCCTGTGCCCACGAGGCGTAGCTGGAACGAATAGCCTCGGGAGAGCATCAGGTCGCAGGCGCGCAACAGAATCAGTTGGCCCTTCG
>CAYUJM010000154.1:0-10678 GCA_964445025.1 uncultured Occallatibacter sp. | reverse complement strand
GGCGACGCGGCGATGGTGGCCCTCCGAGTTTCGCCTCGTGCATCGGTCAGCGTTGGCGAGACTCTTCGGATGGAGTTGACGGCAACGAATAAAGGAAACACCCCGCTGAAGTTTGAAGAGGCTCTGCACACCTATTTCCGGGTAGGCGATGCGCAGAGCGTACGGGTGCGCGGTCTCGACGGAGTGGCTTACCTCGACAACACCGACAAGAACCGCGAGAGGATTCAGGCTGGAGACGTGGGCTTCGCTGCCGCGACCGACAACGCATATCTCAACACGAGCGGTCCTCTGGATTTGATTGACCCGATCCTATGCCGCACGATAAGAACCGAGAAGGAGAACTCCGCAACAACTGTGGTATGGAATCCTTGGCAGCAGGGAACTGCGGCTCTTTCCGATCTGGGAGATGAAGAGTGGCGGCGGATGACCTGCGTGGAAGCGAGCAACATTCTCAGTTTGGCCGTTTCGCTGGCGCCCGGTGAAGAACACACGATGCGCGCGACGCTCAGTGTGATTCCGCGATAGTGCGCCGATTGCGAGGGGATCTCGCTGAGCTTTCCGGCTGGGCTTTTCTCAGAGCCTGTCCAGGCAAGCGATGACTCGGTGGGCAAGTTGGGGCTGGTGGCCTCCCAACCATTCGCAAGAAACGCGAGAGGATGGGGCACGGATCGTTTGAGGCGGGTTGAGAGTCTTCGAAGCCGGGCTCTTATACGGATTTTCAGAAATGGTTGGCGAACTGATGTGTTTGCTGGGCGACAGGCCTGGCCTGCTCTTCGCGCAAGGTGAGGACAGGGCAACGGGCGTGGGCCAGCACGCGGTAGATGGTACGGTCGCGGGTGAGATCCTCGAATACCGAGCGATGACGGGCGCCGAGGACGATGAGGCTGGCGTGTCGCTCGGAGGCTTCGGCAAGGATCTCGATAGACGGGTTGCCATGCACCACGCGCGGCTCGACCTGGGCGCCACCTGCGGCGCCGGTCGCAGCCGCCAGCAGGCGCAGTTCATGCAATGCACCCGAGTCAAGGCTTGCGGGCTGGCCGCTGCGCTGGGGCGCATCGGATGAGAATGCGCCAGTGGGAGGCAGGACATGGAGCAGGAGCAGTTTTGCGCCCTGACTGGCCGCGATTTGGCAGGCAAGCGCCGCGCTCGGGCGAGAGGTCTCTCTGAGTGTGGTGGCGTGGAGCACGATGGGGTCGAACTGGCTCTCATCCACCGGGAGATGAGCCTCGGGTCCCACGGTCATGACCGGGAGGTTGACCGAGCGCAGCACTTGCTCTGCCACGGAACCAAGCAACAACTTACCTAACTTGCTCCGGCTCCGTGTACCGAGGAGCACGCGATCGGCCTGGAACTGGCGCGCCGCGGCTCCAATCTGCTGGGCGGGATTTCCCTCGCGCACGAGGGCATCGCAGACGATGTTCTGCTGGCGGGCCGAGCCGCACCAGGTTTCGAGCCCGCGCGCCGCAAAGTCGAGGGCTCCCGCGGGATCGTAGTAGGGCATTCCAACGGCATCGGCTGCAAGGGTCGCCGTGGTGGGCAGGACATGCATCAAAAGCAGACGCGCGCCGGTCTGCGCCGCCTGATCGAGGGCGAAGGGCATCAAGCGGTCCAGATCGTTGAGATCGGTGGCGACCAGAATGACAGAGGGACGAATCCACCGGGTCATGGCTGGATCCAGGGCTGGATCGAGAGTTGACTCCGGCAATGGATCAACGCCCTGATCCGGATGCGGCGACGGAGCTGAATCCTTCATGGCATTCACCTCGCAAGGAAAGCGTGGCACCTAATTATGGACCCGTGATGTGCCTGGGCGCACCTGTAGGGGTGATTTGGATCACTCGGCGGGATGGGCCCCTCCAATGACTGTCGGCACCCGGCCTGGCCGCCCGGTTCTTAACGAATTGAGAGAAATGCACGATAAGTTAAGGGGAAACTGGGAGTTGATGGCGGATTCTCATGGAGAGTGGGGCCGATGAGGGCACAACTGGACCAGCAGGCCGTGGTCAAGGCCAACGCACAGTTTTGGGGGCAGATGCTGGCCATGACGCTGGAAACGATGGCCTCTCCCGAGGAGTTTTGCGTTGGCTCGGGGCACATGCTGGGGAGCGTGGAGCTGAGGGGTGTGTGGACGGGCCGGATCGAGGTACGGATGGCCGGCGGACTGGCCTACGCGGCTACGGCGGCCATGATGATGCAGGCGGTGAACACGGTGGGCGAGGCAGACGCGCTGGACGCGACCAAGGAGATTGCCAACATGATTGCGGGAACGATCAAGTCGTCTCTGCCGCGGCCCTGCTCGATGACCGTGCCTGAGTCAGCGGTGGAGCAAGAGGGATTCTGCGGGCCGGGTCCGATGGAGGGCTCGCTGGTGGTGGGTTTCCGCCACGCTGCCGGAGTGCTGCTGGTACGGATCTGGGAGCAGGAGAACAAATAAGAGGAATGGGCGGCAAAAGGGGGTCGATTTCGGCGCTTGCAGGTGCAAGCTATTGTTTCTGCTGCCAGATTGGCGCGGACGGCGAATCAGGTATTTTTGCGTTTCTTTATTGATTCCTTATTTACATGCTGCGTAAACTCGGACATGGAAGTACACCTGCATACATTCCATCCTTGTAGACACCCAAAGAAAAAATAATCTCTTGTGCGTTCATGGGCGCCCGCTCATTCGCAACAACTCCCCTTTTCTTTCGGGCGCGTGACAGTGCAACTTTACCTGCAATCTCTGGAGGATAGGCGCAATGACGTACCGAATGACTCGAAGTGTATGGAGTGCCTTGCTGATGGCAATGGCGCTTGTGCTTGCATTGCCGGGCTCAGCATCTGGCCAGACCTTCCGCGGCGGAATCAGCGGCACAGTCACCGATCAATCCGGCGCGGTCGTTCCTGGCGCGCAGATTTCAGCGGTGGAATCGGCCACGAACACGACTTACAAGACGGTGAGCTCCAGCGCGGGCGAGTTTGTGTTTTCGAATGTTCCGCTGGGCAGCTACACAGTGACGGTTACGGCATCGGGGTTCAAGAGCGTCAAGGTGGACAAGGTGCCGGTGACGGCCGGCAACACCTACGCGCTTCCGGTGAAGCTGCCAGTGGCATCCGCGGGTGAGACTGTGGAAGTTACGGCCGACTCCCTGAGCCTGGACACCATTACCGACACGCAGGCCACGGCGCTTCCCGAAGAAGTGGTGCAGAACCTGCCCAACAGCGGGCGCGACTTTACGCAGATGCTGGCGCAGACACCGGGGTTTGCAGGACTCTCGACCGGCGGCGGCGCAGGCGTGGGTGCCGTGAATGGAACGCGCTCGAACTCAGTGAACTGGCAGATCGAGGGCACGGACAACAACGATCTGTGGTGGAATATTCCGGCCGTCAACCAGGGCGGCGTGTCGTCGATCGCGGGCGTCATTCTGCCCATCGACGCGATCGAGAATTTCTCGTTTGTGACGGCAGGCTCGACGGAATTGGGTCGCAACTCAGGCGGCACCGCGAACCTGACCATCAAGTCGGGCACCAATGCGCTGCACGGAACGACGTATTACTACAACCACAACGAGTTCTTCCAGCGGACCAACCCGTTCGAAACCAGCAAAACGGCCACCCGCAACCAGCATATTGGCTTCTCCTTTGGTGGGCCCATCTGGAAGGACAAGCTGTTCTTCTTCACGGCAGGTGAGCACCAGGGATTCCTGATTGGGGCCGAAACCAAGGGGACAGAGCCGTCGCCTGCCTACCAGGCGGAGGCCTACGCGCTGCTTGACCAATACGCCGTGCCTCACAACGTGGTTGCCTCCAACCTGCTGAACGGCAACGGGACGCTGAGCGGCCTTTGGCCGGCGAATGCGCTGACCGGGCCGGCAAACTCGAACAACTACGCGGCCACCGGCGATCTGACCGGGCACAGCTATAACAGCCTGGTGAAGTTCGACTACCAACTCAGCGACAAGGATCACCTGGCAGCCAGCTGGTTCGCCGGGGAGGGAACGCAAACCGCGCCGACGTCGTCTGCGCTGGCGCCGTACTTTGAGAACGCGCCCATTCACGTGGAGAACTACTCGCTGGTCTACAACCGCGTGCTGACCAGCAGCATCACCAATCAATTGTCGGCCGGCGTGAGTTACTTCAACCAGGTATTCTCCGACGCCAGCATCGCGTTCGATCCGGTGGGGCTCGGCCTGAATACGGGTGTGACCGATCCGTCGCTTGCCGGTTCGCCGCATCTGATTATCGGGCCTACCGCAGCCAGCGTGGGACTCACGGCCGGCGGCAGCGGTTTCGACCCGCTGGGTGTGACGGCTCCTTCCGGCCGCAACGACATCACCGGGCATCTGAATGAGGCTCTCGCCTGGACCAAGGGTGCACACCAGTTCAAGTTCGGCGGCGAATTCCGCCAGGCGCAGGTAGATGACTTCTACCAGACAGGCGAGCGTGGCACGCTTTACTTTGACGGCTCGCAGGGACCGTGGGTCTCGACGACCACTGCCTGCGCGGCGCTGAGCAAGAATGAGATGGCTCCGCTGGCCAATGCGCCGTCGGACCCGAACATTCTCTTTCTGGCCGACTTTCTTGCCGGCTGCTTCGACCCATCGACCTCGGAAGAAGTGGTGGGCGATCCCAAGCGGCAGGTCTTTGTGAATACATGGTCGCTATCCGGCGGGGACGTTTGGCAGGTGAACAAGAAGTTGAGCCTGGACTACGGAATTCGCTACGACTACGAGGGGCCCGTGCACTCGCAAGACCCGAACCTTTCCGTATTCGATCCCACCAAATCGACCGGTCTTGCGGTCGTGGGCCAGGATGTGCCGAACCTGTGGAACAAGTTCTACGGCGGCGTGAGCCCGCGCGTGGGCTTCTCCCTGCAAACGGATAACTCAGGGAAGACGGTTCTGCGCGGCGGCTATGGCTTCTATTACGACTCGATCTATATGAAGTCGGTGCTGCAGAACAACGGAGCGCAGAACATCTCGGTCTTCGGTCCGGGCTTGAATCCCGCCGGCTCCGAAGAGGTGGCCCAGGCTTCGGGCATTGCCAACACGGTGATCGAGCCGGGCACGCCGATCTTCCAGTCGCTGAGCGAAGCGCTGGCCGGAGCCGGCGTTGTGAAGATCTCCACCTTCGACAAGAACTTCCGTCCTTCCTACACCCAGTCAATCGATTTGAACGTGCAACACAGCTTCACTCCGTCGGTGATCTGGCAGTTGGGATACGTGGGAACGAAGGGAACTCACTTGCTGGGGTTGTTCGATATCAATCCGGCGCAGCCTGGCACAGCAGGGCTGGCGAACCCGAACCTCACACGGCCTTACTACAGCCAGTTCCCCAACTTCTCGGTGATCGACGAGGCGCGCAGCAACCTGGGTTCGATCTATAACTCGCTGCAGACCACATTGCGGGTGCAGAATTGGCACAACCTTTCGTCGCAATTGGCGTACACCTGGGCCCATTCTCTGGACTACGAGACGGGACTGCTGCCCTATGTTGCGCAAGACCCGACCAACGAAGCGGCCGAGTATGGGAACTCTGACTTTGACGTCCGCAATACCTTCACGGGTTATGCCGACTACCACATTCCCACTTTCAAAGGACCTCAGCGTCTCACCAAAGGATGGGAAATCAACTCCGGCTTCTCGTTCCATGGTGGAACACCGTATACGGTTGTCTCGGCCAACAATCCGAGCGGCAACGGGGAAGGAGCAGACCGCGCAGTGCAGGTTATTGCGAATCCGACGGCCGGCGTCTCCCATGCCATCACCAACGGCGTGGTGCAGTGGTTCAATCCCAACGCCTTTGTGGATTGCAACTCCTCTCCGGGCGTTCAATGCACCTATTCGCCTACGCGCCGCGGACAGAACTATAACCCAGGGTACAACTCGGTGGATATGGCGTTCTTCAAAACGACACAAATCGTAGAGCGGGTGTCGGCGCAATTCAGCGTGAATGTATTCAACATCTTCAACCGCACGAACCTTGCTCCGGTGGGCTTCCCATTCTCCGGTGAAGGCGGGCAGATCGGATCGACGCTGGGACCGTACCTTGGCAATCCTGGAATCGGGCCGGGCGAGCCGCTGAACGCGGAGTTTGCGCTGAAGATATTGTTCTGAAGGCAGCAATCAGTTTTCAGTTCGCTTGTGACGAGTGCAGATGCGCTGCGTCACCCGCTCAAGCAAAAAGAGAGCCCCCGCTGCGAAGCGGGGGCTCTTTGGCTCGGACAGATTGCAAATTGGAACGGCTGAAACTGCCTTGAATGAGCTGAAAACGCGACGCCGGATTCGATTAGTTGATTTTTCTCAGCCAAATGTTCCGAAACGATACCTTGCAGGGCACGCCTTCAATCTGCAAGCCGAAGAGACCGGAGACGTTGTTGGACGAGGCCGGATCGTCGTCTACCAATACGGCCATCAACTGGCCGTTCAGAATGTGCAGAATCACGTTGCCCCGCGCGATGATGGTGTACTGATTCCATTCGCCGTCCTTGACAAAGGCACCCAGCCTGCCGCGATCGCCGACGACACCAACCAGTTGCGGCTTGTTGCCGGGCAGCGACTCGACCACCTGGCCGCGCCACGCGATGATGCCCAGCGAGGTGTTCTGCGAATAAAGCTGTCCGCTATAGTCTTTTGCCTGCTCATTGACGGGGAACCAGAAGTCGGCCTGCGGGCCGATCATGGCCCAACGCGGATCGCGGCCTTCGCTGGCCCTTCCGGGCGGCTGGCCGGGTTGCGGGCCGATGCTGCTGCGGTACTGGATGCCGCTGCCTCCACCCTTTTCCACCTTGATTTCGAGCTTCAGATCGAAGTCCTTTGCCGTGACTCCGCGATAGATGAGATTGGTGTTGGGAAAGGCCCAGGAAGGAAAGTTCTCCTTGACCGTTTCGCCGACAATCGCGCCGTCTTCCACGCGCCATAGGCCGGGCTGGCCCTCCCAATCCGCGAGCGTCTTGCCATCGAACAGGGATGTGTAGCCCTGGTGGCCGGCGAAGTCCATCGACGCCTGTTGCGCTTGTGCAACAGATGCCGGTGCGGAACTCAGCACCAGGGGCAACAGGATAACGGCCATCGTACAGGGGCCGTGCCGATTTGAAGATTTTTCGTTCAAGCGAATTACTCCCGTTTGACGGGGCCCGCAGGGGCTCAAAACTTAGATGGCAGGGGCGAGACCTGCTTCGGAATTCGCCCCCCCACCTAGTTGTAATCTCCTTCGGTTCGATTCGCTTGAAATTGTGGCCTGATTCCTGACAATTGTTCTTACGACTTATGCGAGAACGGATGCTCGGCGAGCCTGCCGGGCAGCGGTTGCGGCATGAGGCCGGCGGTATTGGTGGAGATGACTTCCTTGAAGGCTTTGCGGAAAGCGAGCATCTCGTCGCGAGTGCCGACGGTGATGCGCACCTGGGTGGGCCAGGCTGGCCAGATGCGGCCGATGTAGATATCCTTGGCAGCCATGGCCGCGAGCACCTGCTTGCCGTCGCGGCCGGTTTCGAGCATAAAGCAGTTGCTTTCAGAGGGCGTGGTCGCGTGGCCTTCGCTCTTCAGCCAGGCGATGGTGTCGACGCGGACATCGCCAATGATCTTCTTGCGCGAGGCAACAAGGTCCGATTGCAGCAGGCTCGTTTTGGCCGCTGCGATCGCAGTGATGGGCAGCGCGTTGAAGCCGCCATGCACCGAGATCTGCTTGAGCAGGTCGGGACGCCCGATGGCGAAGCCCATGCGGATTCCGGCCATTCCATAAAGCTTGGAGAAGGTGCGCAGGACGATGACGTTCTTGCCTTCCTTGACAAAGTCCAGCGAACGCGGCGCGTCGCAGAGGTGAATATAAGCTTCGTCAATCAGCAGGATCGTGTCCTTGGGCGCGTTGGCGACGGCGTATTCGATGTCGGAGCGCGGAGTGCAGGTGCCGGTGGGGTTGTTGGGATTGCAGATGTAGATCACGCCGGGCGTTGTCGAAGCGGCGAGCATGGCCTTAATGTCGTGGGATGCCGCGCCCTTGGGGTCGGCGAGCGGCACCTTGAGAACTTCAGCGCCGGCGATCTTGGCGGCCCACATGGGCGCTTCATATCCGGGGTCGGCGACCACCAGCGGCTTGCTCTTGCCGGTAAACGTCAGCACCGTGTAGTGGAGCGGCTCGCTGGAGCCGGCAAAGGCCATGACCGATTCGGGATCGAGGCCTTCCATTTTGGCGAAGGTCGAAGTCAGGTCTTCTTCCATGTCCATCAGGTAGCGCCCGCCGCGGGGAACGATATCGATCATCGCCTGGCGTGCGGCTTCGCAGGGGCCAAGAGGATTCTCATTGGCGTCGATATGGATGCCCTTGTTGGGATCGGCGAAGTGGGGGCGCTGGGCCAGGGCAAGATGGGCTTCGGTGAGGATGGGCATGCCGGCCAGGGCCGATGCGCCAGCGGCAAAGCGGAAGAAAGTGCGGCGGGACAGGCCACTACAGCCGATGGGGTCAACAACAGGCGATGTCATGATGGGCAAAACTCCTTTTTACGAGGGTGGGCCAAACGGGGAATCGCGCTGTGCGCGGGAGCGCAGCGACAGGAGCGATGTTGCGAAGGTGAATGCGGGGGAAAGGGGGTCCCATGTCTCAAGGTATCGCTGAATCGCCCGGAAGACAAGGAAGAAATGCTGGAAATGCGGTGTTTCTTGAGGCGGAGGAGAGGAGAAATCCTCTCGCAGAAATTGGAGCTTCTGCGGAGGTGTTCTGCTAGGATCATGCTCAGCGTGAGGGACGCATCCGGTCCGCGGAAAGGGCTTCAAGCCCCCCTGGTCCAGCACAATCTGCGCGCACCTTCTTTCGGCCCGAGATGCGGACAACGGGCGTTGATCCTGAAAGGAGGCTGCCATGCCCACCCATGAAAACCTGCGTCCGCTGCCCGAGCGTCCCAATCTGCGCCATTTGAAGGATGAAGCGAAAGAACTGATGAAAGCCGGTCAGGCTTCCTCGCTTGCCAATGCGCAATTCCAAATCGCAAGAGCTTATGGATTCCCAAGTTGGCCGAAGCTCAAGGCGCACGTCGAAGACCTGGAAGCTTCGCTGCGCGAGATTGCGGAACTGAAGCAGGCCATCGATAACAACGACCTGGCGCAGGTGAAGACGCTGATGGTCCGCAATCCGGAGCTGCATCGCGCGCCGCTTGGCTACAACAAAAACGGTCCACTGACATGGGTTGCGGAGTGCCGTGTGCCATGGGAGGCTCCGACAGCCGCGCGCCTGGAGATGGCGCAGTGGATGATCGACAACGGTTCCGACGTGCACCAGGGCGGCGACGGGCCGCTCATGCGCGCAGCACTGAAGGGCGACCGGATTCCGATGATGGAACTGCTGGTGCGGAACGGTGCGGATGTGAACGCGGAGTGGAATGGATATTTCCCCATCATTCTTGCGCCCTGCGAAACTGTGGATGCGGTGGCGCTCAAGTGGCTGCTGGAGCATGGAGCGAATCCGAATTGCGCGCAGAGCGGGCGCAGGTATCCGGATTCGGCGCTGGATTATGTGATTGGAACGTATTCGCGATCGGCGCAACTGGGCGAGTGCATCGATATCCTGCTCGAGGCAGGATGCGCTTCGCGGCGCAATATGCCCGCGGTGCTGGACCTGCTGCGCGGGCGCATCGACCTGCTTGCGAAACACCTCGATGAGGAGCCGGCGCTTACTGGCAGGCGATTTCCCGAACTCGACTTCGGGTCAACAGGTTCCCGGCGGCTGAAGCTCGGCGGCACAACGCTGCTGCATGTGGCGGCAGAGTATGGAAGCGTTGCAGCGGCCGAGTTGCTGGTGGAGCGCGGCGCGGATGTGAATGCGCGAGCGAGTGTGGATGAGGCGGGCGTAGGCGGGCAGACACCGATCTTCCATGCGGCGACGCAGTTCTACGACTGGGGTGTGCCGATGGTGGAGTTCCTGGTAAAGAAGGGCGCGGGCCTGTCGTTGCGAGCAAAGCTCCCCGGTCACTATGAGCGGCCGGAGGAGTTTGTGGAGTGTACGCCGCTCGGATATGCGCGGCTGTTTCCCGGCAAGGAGAACCGTACGGTGGCGTTTTTGTCCGAGGCCGGCGCGGCGGATTGAGGGGGATGAGGCTCTGAAGAGCTGATTTGTCGCGCGCATCGCGGAGTGTGGTACACTTCGTCCGGAAAACGCTTTCTTCATCGCTGGCGAGCCCGTTCCGGCAGCGATGGCAGGCAATCGACGAGCCGGCAGGGTGCCGATGTGTGTTTTTTCGATCGCGGCGGATTGCCGCTTGACAAGTGCAGCAGTAAAGCCATTTACTTAGGGGCGAACGTCCGACGGCTCCGCCATCGATTCGAAGGACGAATTCACCCCACCAGGTGACGCAATGTTCGGATTGGTACCAGCTCTTCCCTCCGCCGGCGCTTTCGCCCACTTGCCGGCTCTACTTGCCCTCAGCGCGTCGCCCCTGGCGCACTTGAGCACCCTGGACATTATCGTGATTGCCGTCTATTTCGGGATGGTCATCTGGATCGGTTTTTATCTGAAGGGCAGGTCGAACACCAGCGAAGAGTTTTTCATGGCCGGCCGCGAAATGACGGCATGGATTGCGGGTTTGAGCTTTGTCTCGGCCAACCTCGGCTCGCTGGAACTGATGGGCTGGGCGGGCTCGGCCTACCAGTACGGCATCCTGGCCACGCACTGGTACTGGATCGGCGCCATCCCCGCCATGCTCTTCCTTGGC
>CAYUJM010000153.1:0-10714 GCA_964445025.1 uncultured Occallatibacter sp. | reverse complement strand
TGTAGTCGATGTTGTAGACCTTGGCGTAGCGCTCGGAGGAGGAGATGCGCTGCTCTTCGGTGTTTTCGGCCGCCTCGATAAAAATGCAGTTCGAAGGACAGGCGGCGGCGCAAAGAAAGCAGGCCACGCACTTTTCCAGGCCGTTTTCGTCGCGCTGCAGGACGTGCTGGCCGCGGAAGCGCTGCTCGAAGACGGCTCCGCGGAGGGGGCCCTTGCCGTCAGGGTAGTTTTCCACCTGCGTGGGTTCGAGGATCTCCCCGAAGGTGATGCTCATGCCCTTGGCGATGCCGGCGAGGTTGCGCACAATCGACATGAAGCCAGTATACGATGAATTCGCGGAGGAATTCACGATGCGGACGATGGTGTGCACGGCGGTTTTTCTATTTGGATTGGGCGTTGGGACGGGGACGGCGCAGGCGCCCAGCCAGCCGCCTGCGGCGGCAATGGGCCAGATGAGCGGCATGGAGATGGGCCAGGGCAAATGCATGGGCATGCCCATGAACATGGGCCAGGGCAAGGACATGGGCGGCATGGCCATGGACAAGGGCCAGGGAATGAAGATGGAGATGGGCAAGCCTGCCGTGCCAGCCGGTCCATTGAGGATCTCGTTCGGAGACAAGTCGGCCGAATGGACCGCTGCCACGCTGGCTCCGTTGCCACACAAGACCGTCTCGCTCTGGAACGAACACGCGAAGGCCTGTCAGACCTACACGGGAGTGCCGCTGATCGATCTGCTGAAGCCGCTGGGCGTGCCGGAAAAGCCGCATGGCAAGGATTTCCGTTTATACCTGGTGGCCGAGGGGTCGGATGGCTATCAGGTGGTGTACTCGGTGGGCGAGGTCACCCCGGATGTGCACGACGGAACGATCCTGGTGGCCGACACGCTGGACGGGAAAAGAATTACCGACAGCGGACCTTTGCAACTGATAGCCACGGGAGAGAAGCGTCCAGCGCGCTGGGTGCGTAACCTGACGGCCATCCGGGTGAGAACGGCGGAGTAGCGCTGTCCCTTTGGCCTGTCAGCCTCGTGCTCCGTGCAGGCTGCACGCGACTTCTTCTTCCTCAGACGGTGTTAGATGAAAGGAAACCGGGGCGCGGATGGGATGGAATTTGGGCGGATTTGTGCGATGGGAGCAACGAGATTTCTTGTATGCGTTTAGCGAGTTAGCGCCCGCTTCGCGGGCATGGCAAGTTAGCAAGTTGGCGGGGGGCGTTGGCCGACGCAGGGGAAGAATATCCGCGCGAGAGCATCGTTTGCCAATGCGGGCTAATGGGAGCGGGGCACGGACTGGCCGCGGTTGTGGGCCGGAGGGGTGGTTACGGGCTTGCGATCGCGGCGAGGGTTGACCAGTTCCAGGCATAGCGCTGAATCCTGCCCGCGGGCCAGGCCCGGGATTGCGTCGCGGCAGATGCGCAGCTTCATGGCGTCGGCTTCCTTGCCGGTGAGCTGCTGGGTCCTTTCCAGGCCGCTGATGGGATCGAGATCGTAGATGTAGACAAAGTCCTCGACGGGCCGGTCGCTGCCGTAGTCGAAGTGACGCCAGGTGCCGAGCAGTTCACGTCCATTGGGCTCGGCAAGGCCTGCATAGACCTGGCTCCAGGTGACTCCGGGCTGAGTGCTGGCGCTCCAAACCGGCACACCCTGGTCGCCGCGCATCCAGCGGGCCGTCCAGGCGTGCTGCGCCTTGTCAAAGTGGAAGGCGGTGAACAGTGTCCCCGGCGCGCACTCGATGCAATTGTCGTAGAGGACGGGCAGCTCACGCGCCTCGCCCTCGGCGAAACTCATAAAGTCAAGCCAGCGCAGGTGGTAGCCCTTGAGCAGCGGGGTAATGGCGTGGTTGGTGAGCGAGACGCTCCAAACGGTAAACGAGTCTTCGTTGGCCGTCGATTGCGGGGTGGCGCGGTTAGTAGTGACCACCAGCGCGGCGTCGTATTGCACGCCGATCTCGCGGATAGCGGTCCATTTCTCGACAGCCAGGGACCGGGTAACCCATACGATGATGTCCTGGTCCTGGGGAGAGTGGAAGTCCATCCAGCGAAAGGGGTCGGGCTGCTGGGCACACAAGGGAGTTGCGGCGGCGAAGACTGCGAACAGAAAGAAGACAAGGCACCGGGGAGAAACGCCACGCATGATTTCAGGTATACCAGAGCGCGACGACCGACGGGCGCCGTGGAACATTCAGAGCATTGGCTCTGGCACAGATCCGATTGATTTCGAATCAGTTATGGGTAGCGAGCCGAGCCAGGTTGGCTTTGGCCTGGGCGTGGTCCGGCTGCAACTGCAAAGCATGCTCGAAGGCAGACCGGGCCGCATCAGTCTGGCCGCCACGGGCAAGCATTGCGCCCAGGTTGTTCCAGCCATCGGCGTCCTGCGGATTGAGCTGAAGGGCGCGCTTCTGTTCGGCGAATGCCTCTTCGGACTGACCCATTGCGTCCAGAGCCTGGGACAACGAGGAGTGGACCTGGGGTTCGTCTGGAGCGAGGCCGGCGGCGGCGCGGAGCTGCGTGAGAGCGTCGCTGAGGCGGCCTTGCTGGGCGTAGGCGGCGGCCAGCTTCTCATGCGCATCGGGCGAGGACGGCCAGGCGCGCAGAGCGGCCTCCAACAGCTTGATTGCCTGCTGCGCATCACCGCCGTCAGCGGCCATTGCGCCCAGGTTATACAGCGCCGTGAAGTCTGCCGGATCCAATTCAAGCGCGCGGCGAAATTCATGGGCTGCCTCATCGGCGCGGCCCGCGCCCAGCAGCGCGGCGCCCAATCCGCTGCGCGACTCAGCGTCTTCAGTGCAGGCTGCCAGCAAGGCGCGGAATTCCTTTTCTGACTCACCGTATTCGGCGCGACGCTCTGACAGCCTTGCCAGATCAAAGCGGGCGTCGCAGCCACTAGAGTCGCCTGGCGACGCGAGGGCAATGGCGCGTTTGTAGCTATCTCGGGCCTGGTCAAACTGACCTGCGCCTTCCAGCGCAGCGCCCAACGCGGTAAGCGTGCGCGCGTCGGTCGAACCCAGCTTCGACTCCTGCTCAAAATCCGCTGCAGCTTCAGCGAATTTTCCCTGCCCTGCCAGGGCGGCAGCAAGGTTATACAGAACCACCTGGTCTTTGGGAAGCTTGGCAAGACGCTGACGCATCCACGCCTCTTCCAGCAGCAGCCGCGGATCGGGACTGTTGGGCGGCGTATTCACAGGCAGCACCTGGAACCACAGATGCGCCATCTCGTCTTCTGATCGGTTGCCCGCGCGCACCCGGATGGGCGGCGAGTGCGGATTGTGGGGGTTGGCCGCCGAGTTGTCGAAAGTGTACTTCATATGGAGCACAGTTCCCTTAGGCAGGAAGATGGGGTCCTTGTAGCGGTAGACGCTTTGGCGGTCGATGTCCCAATTGCGAATCCACACCAGCCATTTCTTTTCGCCGTCCGGCAGAATGGCCCAGCCCTGCATATCGCGGCCCAGGTAGTGCGCGTGGGGGTAGCAGCCCAGCACATCGACGTCCACAGGCAGAGTGAGGGAATCTTCAACAACAAAGTCGGCGTCGCCTGGTGGAATATCGAGCTGATCGTCGCGCTCCAGGGCCACCAACATGGGCTGCTTGGCGGGAGGGTCGGGGGTGAAGTAGAGGCCCACCTCCGCGTCCAGGGTTTCAGGCTTGCCGGAGGGTTTGAGATGGATGTTCAGGATGAGGTCGTTGCCGGGATCGAGCCGCCAGGGCATTCCCTCCGGTTCAATCAGGGCCACAGAGTCTGGTTTCCAGAAGAGAAAGTGACTGTCGGGATCGAATTTGTTGCCTGCATCGACAAACAGTTCCATTCCGGGGACGCCAATCTGCCAATCGGCGGGATGCTGACGCCGCATGCTGGCGGAACGGTCGACCAGTGCATTGGCATGGTGAACCACTTGCGGCGTTCCAGGCCTGATTTCCATCGCCCGGATGTAATGGGTTTGCTGGAGCGGATAGGGCAAAATCAGATTGCGGAAGACGTCGTTGCCGCTTGCTTGCAACGTGAAGGGCTGCGCGGTTTTGAGGATCAGGTCGGGCTTGCCCATTTGCCAGGTATTGTCATACTGCGGGGGCGCGGGGGATTTTTTTGGATCTCCCTGGGGCATGCCGCCGGTGATCCAGCGCTTCAGCAGCGCCTGGTCGTTGTCACTCAGCCGGCGCACATCGGCAAAGTCACCGTAGCCGGGTTCGGGCAGCCAGGGCGGCATGAAGCGCGACTGCGTGACATTCAGAATCTGCGGGGCCCAGCGGCGCGCGTCGGCATAGGTCAAGAGGCTGAAGGGTCCTGCACCGCCGGGGTGGTGGCACGTGGTGCAATGGGCATAGACCACTGGCGCGACGTCGTGGCTCCACGTCGCTGCGTCGGTCGCAGCCAGTGACGGCTGGGGCGGTGCTGGCGTTGCCGCGGGCACGGGCTCCTGACCTGGCGCAGAGGTTGCTGCATGCGTCCCGACAAGCGGGCGGCCAAGTTGGAAGCTGAACGCTGCCAGCAAGGGGACAAGAGCCCATGTGCGGAGGAGATTCATTTCTGCAGGAACACGATGGAGCAGCCGACGGGCCGTCCTCCGGGTTGTGGCACGGGCTTGCCGGTTAGAGCCGCGGCGATGGCCGTCTCGAGGTCATGGTGTTGCGCCTGTGGACGCTCCTGGCCGAGCGAGATATAGCGGTCGTCGATGCGGCCGTGATAGACCTCGCGGAGTTCGCCGCCTTCGACGAGGAAGATAGCCGCCTCGGGCGTGACGGTTGCGTGCGCCAAATCAACCAGCGATTGCCGGGGGTCGAGAATGGTGTCGCCGGTGACGGAGAAGTCGCGATTGTGGGCGGCAACTACGGGGGCCGTGTCGTCGGCGTTGGGATAGATCCACCAGAACCGGACGCCCCTCGGGCCAAACTCCTGAGTCAGGCGGGTGATTTCAGGGACATAGCGGTTGGATATAGGACAATCGCTGGCGGCGAAGAACAGCACCACGACGCGTACGCCTGGACCGCCGAGCTGGCGGACGGGCTGGCCGTGCAGGTCGGTTCCAAAATCTCCCGGAGGAGCGGCGTATGCCGGGCCCAGACCAAGCACCAGCGCTATCAAAACAAAACAACGGAAGACGGCTTGCATGGGCATCGAATTGAAGCTCGACCTCACGGGATTCTACCAAAGTGATGGACGCACTGGATGTGCGGCCGATATTCGCGCACCGCTCAAAGCCCCAACTTTGACCACAGCGCGTCCACTGTGGCTTTGGTGGCGCGGTCCATCTCGATCATGGCGGGCCAGGGGCGGTCGAAGCCTTCGGCCTTCCACTTGCGCGTGGCGTCGATGCCCATTTTGGAGCCGTAGTTGGGCAGGCGCGAGGCGTGGTCGAGCGAGTCGATCGGCCCCAGCGTGAATTGAATATCGCGCTCGGGGTCGATGTTGTTGGTGACGCGGAGGGTCACTTCGCCGATATCCTGCACATTGCAATCCTCGTCGACGACGATGATGCACTTGGTGAACATGGCCTGACCAAGCGACCAGATGGCGTCCATCACCTTGCGCGCCTGGCCGGGATAACTCTTCCGGATCGAAACCAGCATCAGGTTGTGGAAGACACCTTCGACGGGGAGATGAATGTCGACGATCTCGGGGATGGTCATCTTCATCGCGGGGAGGAAGATGCGCTCGACGGCCTTGCCCATCCAGGCGTCCTCCATGGGCGGCTTGCCTACGATGGTGGCGGCGTAGATGGGGTCACGGCGGTGGGTGATGCAGGTGAGGTGGAAGACCGGATAGGTGTCGGTCATGGTGTAAAAGCCGGTGTGGTCGCCAAAGGGGCCCTCGCTGCGCAGCTCGCCGAGCTCGACGTAGCCTTCGAGAATAATCTCGGCGTGGGCCGGGACTTCGAGATCGACCGTCTCGCACTTGACGATCTCGACGGACCTGCCGCGCAGGAAGCCGGCGATCATGAACTCTTCCACCTCCGGCGGCGCGGGAACGATGGCGGAAAAAGTGGTGGCCGGATCGGTGCCGATGGCGACGGCGACTTCGAGGCGCGAGCCTTTCAGGTTTCCCATGGCGACCTGTGGCAGGCCACCGATAGGGCCGTCGGGAATGGTGACGGCGCCGCCTGCGGACTCGGCCATGGCCGCGACACTCGCGGTGCGCGGATCTTCGGCTGAGTTTGTCGCTGCTGCGTTGCGGAGGGCGTTGCGGAAGTGCTCGGCGGCGACCTTTTGGCGCTGCCAATGCATGCCGGTGGTCTGGCCGTCGTAGACCTGCATGCGGTACATACCGATGTTGCGCTTGCCGGTGCGCGGGTCGCGCGTATGTACGCAGGGCAAGGTGATGAAGCGGCCTCCATCGTGCGGCCAGCACTTGAGGATGGGAAACTGGTTCAGGTCGAAGTTGTCGAGCCCGCCGTTGTCCTTCCCTTTCAGGATGACTTCCTTGCAGCGAGCCTCCTTTGCGGTGAGCGTTTTAGGAAACGCACTGGTCAAGGCGCCGAGTTGCGGCAGCATCTTGAGCTTGTCGAAGAGGCCGCCGGTGGGGGGCTTGAGATTGATGAGACCGTGGATGCGCTCCGCGATCTCGTCCAGGCGGTTGACACCGAGGGATAGGGCCATGCGCCGCTCGGAACCGAATTGGTTGATGAGGACCTTGTGGCCGGGATGGCCCTTGACGTTTTCAAACAGCAGGGCCGGGCCGCCGGGAGCATACTTCTCTGCCGCGGGGCTTCCCTTCGCGCCGATCTTCGACACACGGTCGGTGATTTCGGTGATTTCCAGCTCGGGCGAGACTTCTTCGGTGATGCGCTTGAGTTCGCCAGCTTTTTCAAGTGCTTTGATCCAGTCGCGCAGATCGTCGTAGGCCAAGGGTTTGCTCCTGCCGTGCTGTGGGTTCCCCATTCATAGTACGGCTTTGGCCCCGTAAGTATCCCCGGCATGACGCGGTTGAGCAATCGCGCGAACAGGGATCAGAATCGCGGCTCGCGTTCACATCGCCCTTACGGGGCGAGGCATGTGAAACTGTGTCGCGTGCCCGGGGTTACGCTGCGCTTCACCCTGGGCTATTTTCGCCTCCTCCCTATGGGAGGAGTTGCGGCGGTGGAAAGAAATGGAGAGGCCATCTCTCCGGCTTAAATCGTTCGCGCGGGTTGGAGCGGGGGGCGGGTCAATTGCACTGCATCGACCGGGAATCCCAGCCGGCGCCACTCGTCGAAGCCGCCGCGCAGAGGGCGCACGCGCTCGATACCCAGCTTGTGCAGGGTCATGGCGGTTTTGGCGGCCGTGGCTTCACTGGGGCAGGTGCAGAAAAGCACAATGTCGCGGTCGCGGGGAATCTCGTGGTGCCGCGCAGCGAGAGAGTCAGGCGACAGGTGCAGAGCGCCCGGCAGCGTGAAAGGGTCAGGCAGCAACTCGAGCGGGTGGCGCAGGTCGACGATGTAGACGGCCTCGCCGGCATCGAGCTGCTTCTTCAACTCTTCCGGCTCCAGACGGGCGGCTGCAAGATCCTTGAGCAGCATGCGGCGGCGAATCATGCGCATTGCCAGAAAGGCCATAATACCCAGGAGCAGAAGAGCTCCGGAGAAGCGGCCCACCCAGTTGAGGAGGCTGGGGTCGCGCTTGAGCGCGTCGCCGAAGAGCCTGCCCGCAAAAAGCAAAGCGCCCACCCAGGCAGTTGCGCCTATGCCGTCAAAGAAGAGAAAACGGCGCAGGCTCATGCCGTTCTCGCCCGCCACGGGCGGGGCGAGCGTGGCCAGGCCGGGCACGAATTTGGCGATCATCAGCGTGACGGCACGGCGGCGGCCAAAGGAGTCCCGGGTGCGGCGAACGCAGATGGTCGGCTCCATGGACAGCCTGCACAGCAAACGGAGCACGCGGTGACCATGTTTGCGGCCAATCAGGAACCATGAAGTGTCGGCGACCAGTGAAGCGGTCAGGCCGGCCAGCAGCGCCAGCGGAAGGCTGAGCTGCCCCTCGGCGGAAAGGGCGCCGGCAGCCAGCAGCACGGGCGTCGCGGGCAGCGGGACTCCGAGTTGCTCCACCAGGACCCAGGCGAAGAGCAGCAGGTATCCATAGGTCAACAAGATATGCGTCGGCAATTCCATATAGTTTCCTGCGATGCGTACGGGGAATCAGACTGCCCGGTCTCGTCCGCCGGTTTTGAGAAGCCGGCCGTCAAGGCTTGATAAGGCGTCTCTAGCTATCGGATGATGCGCGGGCGAGATTGGCTTCAATCTAACAGAAACCCGCCGTGCAAAAGCCGAAAAGCCGCCCGAAGGCGGCCTCTCTGGCGAAGGGACAAAATGAAGCGGCGACGGCTTACCTGGGATTCTGCGGTGCGGGAGCCGGAGATTCGACAACTTGTGCAGCGGACGGCGGGGGCGCGGCCAGGGCTGTTTGCTGCGTCTTGTCCGCGAAGTAGTTGCGATCCCAGAGGTTCTTATAGAACTCGCCGGTAAGCTCCGCGGCGCGAGGGCCGAAGGTGGGGCGGCCGCCTTCCAGGAAGAAAACCGTGACCAGGCTGCCCTGGGGCGACTCAGAATAAGATGCGAACCAGCCGAAGCGGGTGCCATTGTCGGAGCATGTCCCCGTCTTGCCGAAGACGGGCAGTTCGTGGAAGTTGGCGCGCAGGCGGCGGGCGGTTCCATACTCGACCGCGCCGGCCATGCCGTCCTGCAGGTCGGGAACGTAGCGGGCAATATCCAGGGTCCGCTTGACCTTCGGTTCAAGGTTGGCGGCCTCTTCATGGGTGGTGGGATGCTGGAGGTAATAGAGCGTTCCGCCATTGGCAATGGCAGCCACGTACGCGCCGAGTTGCAGAGGGGTAAGCGACACACCCTGTCCGAAGCTGCACATGCGGCCGACTCCGCCTTCCGACTCGGGGATGGCCTGATCGGGATAGACACCGAGCTGCTCGCCTTGAATGTTGTAGCCGGCCAGTTCGCCCAGTCCGAACTGGTTGGCATAGTGGCGTACGCGCTCAAAGCCCAGTTCGCGGCCCAGTTCTTCAAAGTAGAGGTTGTTGCTCTTGGCCAGGGCGTCGGTCATGTTCATGCGGAAGCCAGGAAGCTGGACCATCGTATCGCGAGTAACGAGGCCCTCAGAGAGCGCAGCCATGGCCACGGTGATCTTGATGGTGGAGCAGGGCTCGGCGCCCGGCGAAAGGGCAAGCTTCTGGTTGACCATGGCCAGGATGCGGCCGTTGGAGGGATCGATCACCACAGCAGTGCCGTTCATGTCTCCGAGGGCGTCGATAGCCGCCTGGCGAACCACGGGGTCCTCGCCGGCAGTCACATCTGCGGCAAGGATGTCCGGGCCGGCAAACGAGCTGGCGGTAAAGCGCTCATAGGAATGATGACGGCGAGTGGTGAGGGCAACCCGGCGTGTGCCGGCTGCCGTCGTGCCGCGCGACGCGGTTCTTGCGTGGTGACTGACTGAGGCGGCGTGGCCGGAGGTTGCAGCACGAGCTGTTGGGGACTTCGCAAGGGCGGCAGAATGGGAGGCGGTGTGGCGCCGATGGGACTCCGTCAGGTGAGGCTCGGAGGGCTTGGCGTGATGAAGCGAGTGGGGCGCGTCCAAAGGGGACGCGGCGGCCTGGTTCAGGCTGATCCCAGCCACAACCAGAGACGAAAGTAATCCAAATGCCCAAATGCGCGAAATCTTCATTCAGCCCGCATCCTCTCAAACATGAAGTTCGTGCCGTGCGTCCTGCCGGGGCGACGCACATTCAACTAATCGACATTTCCGCCTGCGTTTCTCAGTTTCTAGCCCGGGAATGGGTTCACTGTATTTGCGATTTGCCCGGCCCGGATGTGATCTCAGTCACGCTGAAAAACAGAAAGTAGTATCTTGCACATTAGCCGCAAATACATCAGGTCCACCATTCCACTTCCGGGGGTGGTCACCGACCATTGGGCCATTTACGAACTATACAGCCCTCCACCACCGGATTCCAAAGCGAAAAGCTTGCGAAATTGCGTGCCAGTTCCCTTTCTAGAACCGTAACCGGCGCATGAACGTGGGAGTATCCAGGTCACGCTGCGAGGCCTCGTCCATTTCCGGAAAAAGTGCCGTAGCCTGCTGAGCGCGATGGTCTTCTGCCTCGGCCAAAGCGCGCATGCCGTTGCCGAAGTCGGAAGAGTAGTCCCTGGGCAGCGGGGTATACGACGGCTCCTCTGCCATTTCGGCGTACTGCGGCCTGGACGCGGCAGCCACCAGTTCCGGTTCGGTCCCAGCCAGGCCGGAATCGAACTCCGAGCCGAACTCGGGGCCACGAACGACTTCGGATTCCGCAGCATGAGCTGCCATTCCGGTGTTGGCGGCGGCAGAGGAAGTCGAAGAGGCGAAGAAGAAGCCCTCTTCAGAGTCCTCTTCCTCAACCGTATCCTCTTCTTCCACCTGGCTCAAAAAGGGAGCAACGGTGGCGGCAACGACTGCAGGGGTTGGGGCCGGCTCGTTCATCCATGTGCTGGGCGCCACCACGGGCACGGAAACCACGGGCTCTTCCACGACTGCCACTTCTCCGATGCTCAGCATGCGCGCACGGCGCTCGGGCATCTGGTCGCGGAAGCCGGTGGCGATGACGGTGATCTTCACCTCTTCGCCCATTTTCTCGTCGAGCACGGCGCCGAAGATGATGTTGGCGTCTTCGTGCGCGGCCGACTGGATGAGCGACGAGGCTTCATTGACCTCGGAGAGCTTGAGCGAACTGGAGCCGGTGATGTTGATGAGGATGCCGCGCGCGCCGTCG
>CAYUJM010000152.1:0-10758 GCA_964445025.1 uncultured Occallatibacter sp. | reverse complement strand
GGAGCGGTTGCAGATCTGATCGAGAGCATGAACATGAATTCAAACGCCATGTTCACCTGCATCTCCACTGCCGGCATCGCGCTGTTTCTCTCCGGGCAAACTTCGTTCCAACTGAATGTCACTTCGGCGGGGCCGATCCCCATCTACGGGGTGGCTCAGCCTCCATTTGGATTGCCGGCAGCCTCCAACCCGCTCACTTCCATTCTCACCGCCGACGAGACCAACCTGTTTGCCAAGGAGTATGGGGTCGTCATCAACCGCTCCATGCAGGCGCAGGCTTTGCTGGCAAGCTCCATGCTCCCGGCAGGTCCGGGTGGGGTTCCGAACCCGCCGCAATATCTCGATCCGATGAGCAATAAGCTCGCCGATAACCCGCTCGCGACATCGTTACAGACCGTTGCCAGGATCATCAGCGGCTACCCTGCCCTGGGCGTGACGCGGCAGATCTTCTACGTGCAACTGGGCAGCTTTGATACGCACAACAACCAGGCAATTCAGCATGCGCAGCTTCTCACGCAGCTTGGCGCGGCGCTGGAGTACTTCGATGGCTTGATGGTGACCGCCGGCCTGGGCAACCAGGTAACCACCTTCACCGCATCCGACTTTGGCCGGACCCTAACCTGCAACAGCAACGGGACCGACCACGGATGGGGAAGCCACCATTTCGTTGTGGGTGGCGCGGTGCAAGGCGGCGACATGTATGGCCAGTACCCGGTGGTAGGCACAAATCAGGCCAACGATGTGGGAGCCGGCCGCCTGATTCCCACAACCGCGGTGGACCAGTACGCAGGAACACTGGCGCAATGGCTTGGGCTTTCCGATGGGCAGGTGCGGCAGGTCTTCCCCAATTTCGGAAACTTTGGCTCCAGCCCGTATCTGGGATTCATGAGCTAGAAGCAGCGACTTCGTTCACAGGCGCGGGGCGGACCGCTTGGAATGCGCAAGCTTGGCGGAGCCCTGCGTCCGCTGCAAACAGGCCTTTCATAGACTCATGGCTGGCGGGGAATCTGAGAGAGGATCCAGCGCGCCAGCTCCCTGCCCGCGGCGTAGTTGTCATACTCGGCAGGAAGCTTGTGGCCATCGGTGTATTCGTTGTAGAGCCATGGATCGACGGTGGCAAAGACAGTTCCCTTCCCGTACTTTGACGTTGCCATCAAGATATCTCCGCTGTCGGTAAGTTGAGATACAGCCGGCGAACTCACCGAAATGGTGCAGACATCCTTCATGTAAAGCCTGTGCGGCGCATGGAAGATGGCTCCGCCGCCATCAACTACAATCTTCCCCATATCCCATCGCGTTCCCTCAACATGCTTGCGCAGGACGTTGTTGAAGTGGATTCCGAAGCGATCGGCCAACAGATTCATATGCTCCAGGTCGGCATTCCCAGGGTCGTTCTCCAGGATGACGAGCACGCCGCCGGCCTTTACCCATTCCGCAATCTGTGCGGCATCTTCCTGCTGCATGTAATGAGGGCTTGGGTTCTTTGCCGGAATGTCGGGTGAGACGATGATGTACACCTGCGCCTTGCCGAGGGCGGCAAGTGTCGGCGCGTCATAGAGCGTAGATGTTTTTGCTCCGAAGATTCGGAGGATGTGGCCAAACAGTGAGTAGCCACTGTCGCTCTCGTCGTCCCATTTGTAATGGAAGTAGTCCTGTTGACCGAAGGCATCGGGGCGTTTCTGGCTGTTGAACCACGCATCGAGTAATACGGTGTCGCCTCGGCCCAGCCTCGCGTTGCCGGCGTTCTCCATCTCGGTCGTAGCCAGCAGAAGCGCGCCAACCCCCTTGGGATCGTTGCTGACCACTTTTTCGCCGATGTAGTAGGCGTAACTTCCATCCCGGTACGGGTCACCGCCAAGGCCTGCGCTCTTGACTGTCCCGGTCAGAGTCACGTCGCCGCCGGGACCGGTCTGGATGAAATGGCTGAGAATGCCGCGATAGCCACGTTCCGCGTTGGAAAGATAATCTTCCGGGAGATAGCCTTCCCGCACGCCCCTTGCCAGTGCATAAACAAACATGCAGGAAGCGGAAGACTCCGGATAATTCCCCTTCGCGCCGGCCTTGTCGAGCACCTGAAACCAGAGCCCCGTTGCCTTATCCTGGTAATGGGCCACTGCAGCGGCATCGCGCGCGAGTTGAGCGATCAACTGCTTCCTTCCCGGATCTTCTTCCGGATAGTAGGCAAGCGTATCGACCAGCGCCATCATGTGCCAGCCCATGCCCCTGGCCCAGAACTGCGAAGAGAGGCCGGTCTGCCTGTCTGCCCAGCGCTCCTGTTTCGATTCGTCCCACCCGTGGTGCAGCAGTCCCGTCCGGGGATCGCGGGCGTGTTCCTCCATCAGCACAAACTGGCGGGTAATGTCGGCGAACGCTTCAGGATGGTGAAATGTGGCGGCATATTCCGCATAGAAGGGCTCCGCCATGTACAGCCCATCCAGCCACATCTGATTCGGATACTTTTGCTTGTGCCAGAACCCGCCGGACGGAGTGCGCGGCTGATGAAGAAGCTGCTGGTAGAGCAGTGTGGCAGCGGTTGCGTAGCGGCGGTCTCGCGTGACGCCGTAAAGCAACAGAAGTTGCCGGCCCAACAGAATGCTGTCGAGCTGATTCTCGTCCGGTTTCCAGGTGGAGATGGAGCCATCGGAGCCAACAAGCGGATCTACCGATTGTTTGATGTAGTTGTAGTCATGCGGATCGGCAGAATTCAGCCAGACGGACTCCACGCCCTCAAGCAGCGTGCCTAGTTCGTAATTCCAGGCCTGAGATGCTCCGGCAGGCGCGAAGCGCCCATCCGGCCATCGCGCGATTGCGGCGTTTGCCGCGCGCTCGGACAAGGGGCGCTCTTGCGCAGTCGCCTTGGAAGGGATTCCGGCGGTTACTCCGGCCAAAATCAACGCGACAAGAACGAGACGTTTGTTCATCCATGCTCCAAATCCACTGCAAGAAAGCGGAGGAGCCGTTGCTGCCGGCCGCTCCCCGGGTCAAACAAGACAACGAAACATTTTAGAACGTCGCTCGCCTCGCCATCCGGCCAGGTCAGCCGGTCAGAGCCGCCCCTGCCTTTATACTGGGATGTTTGCTGAAGGAGCAGTGCATTGGCACAAGCTGAGATCGGGATTATCGGCGGCAGCGGGCTTTACTCCATGCCGGGATTCACCAACGTGCGCGAGGAGCGCGTAGAAACGCCCTTTGGCGCGCCTTCCGACGCATTTGTGCTGGGCGAACTGGAGGGGCGCAAAGTCGCCTTCCTGGCGCGGCATGGGCGCGGCCACCGCATTCTTCCCTCGGAACTGAACTTCCGCGCCAACATCTACGCGTTCAAGAAGCTCGGCGTGGAACGGATTCTCTCCGTCTCGGCCGTCGGCTCGCTCAAGGAAGAGCACAAGCCGACAGACTTTGTGGTGCCCGATCAGTTCATCGACCGCACCTTCCATCGCATTTCCACCTTCTTCGGCGAGGGGATTGTGGGCCACGTGGCCTTTGGCGATCCAGTCTGCGCCACGGTGGCCAGGGCTGCCGTGGAGGCCTGCGCCGCGGTGGGGGTGGTGGGCAAGCTGGGCGGCACGTACGTGTGCATGGAAGGGCCGCAGTTCTCCACGCGCGCAGAGTCCAACCTCTATCGCAGCTGGGGCGCCGACGTGATCGGCATGACCAACCTGCAGGAAGCCAAGCTGGCCCGCGAAGCCGAGATCTGTTACGCCACCGTCGCCATGGTCACCGATTACGATTGCTGGCGCGAAGGCCACGACGCGGTCACTATCGAGGAGATTGTCGCCGTGCTGCACCAGAATGCGGAGAACGCTGCCAAGGTGGTGAAGGCCGCCGTTGCAGCTCTGCCCAGGGAGCGCACATGCGCCTGTGCCTCGGCGGCGAAGTATGCCGTGCTGACGCAGCCGGATGCAATTCCGGAGTCAGCAAAGGAAAAAGTGGGCTTGCTGTTCGGCAAGTACCTGGGGTGGTAACAAGTCAGTAAGTCCGCAAGTCAGCAAGTCCGGGAGTCAGCGGGCCAGCAAGCCGAATAAGAGAGGAAGATCAATGGCAATTACCGTAGTGGGCAGCGTTGCCTACGATACAGTTGAAACCCCCGCTGGACGCTACGAGCGCCAACTCGCCGGCGCCGCAACCTATTTTTCGCTGGCGGCCAGCTTCTTTACCGACGTGCGCGTCATCGCCGTCGTTGGCGAGGATTTTGGACCCGAGCAGGAGGCGGTATTTCACGCGAGGCATATTGACACGCGCGGAATTGAGCGCGCCGCAGGCAAAAGCTTTTTCTGGGAAGGCTCCTACCTCGACAACCTGAATGAGGCCAAGACCCACACCACCGAACTGAACGTATTTGCCTCTTTCGAACCGAAGATACCCGAGGCCTATCGCGACTCGGAGTTTCTTTTCCTTGCCAATATCGATCCCCTGCTGCAGCGCCGCGTTCGCGAGGCCATGCCCGACGTAAAGCTGGTGGCCGGCGACACCATGAACTACTGGATCAAGGATCATCGGCCGGCTCTGCTCGAAGTGCTCAAGGGCCTGGACATTCTGCTCATCAACGACACGGAAGCGCGCATGCTGGCCGGCAACAACAACCTGGTGCAGGCGGCGCGCGGCGTCCTGGGCCTGGGACCGCACACGCTCATCGTGAAACACGGCGAGTATGGAGCCACGGCGTTCTTCGGTGAACACAGCTTCTCCAAAGACGCGCAAAGCCCGCATCACGCATTCCGTGCGCCGGCCCTGCCTCTGGAAGAAGTGGTCGACCCCACCGGCGCGGGCGACAGCTTTGCCGGCGGCTTCTTCGGCTATCTGGCTTCGCAGCGCGAGCTTACTCCGGCGGTTTTCCGCCGCGCCATGTTCTACGGCAGCGTGATGGGCTCTTACGCGGTGGAGCGCTTTGGAACCGAGCGTCTGCAGCAGCTCTCCCGCAAAGAGATCGACGAGCGCTTCATCGTCTTCCGCGAGTTGACCCACCTTGATTGAGAGGCCCATCGCTCGCGCAGAATGGCTGGCCGTATTGGCCTCGTGCGCGGCAGCTTCGGCGACCGCCATCGCGTGGAGCTGGTTGAACGGCGCATTGCTTGACTATGGGGATGCCGTTGCCCACCTCAACATTGCCCGGCGCGCCTTCGATTCCCATCTTCCCCGCTTCTCGGAACTGGGCTCGGTGTGGCTGCCGCTGCCGCACATTCTGATGATCCCGTTCGTCCAGGTCTACAGCTGGTGGGCCAACGGGATCGCAGGCGTGATTCCGTCGGCTCTTGCATATCTCCTGGCCTGCGCGGGCCTCTACCGGCTCGCCCGCCGCTGGATCGGGCCCGCTGCCGCAGCCATTGCGCTCGCGTTCTTTGCCACCAACCCCAATCTGCTCTACCTGCAAACGACGGCCATGACCGAGCCGCTGTTTGTGTGCGAGATGGTCTGGATCACGGTCTGGCTGGTGGAGTGGCGGGCGTGTCTGGATTCGAACCCGAAGCAAAACACCCGTCTCCTCTGGTCGATCGCTCTGATTCTTGTGGCCGCCATCTTCACCCGCTACGACGGCTGGATCATGGCGCTGCTGGCCTGGTGCGCAATCGGCATCACGCTGGCCCGACGCCGTCAACTTGGCTCCTGGACTTTTTGGGCAGCGAGCATTCTGGTCGTCGCAGCGCCTGCTGCATGGTTTCTCTACAACGCCTCAGCATTCGGCGACTGGCTCTACTTCGCGCGCGGACCTTACTCCGCAAAGGCCATTGAGATCCGCACCTCCGCGCCCGGCTTCCCACCCCATCCCGGCTGGCACAATCCCTGGGTCGCGTTCCTCTTCTACGTGAAGGCCGCGGAGATGGACGCAGCTGCATCGGCATGGGGCAATGTATTGCTGGCGCTCAGCCTGCTGGGAGCGGCATGGGCCTGGATCACGGCTCGCCACCACATGGTTTCATGGACGCTGCTGCTGGCGCTGCCAATTCCCTTCTACGCCTACTCGGTCGCATACGGTTCCGTGCCGATTTTTCTGCCGGTGTGGTGGCCGCATTCCTGGTACAACCTGCGCTATGGAATCGAGCTGCTCCCGGCCATCGCGTTCGCGCTGGGCTTCGCTGCGCAGTTCTGTCTTGCCGCGGTACGCGAATTCAAGCCGCGCGATTTGAAGCCTGCTTGGACCCATGTAGCTGCCGCGGCGCTCTTTGCCCTCACCGGCTTCAATGTATTTCAGATGCTGCGCGAGCGTCCGCAAGTCTACGTGGAAGGCACAAGGATCTTTCGCGCTCACCGCCCCTATGAGCTGGCAATTCCGCCAGTGTTGCGTTCGCTCCTGGCAAAACAGCCAGGCGGCGTGGTCCTGATGATCACCTCGACCGACCCGCAAATTGTGGCCCTGACCGGAATTCCATTGCGGCAAACCATCAACGAAGGCGACCTCGGAATCTATCGCGACGCGCTCGCCGCACCCGCTGCCCACGCGGCTTTCGTCGTGGCATTCGACGGCGACGAGATCGACCGCGCCGTCCACGAACATCCCGGCGGCCTCACCGTCTATCGAAGGTTTTCCGCCTCCGGCCAGCCCTCCGTCACGCTTTACGTCTCCGATACTCCAGGTTCATCAAACCTCATCCATCGCGCTCTCCCGGTGATAGCATCGCTCCAGGAATCTCCATGAACTCAACACTGGCAACGCTCACCGAGCCGTTTCAATTCGACCAGTTGCAGCAGATGATGGTGGCCAATGGCGCCATTGGACGCCTGCTGATGGCCTGCCTGCTGGGCGGACTGGTTGGCGTGGAGCGCGAGCTCAAACGCAAATCCGCGGGCGTGCGCACCAACCTGCTCATCTGCCTGGGCGCCGCGTTCTTTACGCTGCTTTCCGCGGTCCTGGCGGGCGACAACAGTCCCAACAAAGGACAGGTGGCTTCCAACATCGTGCAAGGCATCGGCTTCCTGGGAGCCGGGCTCATCCTGCACAACCGCAGCCGCGTGAGCGGGCTGACCAGCGCGGCCAGCATCTGGGTGGTCGCCTCCATCGGTATGGCATGTGGCGCGGGCCTCTACGCGGCAGCGGCAGTGGGAGCCCTTATTGTCATTCTTGCGCTTGCATTCGTCGGCGTGCTGGAACAACGCGCTAACCTCAAAGCCTTCCCGGTCACCTACGAGGCCCGCGGCCACAATCAGCCCGTCATGCTGCAATCGATCCTCGAGGCCATGGACTATGCGGGCCAACGACTCACCGCCGTTGAATCCGACTCGATCGGTGAAGTGCAGCGCATCAGCTTTCCTCTTTCAGCCACACGGCGCCAACATGAGCGCCTGCGTGCAGAGCTCAACGCCAAGCCCGACATTGAAAAGCTTTTCACATTTCGTGATTCGGAGGACGATTGATTCCCTTTACCAAGGCACACGCATGCGGCAACGATTTCCTCATCGTCAATGAAGACGACGCCGGCGGCCTGGACTGGGCAGAAGCGACGCGGCGCCTGTGCGCCCGCAATACCGGAATTGGCGCCGACGGCATAGAATTCTTCGCCTGGACAGGCCCCAAGTCAGGCCGCATCCGGTTGCACAATACCGACGGCTCGATCGCGGAGATCAGCGGCAACGGAACGCGCTGCGTGGCTGCCTGGATGGCCCATGCGCTCCAGTCGCAACCTGGGGAAGATTTGGAAATCGCAACCGATGCCGGCCTGCGCCGCTGCCGGATCAACGGCATCCGCGCATCGGGCGGATTCACCGTGGATGTTTCAACCGGCATGGGAATTCCCTCCTTTCTGCCCCACAATGTCACACTTGCGGGCGGCCTGCGCGTTGTCGGCATCGAAGTCACAACCGGCAATCCACATTTCGTCATTATCGTCAACAATGCGGAGTTCACCGTCGGCGGCAAGCGATGGCAGACCATCGGCGCGGATATATGCAGTCATCCCGATTTTCCCAACCAGACCAATGTCGAATTCGTTCGCATCGTCAGCCCGGAACGGATCGAAATCCGCATATACGAACGAGGCGTGGGGCCAACCACATCTTCCGGGACTGGCAGTTCCGCCGCCGCCACCGCCGCGCGCGCATTCATGGGCTGCGTTTCACCACTCACCGTTGTGGCTCCCGGCGGCGAGCAGACCGTCGTCTGGGAAGGCCCCGGCAACGAGCTTTACCTCACGGGACCGGCGACCCTGATTGCCAGCGGAGAGGCCTTCTACGCGTGACCGCCTTGCTCAAGCCCGCCACTGTTCCGAACGATGCTCTTGTGGCGGTGGTCTCGCCTGCCTCCACGCCGCAGTCCGAAAGCGTTGAGCGTGGGCTTGAGGCCCTGCGCACTCTGGGTTACGCGCCACAGGCAGGCGACCACATTCTTTCCCGCGGCCCGCTTTATTTTGCCGGAACCCCGGAGATGCGCCTGCGCGATCTGCATCATGCCTTTGCCGACGATGAGGTGCGCGCCATCTTTTCCACCCGCGGAGGGTATGGATCCAACTATCTGCTCGACGCGCTGGACCTGGACCTGATTGCAGAGAGCGCCAAGCCTTTGCTCGGCTACAGCGACCTGACAGCATTGCAACTCTGGTTGCTCGACCAGATCGGATTGCCCGCTTTCTACGGCCCCATGGTCGCTGCCGATTTTGCCCGTGAGGACGGCGTGCACCTGCACAGCCTGCGCGCCGCGCTGGGCGGGCAGACTTACTCCGTCGGCGCAGCGGAGGGATTGCGAACCCTTCATCCCGGCCGCGCGCGCGGCACGCTTTATGGCGGGTGCCTCTCGATTCTGGTTTCGCTCCTGGGCACGCCCTACGAGCCGCAGACAGAAGGCAAGCTGCTTTTTTTGGAAGACGTGAACGCCAAGCCCTACCAGATCGACCGCATGCTCTGGCAACTCGCGCAGGCAGGTAAACTGGATGGTGTGCGCGGCATCGTCTTCGGCGAGATGCTCGATTGCTCTTCGCCCGGCGCGCCGGTCGGGTTTCTGGATGAAGTCATCCTGCGCGTATTCGACCAGTTCCAAGGCCCTATCGCCATCGGCTTGCGCAGCGGCCACGTTTCGAGCTCGAATGTGACGTTGACGCTTGGCGTGGAGGCTGAACTGCATGTCGCCAATGAGGCCGATCTGAATCTGTTGCAGACAGCGGTACTTCCTTGACTCCTATGCACCCTTCATCCCGTCATATCCATCTCAGCGGCATCTGCGGCACGGCCATGGCTTCGCTCGCCGGGCTTTTGCAGTTGCAGGGCCATCGCATCACAGGCTCTGACAAAGCTGCCTACCCTCCCATGAGCGACCTGCTGCGCTCACTTGGCATTCCCATCCTCGAGCCCTACGCCGAAGCCAATCTTTCGCCCGCTCCGGACCTGGTTGTCATCGGCAATGCGCTCTCCCGCGGCAATCCTGAAGTCGAATACCTGCTCGACCAGCGCATCCCGTTCACATCGATGGCGGCACTGCTGCACGAGGAGTTCCTGGCCGGGCGCGAGTCCCTTGTTGTGGCCGGGACGCATGGCAAGACCACGACCACCAGTATGCTGGCGTGGATCTACCAGGTGGCGTCACAACTCGACCCGCACCGCGAGCCATCGTTCCTGATCGGCGGCGTGGCAGAGAACTTTGCGACCAGCTTTCAATTGCGGCCCACGCGTACCTTCATCCTCGAAGGCGATGAATACGATACCGCGTTCTTCGACAAAGGGCCGAAGTTCCTTCATTACTTTCCCGACGCTTTGATATTGACGCATGTCGAATTCGATCACGCGGACATTTACGCGGACCTGGATGCCGTGAAGACTGCCTTCAAGCGCCTGGTGAATCTCGTTCCGCGGCGCGGACTGATCGTGGCATACGATGGCAGCGCCAATGTTACGGAGTGCCTGCAACCCGCGCTCTGCCGGGTGGAGCGGTATGGCTTCTCGGAAGGTGCGGACTGGCGCATCTCCAACCTGCGCCACGTGAATGGCTTAACGCGCTGGGAGGTCTGGCACGGCGGCGCACTCTGGGCCGAGCTAGCAATGAGTTTGGCCGGCGAACACAACGCGCTGAATGCTACGGCCGCAGCCGCGCTGGCATCGGGCCTGGGCATCGGCAGGGAATCGATCCAGGCCGCGCTGGCCAGTTTCAAGAGCGTCAAACGCCGCCTGGAGGTCCGCGCGGTCATCCACGGCATCACCGTGATCGACGACTTTGCGCACCACCCAACGGCCATCCGCGAAACCCTGCGCGCGCTGCGATCTGTTTATCCCCAAGCGCGTCTGTGGGCGGTGCTGGAACCGCGCTCGAACACATTGCGCCGCAAAGTGCTGCAGGCCGATCTTGTGGAAAGCCTGCAGCTCGCCGACCGAGTTGTACTGGCCGGCGTCTACCAGCAGCAGCGCATTCCCGATGCAGAGCGCCTGCACCCGGAGGACGTAATCGAGTCCCTGCGAGCGCAAGGCGCAGAGGCAGAGCTGCACCCCGACGGCGAAGCTATCGTCGATGCGATTGCGCCACGCCTGGAGCCCGGCGACGTGGTCGCGATCTTATCCAATGGCGGGTTCGACGGCATCTATGAGAAACTGCCCGCGCGCCTTCAACAACGCTTCCCCGATCACGGCCAAGGGGAAAACTCCGCATGATCTATTCGCTCATTTTCATGGCCACCATGGTCATCACTGGAATTCCCACGGCGCTCTTATTTATTCCCTGGTGCTGGCTGACGGGCAATGTGATGCCGCTCTACAAGGGTACGCGGTTCATGCTCTCAAGCAGTTGCTGGATGGCTGGAGCGCGCTTCCACACCGAAGGACGGGAACGCGTGCCCAGCGACCGGGCCT
>CAYUJM010000151.1:0-10759 GCA_964445025.1 uncultured Occallatibacter sp. | reverse complement strand
CGGTGAAGCTCAGTTCGTCACGTAGCGGCACATATGTGTCGTGGTCCTTGAGCAGTGCGCGCAGAATATTGGCCAGCTTCACCGTCATCTCGCGCGCCATCTCCGGCTTCACGCGCACCAGCGAGGCAATGGAGTTGAGCGTATTGAACAGGAAATGCGGATTGATCTGCCGTTGCAGCGCGTCCAGCCGCGCCTCCAGCAGCAGCCGCTTCTGTTCTTCCAGCTTCAATTCGAGACGGAGCGTGCTCCACACCTTCAGCGCAATCCCCACGTTGATGGGCGCGCTAAGCCAGACAAAAACCTGGATCCATATTTGGCTGGCCAACAATGCAAACAGCCGGTGCGGGTAGATGTGCGCCAGCCAGTCGCGCAGCATCTCCATGACGGCGATAAGGAACAGCAGCAGGATCTGGCGATCGATGCGCGGCTGGCGCAGGTTGCGGCGCACCCATCGCCAAAGGCTCAGGTCGATGAACGGGGTGAACGACCAGATTTCCTCGGGCTCGACGAAGCCGCCCAGGATGCCTGCCGCAGCCCCCAGCGCGATGTTGAAAGGCAGGGCCAGGTACTCGTGGTGGTAGACTGCGGGCGCGGCCAGCACCACGCCGCCCAGCATGGCCCATCCCGGTCCCAGCAGAAGACCCAGCAGAACCACTGTTTCAAACGAGATGTCGGCGGCCAGGAAGTTGGGCACCCAGAAGCGCACCCACACGCCCAGCGTAAGCGGCACCAGAAAAAACGCCAGCAGTTCCAGCGTCTGCCGGCTGGTGCGATGCTCGGCAAAGAAAAGCCGGCGGAAGGTGACCACGCGCGCCAGGATGCTGGCCACGGACGCAACCACGCCCAGCTTCACCAGCAGCGTTATCCAAATGAGCCTGTCTGTCAAAAGGCCACCATCACCCATTCAATGTATCGCATGGAGAGAACAGGGAGCAGGGAATAGGGAATAGGGATCAGAGATCAGTTGGTGACCTTCCCGAACCGCTTCACCATCTCACGACAGAAGGATCATCAATCACCAGGAGATATTCCCTATTCCCTGCCCTCAGTTCCCTGCCCTTGTAAGATGGAATTATGGGATTTCAAAGCGTGAATAAGGTCGCCGAAGCAGACTTGCCCACTCGCTGGGGCGCCTTCCGCATCTTTGGCTTCGAAGGAGTGCTCGATGCGCCGCGGCCCGACTGCGAACCGGGAGCCACTTCCGGCAGCAGCGTCGAGGGCCTGGTGGCGCTGGTCATGGGCGACATCCACTCCGCGCCGCCGCTGGTGCGCATCCACTCGCAGTGCCTTACCGGCGACGTCTTTCACTCGCTACGCTGCGACTGCCGTCTGCAGCTGGAGCTGGCCCTGGGCAAGATCGTCGAAGAAGGCGCCGGCATTTTGCTCTACGAGCAGCAGGAGGGCCGCGGCATCGGCCTCATGGCCAAGCTCAAGGCTTACGAGTTGCAGGATCTGGGCCTCGACACCGTCGAAGCCAACGTGGAGCTGGGCTTCGCCGCCGACTGCCGCGCCTACGAGCTGCCTGCCGCAGTCCTCAAGCTGCTGGGCGTCAACGCGGTGCGCCTCATCACCAACAATCCCGAAAAAGTGGCTGCACTCGAGTCCGGCGGCATCGCGGTGGTGGAGCGCGTCTCCGCCGAGGTCGAGCCGCAGGAGTCCTTCGCCGCTTACATCAAGACCAAGCACGAAAAAATGGGGCACATCCAAGACTCAACTCCGGATCCGCTCGTCGCCGAGCAGCAGACGAGCTAGAACTGGGTGCATGATTCACGCCTTGAAAGGGCACGGCTTTAGCCTTGCCGCAGAAGGCGCACAAAACCCGGGGCTTTAGCCCCTCCCGGGATGCTCTGCGCTTGTCGAACAGCATTGATGGAACCGGTTCTAGAGCATTCCGCCCTGCGCGCTATCTCTTCGCCATGAACGCCAGCGGCAGAAAAAGTGGCACAGGGAAGGGTACAACGACGTTCGGTGGGGCTACCGGAGCGCGTTGGGAATTTGAAAATCGACCCCCGCGTCGCGATTCACTCTGGCGGTCGCGGCCAGGTCGAGCTGGTCAGTGGGGATGGCCTGCTGATGTTGCCCTCCCACATAAAGCGTGCTCGGGGTCAGGATGTAGTTATGAATCTGCTGCGCTGGACGGCCGTCCTTGAAAATTAACGTGACCGCATCTTCGCTTGCCGGGGGCTGCGCGGGCCGGGACATATCGGCGTTGGGCAGGTACGGAGGAAGCGGCGCCGGCTGCTGCTGATCCGGGGGCTCTGCATCGTATCCGTTGGGAGCATTGCCCTGCGCTACGCCAGAATCGTCGTAACCCAGGTCGTCCGGATATCCAAGGAAGTATGGAGCCACCCATCCGTAGCCGGGAAACCCGTAACGGAATCCCACCCGATAAGGCGACACATACGGCCTTCGGTATCGCCAGCTGCCGGTGTAGGGTGAGCGTGCGCCGTAATTGCCGGCAACGCCTCTCTGGAAACTCCTGGCAACAACCGGGGATCGATTGACGGCATAGCCGCGATACCCGGAAGACCGGGCGGAAGCCGAAGACGCAAACCCTCCACGGGATGCCGTCGCCGCGTGACCGGAAGATGCTCCGTGGAATCCGCCCCGCTGGGCGCAGACGGGGAGCGCAATCATGGCGAGAACTATCGCTACCGCGGGGAAACGCTTCACACGGATAGTTTACTCCCGATCTTGAAAGGCACCCTGGGAACTCCTGCGGCAATGCAAAGTCAGGCCCGCAGCGCCTTGAGCACCTTGGCCGTTGTAACCACCTGCCCCACATGCCGCTGCGTGTGATCAGCCACATGAATCAGAGCGCCGCCGATCGAGGTCGGCAACTGCTTGCGGCCCACGCCGCGAAAGGTGTTCAAGTCGGCCGTCCCCAGCGCGCGCACTCGCCCTGCGGCATTGCCGAGCGAAGCTTCAACTTCGGCCAGCAGCACGGCTAAAGATTCATCTCCGCTCTGCTCGGCCTTCAACCCCGCTAACTGCTCCGCAGAAAGCTGGTTGCCCTCCGCATACGTAAGAATTCGGTCGATGGAGCGCGCAATGTGGCGCAGATGGAAGGCGACCGAAGGCAGTCCGAGCGGATACGATTGAACCTCGGCATCGGTCAGGCCGTCGGTCCATTTGCTCACGTCGTCGAGAGCCAGTTCGAGCGCGTGAACCACAGCGCGGCCTACGGCGGGAACATCGGTATGGGTTCCGCGGAGCCAGGGTTCAACATAGGGTGATTGCACAGGGGAAGTGCTCATGGGAAATCCTTTCTTCTATGAAGGATTTTAATAGGTTGGAGAATTGTTGATTCGGGCCTCGAAGAGCGTGCGGTTTCCCACCCTTGCGACAGAAAAAAATCGCAAGGATGGGGCACGGGTGGAGCTATACGACGACCTGGTCCATACCTATGCGTGATTCGGACCTATTCGGCGTCCGAGCGCAAAACGCACCTCGAGCGCAAGCGCTTATCCGGCGCTTTTGACGCGGACCACCGTGATCTTCTCAAAGCCCTCTTCAAACACCGGCGGCTTCAGCTTCTCGGCCATCTTGCGCATCACGTCTTCGCTCACCGAGCGGTCGCGCTTGCTGTTGCGCTCCAGGCAAACTTCAAGCGGCACATCGAAAAACACCGCCTGCACCTCGTAGCCAAAGCTCTTGGCCATCTTGATCCATTGGCGCCGCTCGTGAATCGACAAATTCGTCGCGTCCACATAATTCCACGGCATGCGCGCAATGAGCCGCGCCCGCAGCAACGAGCGCAGCGTGGAGAACACCAGCCCCTGGTAGCGCTGCTCCTCCACATCGTCGAAGAGAATGTTGCGCAATAAGTCGCTCGACAACGGGGTCACGCCGCGCCGCCGGAACCATGTGGTCTTGCCCGAGCCGGGCAGCCCGATGGCCAGCACCACGTAGCCCTTGGGAGCCTGGGGCGAGCGGTCTGCCGGACCTACCTCCGGAGGAGGCACACTGGGCGTCTCCGGCTGGGTTTCGAGCTCGAATCGCCCCGAGCCCGGCGGCTCATTCCAATCCTGCCGCGGAGCGTGTGCCGGCCGCGCGTGGCGCTCGGGCTGCGCGGGATGGTGCACAGGCTGCTGCGCGGCTTGGGGCGGGGGGGCCGGCCTGCTGGCCGGGGCGTCGTCCGGATAGAACGGCACCAGCGGAGCGGGTTGATTCGATGGGAGTTCCTGGCCAATCTTGCCTGTGGATTCCGAAGTATTGGGTGCGCGTCTCGAACGTCTTCTCATGAACCCTTGAACACCTTGGTATTCCTACCCGAATACCATACTTGCCTCGGGCGCTGCAAATCCACCCCTGTTCAGAATCCCCGAAATCCGAACGCGATGAACCCTGAAAGGCACAGCTACCCTGCCCGATCTTAAGACGCCTGCGGCTCTCTGAAAACTGCTCTGCTGTGCAGTCCGTCACATACTGTTGTCTATTCGGGAATGCACACTAACGGTAAGGGACTTTCTGGTCCGAACGACGGGAATTGATGAGTTTTCATCAGTTTTCCGTTGACAGGAGTGTTACCATCATGGGTTTGGTGGAATTGCCTTTTGGACGCATTCCAGACGCCGAACCCCGGAAGTTCAAATCACACCGCTTCAACGATTACGAAGGAGAATCGAAACATGGCAGTTAAGGTTGGTATCAACGGCTTCGGCCGCATTGGCCGCAACGTTTTGCGCGCCGCCCTGGGAAATCCCGAGATTGATTTTGTTGCCGTCAACGATTTGACCAGCCCGGCCACGCTGGCTCACCTGCTCAAGTACGACTCGATCCTCGGCAACCTGAAAAACGATATCGGCCACGGCGACGACTTCATCAGCGTCGATGGCAAGAAGATCAAGGTATGGGCCGAGCGCGATCCCGCCAAGCTGCCCTGGGCTGAAGTCGGCGCGCAGATCGTCGTCGAGTCTACCGGCCACTTCACTGACGCCACCAAGGCCAAGGCGCACCTGGGCGCGACCGTCAAGAAGGTCATCATCTCGGCGCCGGCCACCAACGAGGATATGACCATCGTCCTTGGGGTCAACCAGAACAAGTACGACCCGGCCAAGCACAACATTCTTTCCAATGCCAGCTGCACGACGAATTGCCTGGCCCCCGTGGTTAAGGTGATTCTGGAAACCAGTGGCATCGTCTCCGGCATCATGACCACCATCCATAGCTACACCAACGACCAGGTCATCCTCGACTTCCCGCACAAGGACCTGCGCCGCGCCCGTGCCGCCGCACTTTCGATGATTCCCACATCGACCGGCGCAGCCAAGGCTCTCAAGCTGGTCATCCCTGAGACCGCCGGCAAGCTGGACGGCTTTGCCATCCGCGTCCCAACCCCCAACGTCTCCATCGTCGATCTCACCTACATCGCCGAGAAGCCTACCACCGCCGAAGCCCTGAACGCCGCCTTCAAGGCAGCCTCGGAGGGCGAACTGAAGGGCATTCTGGGCGTCGACTCCAATCTCCTTGTCAGCTCCGACTTCAAGGGCAATGCGCTCTCCTCCATCGTGGACGCGCCCTTGACCAAGGTAGTTGGCAACAGCGTGAAGGTGCTGAGCTGGTACGACAACGAGTGGGGCTACTCCAGCCGCGTCGTCGACCTCATCAGCTTCCTGGTTTCCAAGGGCCTGTAAAAAGCAGAGATCAGGGGTCAGAGATCAGAGATCAGGACTTCCGATAGCAGCCTCTGATCTCTGACAACTGATTTCTGATCCCTGACAACTGTTATGCGCCAGAACATCAGCGGCGGTTCTCCCTACGAGCCCATCATCGGGTTCTCGCGCGCCGTACGCGTCGGGGACTCCGTTCTCATAGCCGGCACAGGGCCCGTGGGCGCTGAAGCAGAGGACGCCTCCGGCCAGACTCGCCGCATCTTCGCCATCGCCGAAAAGGCTCTCGCTGAAGCGGGAGCCTCGTTCCGCGATGTTGTCCGCACCCGCATGTATTTGACGCACGTCGACGATTGGGAGGCCGTGGGCAGTGTCCACGGCGAGTTTTTCAGCGATATTCGTCCCGCCGCCACCATGGTCGTCGTCGCCGCCCTGCTTAACCCCACCTGGCGCATTGAAATGGAATTCGACGCCGTCATCGAAGATTCTCTCGACAATGCTGAACCAGGGGCACAATGACCTGGCTTGTCTCTCCTGGTTGGCCGCGGAAGCCGGTTACTGACAACTGATCACTGAGAACTCAAGGAAAACATCATGGCAAAGCTCTCCATTCGCGACATCGAACTGGCTAACAAGCGGGTCTTCATCCGCGTCGACTTCAACGTGCCGCTCACTGAAGACGGCTCCACCATCACCGACGACACACGCATCGTGGCCACGCTGCCCACCATCGTTTATGCCATCCGCCACCGGGCCAAGGTCATCCTGGCTTCGCACCTGGGCCGTCCCAAGGGCAAGCCGAACCCCAAGTACTCCATGCGTCCCGTCGTCGACCGCCTGCGCGCGCTGCTCGACAAGGAACTGGGCGAAAGCGTCAACGTCGCCTTCGCGCCCGACTGCATCGGCGAGGTCGCCGGCGAACTGGCGCGCCAGCTTGAGTCCGGCCAGGTGCTGCTGCTGGAAAACCTCCGCTTCCACGCCGAAGAAGAAGCCAACGACCCGGCCTTCTCCAAGGCCCTCGCTTCGCTGGCCGAGGTCTACGTCAACGATGCATTTGGCTCTGCGCATCGCGCCCACGCCTCCACGGAAGGCATTACGCACTTCCTCAAGCCCGCCGTCGCCGGCCTCTTGATGGAGAAAGAAATCACTTACCTGGGCAAGGCGCTCGAAAACCCCGAGAAACCCTTCGTGGCCATCATCGGCGGCTCCAAGATCTCCGGCAAGATCGATGTCATCGACAACCTGCTCGACAAGGTCGACACCCTGGTCATCGTCGGCGGCATGGCTTACACCTTCCAGCGCGCCCTCGGCGTAACCACCGGCAAGAGCCTGGTCGAAGAAGACAAGATCGACATGGCCAAGTCCGCGCTTGAAAAGGCAAAGGCCAAAGGCGTCAACCTGCTTCTGCCTGTCGACAACATCCTAGCCGACAGCTTCTCTCCCGACGCCAAGACCCAGCCCTGGGACACGAGCGTCAACTTCCCTGCCGACTGGCAGGGCCTGGACATCGGCCCCAAGTCGATCGCGGCCATTGAAGAGGTAGTTTCGACCGCGCGCACCATTGTGTGGAACGGCCCCGCCGGCGTCTTCGAGTTTCCCCGCTTTGCCGTGGGCACCAACGCCATAGCGAAGGCTGTCGCAGCCAACAAGGCAGCCATCTCCATCATCGGCGGCGGCGACTCGGTGAGCGCCATCAATCAGGCCGGCGTAGCCGACCAGATCACCCACATCAGCACCGGCGGCGGCGCCTCGCTCGAATTCTTGGAGGGCAAGAAACTGCCCGGCGTGGAAGCACTGACGGACAAGTAACGCGGAGATCAGAGATCAGCAAAAGCCGCATCCGGCCAGCAGTCAGGGCCGGATGCGGCTTTTTTTGGTCCACGGATCGACCGAGTGTGAAGCCGTATCCCCGTCCTTTCTTCGCTTGCTGCGGAATGGGCGGGATGCCGCCAACTGCCGCACGTCCTCGGAAAGTTCCCCGCTGAAAACTCGCGACCGCACGCATTGGTAGAATGGGGGACGCTCCAGTCAGGCGGAAATCCATATGCTCTCATTCCGAGTAACCATACTCACGGTAGCCGCGTGCCTTTTCGCGACATCCAGCAGCTTCGTTCGCAGTCAGACGGCGCCCTCCTTGCCCACGCCTCCCGGCAGCGGAGTCCCCAAGCCCGCCGGCGCCGCAGGCGACTTGAAGGTTCTTGACTGGGCCGGTTTCCGCGCCGCCATCACGTACACGTTCGATGACTCGATCCCCTCGCAGATCGCGAACTATCCTCTGCTGCAAGCTACCGGCGCGCGAATGACGTTTTTCCTCGTCGGCGCAAGCGACGGGAGCTCGCCGACGTGGGCGCAAGCTGCGAAAGACGGGCACGAACTTGCCAATCACACCGAGCACCATTGCCATGCGGGTGGCGCCGGTTGCGCGTGGGGCACCTATGCCGGCAGCCTTGAGGCGGAATACGATCTCTGCACGAGTCACATCGAGCAGGCCTACGGAGTGCCCGCCGTATGGACCACCGCCTCTCCCTATGGCGACATGGGATACGACAACGTCGCAAAGGGGCGCTTCTTCCTGAATCGCGGTGTCAGGGGTGGACAGATCGCGCCAAACGACCAGAGCGATCCCAGCAACCTTCCCACGTTTGTCGCTGCCGCAGGCCAAACCGCCAGCACCTTTAACCCCTTGATCGACTCGGCGCATGCGGCCGGCAACTGGCAGGTGCTTCTGTTTCACTCGCTCGGCGGCGATGGCGGCTATGCTCCCGTCAAGGTTGACGATGTGATTGCCAGCATCAAGCATGCCCAATCGATGGGCGACGTGTGGATCGACACGTTTGTCAACGTCGGCGCTTACTGGGCAGGCCAGAAAGCAGTCACCAACGCCACACGCACCCAGTCCGGCGAGAAAACCACTCTTGCCTGGACCCTGCCCGATCACTTCCCGCCGGGACGATATGTTCGCGTCACAATCGGCGGAGGCACGCTATCGCAGGGAGGCAGAGTCCTTCCCTGGAACTCCGCGGGATACTACGAAGTTGCCCTCGATCCGGGCTCTCTCACCATCTCCCGATAGACGATGTTTCTCAGCCGTGGCCTTTGAAATTCCTTGAATCTCGACAATCGCCGGGCGCCCCGTCCTTCGCGCAGCTCGATCGCGGCAAGAGCGGAAAAGCACAACAATCAAGCGCCCGCATCCATCGCCGCAAAGTGCCCCTGCCTGGCAAGCTCCAGAAGCGCCGCGTCAACCGTCACCAGCGCACGCCCAGATGGCGTGCCGTCGGCGGGTGTCCCAGTTCTGACCATCCATAATTCTGGGACACCCGTCATCTAAGGTCGATTCAGATGTGGGCCACCCGCCGCATCCTGCTCATCCTCTTAAGTGAATAGATCTCTTAAAGAATCGTTTCGCTATCGCGCGATGCGCCACGGGGCTCTGTCTCAGGCGGCACGGACATCATCCTGGCAATCGGCTTGCCATCCTTCGAGACGACGAAGGTGACTCCCTTCTCGCCCACCAGATCAATCATTTCCATGCAATTTAACTCAGGTTCCTCGGCAGAAATAGTCTTCACCCTTGGCTCTTCCGTTCCGTCGCACATGGTCGCCTCCTCAAGGCCTCATCGGCTGAGACAGGAGTAAAATCTATTCAGCCAATCGGCAGATTTTTACCTTCAAGGGACAACAATATGGCATATTACACGCGGGTTTTGTCCAAGGATGAAGAGTCCCCATCCTTCCTCGAACTCGCGCAACTGATCCGCGACAGCCATCCTGACTATAAGCTCACCTTGGAGAGCGGCGACGAAGACGACTGGGAGTCGCTCCTGCTCTCCGGCAACGATGAAGTCGAAGTTGCGGTCGTCGAGCGCAACCCTGTCTACGACGGCTCGTTCGGCCAGGACGAGATTGCCGACTTCCTTGAAGACCTCCGCGACTGCAAACCGGAGTCCGGTGTCCAGTGGCTCACCGGCTACCTCGCCGAGGTGAAGAACATCTACGCCTTCCAGCACCTGCAGGGGTCGGAGACCGAAGAAGGCGGCAACGTCCTCCATGCCCTGCGGTCGCATCTGTGGGAGCGCGGCGACGCCATCATCCAGGCCGACGGCGAAGGTTTCACCAACGAGGACGGCTACCACATCGTGTGGCAGTTCTCCGACTCTGTCTCCGGCCCATGGAACATGGGCGTCTACAAAGACGACCTCTGGCACCATTTCAAAATGGACCTTGGCGATCCCGACCATCGCGCCGCCTTTCAGGCTGGCGAAGTCCCGGACGACATTTCCGGCGTGCACGTCTCCGGTGGGCGCGCCTAGCGGCACCACCACCCCTCAACCACACTGACAACTCCAGCCTGTGCCCGTCGTCACCCGGCCGGGCCAATTCCATCCACTAGAATCAGGGGCGAGGAGTTTGACAACAAATGCCCCGTAAAGCACTCATTGCCGCCAATTGGAAGATGTACAAGACCCCCGCCGAAGCCAAGGCCTTTGTGGAGGCCTTTTTGCCCCTTGTCGCCGGCCACACGCGCGACGAGATTGCCCTGTTCCCCTCCCCGGTCTTGCTGCCAACCGTCATCGCTGGCTGCAATGCCTCGAACGTGGCCGTCGGCTGCCAGAACGTCCATTTTGCCGAGGAAGGTGCGTACACCGGCGAGACCTCCATCGGCCAGCTCAAGGCCGTGGGCGGAACGCACACGCTGATCGGCCACTCCGAGCGCCGCCAGTACTTTGCCGAGACCGACGAAATCGTGAACAAGAAGCTGCACACCGCGCTCAAGCACGGCATCGTCCCCGTTGTCTGCATCGGCGAAGTTCTTGCCGAGCGCGAGGGCGGCCAGACCGAGGCAGTCCTCAAGACCCAGATCGCCGGCGCGTTTGCCGGCATCACGGCCCAGGCCGCTGCTCCCATCGTCATTGCCTATGAACCCGTATGGGCCATCGGCACCGGCAAAACGGCCACGCCGGAGATGGCGGCCGACGCGCACAAGATCATTCGCGCGGAAGTGGCCAAGCTGCTGGGCGCTGATGTTGCCGCTGCCATGCGCATCCTCTACGGCGGCAGCGTCAAGCCCGACAACGCCACCGCTCTCATCGGCCAGGAAGAGATCGACGGCGCGCTGGTCGGCGGCGCCAGCCTCAAGCCCGACT
>CAYUJM010000150.1:0-10862 GCA_964445025.1 uncultured Occallatibacter sp. | reverse complement strand
TGCGTGCCATGAGGCTGGGCATCTCGTAAAACGGACGGCCTTCAGAGAACTTTTCAAAGCCGCGCACCTGGGTGACGTGAAAATGCGCGTCTTCGACTTCGCCCTGGCTGTCGAGCTGGATGGTGATCTTGCCGTGGCCTTCGAGACGCGTGACGGGATCGATGGTGATGGTTTGGGTCATAAGTCAATCTCCAGACGAGTCGGGGAAAGTTAGAACATCTCTCAGGCTCGAAGTTCGCATTCCCTCAGGGGCTAAAGCCCCGGTTATTTCGTTCTGCTCATGTACGGGCTGAAGCCCGTACCCTTCAAGGCATCGATCTATTCAGGCTCCAAAACGGGTGAGGGCTGGAATATCCAGCGGCGCGCCGGTAACCAGCGCGGTGAGCGTGGTGTGGAAGGTGTCGGCCGATGGCGGGCAGCCGGGCAGAAATATGTCGACCTTCACGAACTCGTGGATAGGACGGACGAGCTGCAGCAGTTGCGGCACGACGACGCAGGGGATCTGCGGCTGCGCCGAAGCGTTCTCGATGTAGGCCCGCTCCAGAATGGCTTCAGGGCCGATGGGGTTGCGCATAGACGGCACGTTGCCGGCGACCGCGCAGTCGCCCATGGCCACGAGGAGCTTGGAGTGGGCGCGGATCTTCTTGATCTTCTTCTCGTCGTCGACCGAGGCCACGGCTCCCTCGACCAATGCGATGTCGACCTCGTCGGGGAACTCCTTGGTATCGACGATGGGGCTGTAGACGACATCAACGAGTTCGGCCAGTTCGAGGAGCCGCTCGTCCATGTCGAGAAAGGACATGTGACAGCCGGAGCAGCCGTCGAGCCAGACCGTTGCCAGTTTCAATTTGCTCATCGGGCTTCCCTCATCAAATTCAGCTGGGTGAGAAAATCGGGATACTTGGGGTGGTCGGAGCCGATCTTGCTCTTGTCGAAAAGCGCTCCGGTGGGGCAGACCTGTACGCATTTGCCGCAGCGGGTGCAGGCGGATTCGCCCCAGGGCTGGTTGAGATCAGTGATGACGATGGCGTCGATACCGCGGCCCATTACGTCCCAGATGTGAGCACCCTCAATCTCCGCGCAAACGCGTACGCAACGCGTGCAAAGGATGCAGCGATTGTGATCGAGGGTGAAGCGCTCGTGCGATGCGTCCACCTTGAGATCGGGATTGCGGTAGGGCAGTCGCACGTGGGTCAAACCCTGCTGCTGGCCGAGAGTCTGCAGTTCGCAGTGCCCGTTGGAGACGCACACGGAGCAGATGTGGTTGCGCTCGGCAAAGAGCAGCTCAAGGATGGTGCGGCGGTGCTTCTGGAGCCGCTCGGTAGATGTGGAGATCTCCATGCCTTCTTCAACTGTGGCCACGCAGGCGGGGAGCAGCTTGTTGCTGCCCTTGATCTCCACCAGGCAGAGGCGGCATGCGCCCACATCGCCCAGTCCATCGAGATGGCAGAGAGTGGGAATGTCGATGTTGTGTTCGCGCGCCACTTCGAGGATGGTCTGTCCGGCGCGGGCGCTGACTTGCTGCTCATCGATGACAAGTGTTTTGACGTCGACGCTGGGACTCATGCCAACACCTCCAACGGAGAAGCGGGAACCGGAGCCTTGATGTTGCAGACACCGGCCGGACAGCGCTTGTGCACAATGTGTTCGATGTATTCGTGCCTGAAATACTTCAGCGTGCTCAGCACCGGGTTGGGCGCGGTCATGCCCAGGCCGCAAAGGCTGGTTTCCTTGACCGTTGCGCAAAGGTCCACGAGAAGGTTCAGATCGTCCATGGTTGCCTGGCCTTCACAGATGCGCGTGAGCAGCGTGAACATTTGTGCAGTGCCTGAGCGGCAGGGGATGCATTTGCCGCAGGACTCGGTCATGCAGAACTCCATGAAGAAGCGGGCCACATTGACCATGCAGGAGGTGTCGTCCATGACGATCATGCCGCCGGAGCCCATCATGGCGCCCACTTTGAGCAGGGCATCGTAGCTGACGCCGATGTCGAGCATCTCCGCGGGCAGGCATCCGCCGGAAGGACCGCCGGTTTGCACGGCCTTGAAGGTGTGGCCATCGGGTACGCCGCCGCCGATTTCTTCAATGATCTTGCGCAGGCTGATGCCCATGGGCACTTCAACCAGGCCGGTGTTGGTGATTTTCCCGGTAAGCGCGAAGACCTTGGTGCCTTTGCTGCGTTCCGAGCCCATGCTCGCGAACCACTTGCCGCCTTTGCGGATGATGGGGGCGATGTTGGCGAAGGTTTCTACGTTGTTGATGAGCGTGGGCTGGCCCCACAGACCGCTTACCGCGGGATAAGGAGGCCGCGGCTTGGGTGTTCCGCGTTTGCCTTCGATGGAGGCGATCAGAGCTGTTTCCTCGCCGCAGACGAAGGCTCCTGCGCCGAGGCGGATCTCGACATCGAAGTTGAAGGGCGTGTTGCAGATGTTATTGCCGAGAAGACCACGGCGCCGCGCGTCGCGCAGGCTGTTGCTCAGGCGCGAGACGGCCAGCGGATACTCGGCGCGGACGTAGACATACCCTTTGCTGGCGCCGACGGCATAGGCGGCAATGGCCATGCCTTCGATGACGCGCTGCGGATCGCTTTCCAGCACGCTGCGATCCATGAATGCGCCTGGGTCGCCCTCGTCGCCGTTGCAGATGACGTATTTCAAGTCGCCGCTGGCCTTGGCGACCGTGCCCCACTTCAATCCAGTGGGATAGCCGCCGCCGCCGCGCCCTCTGAGGCCGCTTGCGGTAATCTGCTGAATTACATCGTTGGGCTGCATCTCAGTCAGCGCTGTGACCAGGGCCTGGTAGCCATCGCGAGCGATGTAGTCGTCGATCTTTTCAGGATCGATATGGCCGGAGTTCTCAAGAACCACGTGCACCTGCTGCTCGAAGTGCTCGCGCAGATCGCACTGCAGCTCTGCCACGGGTTCGCCGCCCAGGCTGGCAGCGATGGCTTCGGCGTGGCCGGCTTTGCAATGTTGATACAGCGTCTCCTCGGGATCGACGAGAACGAGCGGCCCGGCAGCGCACAGCCCCATGCAACCGGTGCGGCGGACAAAAGCATTCTTGCCTTGGGCCGCGACGGCCTTGGTAAGGGCGTCTTTCAATTGGTCACTGTGCTGGCTCAGGCAGCCGGTGCCCATGCAGACGTTGATCTCGTTGTCGAACTTGGCATATTCGGCGCGGGTGGATTCGGCTATTTGATCAAGCTCTTCGATGGTCATTCAACGGCCCACCTTTCCAGTTGTTCCAGCATCTGCTGTGAAGTCATCTGGCCCACCAGTTCGCCATCGGTGAGCACCACCGGCGCGCGGCCGCAGGCGCCCACGCAACGCGCGGTCATGAGGCTGATGTTGCCGTCCTTGGTAGTCTGCCCCTGCGGGATCTTGAGATGTTTTTCGGCTTCGGCCACCAGCTTGTCAGTGCCCTTGATGTAGCAGGCCGTGCCGGTGCAGATGGTCATGGTGTGCTTGCCTGGCGGCTTGAGGCTGAAGTGATGGTAGAAGGTCACCACTCCATACGCCTGGCTGAGCGGGACGCGCAGCGAGCGGGCCACAAAACGGATGGCATCATCGTCAAGATAGCCGAACGAAGACTGCACAGTGTGGAGTGTTTCAATCAGCGCGTGGCGGGCAAACCCATTTTTGCGCATGGTGCCGTTCACGATCTTCCAACGTTTGTCGTCGCTGGGCAGCGGCGGTGGTGTGAAAGCTGGCACGATTTCCTCCCGGTGGCAGACAATTGGGGTGCAAGGCGATTGTGCTTTGCCTTCCGGCTCTTGTCTACTTCTGTTGTACGTGGGGCGGAATGAGCGAGCCGTGACAGGTGTCACGATTGCGGTATGACGTGCCGCAATATGGGACAGCATTACTCAAGTACTTTATTTGCTGGGGTGCGTTCGAAGGGAAGATGCGCTCGAAGGAACGCTCGTCGATCATCCAACGGCCGCAGTTGATGGCAGGCGCAGACGTTCTCCGATCCGTAACCAGCATAGACTCGAATCTGGGCGACCGATGCGACGGCGGTCACACAGTAAAAGGGGCGCGGGCTATTTAGCTGGGCGACTCTTGATTTCGTAATTCTGGTAGTCGATGGTGACGATGGTCTTGCCAAAAAGGGCGCTGTCGGATTCGGCGCGGGCGTGGATGGCTTGCGGAAAACCGTCAACCGGGAGGTATTGGCGCATTACGTGCGCAGGGCCGGTGAGCAGAGATGGGCTTTTCGAGGAGGTTCCCTCAATTCTTACAGCTGAAAAATCCCTCGCGTCTACCCACAAGGTTCCTTCGATCATATTGGGCGCCTTGCGGCGAGGGTTCATGCTGACGGCAAGGCAGTCGCGGCCATCCATCTGCTGAACTCCACCCGGCTTGAGCTTCATCTCGTAATTGTCAGATGTGAACCAGGAGACTTCGCGGGTGCCTGGTTCGTTCACTTTCTTCTCACTGTCGAGCAGCGATTCGAGAACGAAGTGCTGAATCAGGCCCGAACCGGAATGGGAAAGTATGGTGTAGCTTTTGCCCGTGTCCTTGTTGTAGCTGGTGCGCACCGTCATTTCGGCGGCGGGATGGGATTGGTCTCCATCGCGGTAAACGGCATAGTGCTCGAGGACGGTAAAACTCAATACGGTTTCGAACCTTGCCTTGACCACTGCGTCCACGCGCCGGATGATCGAGGCTTCATCAAGTTGTTGCGCCTGTGCGAGCGCGTTTGAGAAAGACGCAGAAAGAAACAGAAACAAACACAACAAGAGGTGAATTCGACGGGGAGTTTTGGGGACCCTCATACAGTTGAGTCTAAACTGGCGCACATTGTGTCAGGATGGCAGGGCGGGACGGGTCCGGCACTCAAGGGGCGCTTGAAGATTTCAGGGCGCGGCGCACAGACGGTTCAGCGAGCGCGGCCATGAGCGCGGCCACGTCGCCAATATGCTTGCCCAATGCGGCGGGCAGAAGTTCGCAGGCTGCGGCGGCCTGCGGCAATGCTTCTGCGGCAATGATCTTGCGGGCTGGCGCGAAGATGCGCTCGCCCAGCACGACGCCGAGAGACCCGAAGACGATCATCTGGGGATTCAGCGCATCGATGAGGAGCGAGAGTCCTCGGCCCATCCAGCTTCCGGCGGCGTCGGCAACCTGCAGGGCCTGTGCGTCATCGGCGACCATGGCATCGACAAGCGCGGAGATCGGCGTCTCGCGAGTCCAGCGGGCAGGGAACATCTGCGCGGCGAGTTCAATGAGCCCGGCGCCGGAGGCAAAGGACTCCCAGGAGCCGCGCTTGCCAAAGCCAGGCGGACCATCGTCGGCCAGGCGCCAATGGCCGACTTCGCCGGCTGTGTCCGTTGCACCGCGCAGGACGTGTCCGTTCACGATGAAGCCGGCGCCGATACCCGTGCCGAAGGTGAGGAAGATAAGGTGCTTGAGGTGAGGGCGGTTCCTGCCGACGCCGAAGTGGAATTCCGCCAGAGCGCCGGCATTGCCGTCGTGCTCGATGAAGACAGGTAGCGTAGGAAAAGCCTCGGCCAGCTTCGCCTTCAAAGGGGTGTGATGCCAGCCGGGAAGATGCGGCGGGTCGATGAGGAAACCTTCCTCAATTCTGAGCGGCCCGCCCACGGACACGCTGAGGGCGACGGGGTTTCGCCCGGCGAGGTGAGCATTGTGGATCACAGATTCCAAATGGCCGACCATTCCGGGGAAGATCTGTGCGAACGGCGCTTCAGCACGTGTGGGCATCTCGATGCGCTGCAGAATGCGGCCATTGGGCGTGCCCTCGACGCAGGCTGTTTTTGTGCCGCCGACGTCGAGGCCGAGGATGGAGTTTCGAATGGGCTGATGTTCTGGCATGATTGCGTTCGCGCCGCGAGACAAATGATACCGCTCGACGCAGCCTATGCGCTGGCACTCATGCGGCCGGCCGCTGGTTTCTCCGGAATCGAAAACCGGTGAGACTGATTGGGTGCGTGCGCTATGCTTGTTTGCGGTGTGAGGCTCTTTCTTGTCTGACGACGTCCAACCAAAACAAAGACGGCACGAAGTGCTGGTGCGCGGAGTTGTGCAGGGGGTCGGGTTTCGGCCGTTTGTCTACAGGCTGGCGCAGGAAGAGGGGTTGGCCGGCTCGATCGGCAACGATACGGATGGAGTGACCATCGAGATTGAAGGGCCTGACGAGCGGCTGGAGGCCTTCGTCGTGCGGCTGCGCGCGGAGACGCCGCCGCTGGCGCGGATCGATGCGGTTGCGGTGCGGGAGCTGGCGGCGACAGGCGAGGTTGGGTTTCGCATTGTTGCCAGCGAAGTGCTGGGACGCGTGAGCACGGGGATTCCGGCCGACGCGGCGACCTGTGTGGACTGTTTGCGGGAGCTGCTTGACCCGGCGGACCGGCGTTACCGCTATCCGTTTTTGAACTGCACAAACTGCGGGCCGCGCTACACGATTACGCGGCGCATTCCGTACGACCGCCCGCAGACTTCGATGGCGCGATTCAAGATGTGCGCGGCCTGCCAGGCGGAGTATGACGATCCGGGGAATCGGCGGTTTCACGCGCAGCCGAATGCCTGCTGGGAATGCGGGCCGCGAGTGGTCTTGCAGACGGCAGACCCTGACGAGACCAGTGGCGAAGAGGCCGTGGAGCAAACGCTTCAACTGCTGGCTGCGGGAAAGATCATGGCGATCAAGGGGATTGGCGGGTTCCATTTGAGCGTAGACGCGACGAATGAGGCCGCGGTGATGCGGCTGCGCGAGCGCAAGCACCGCTATGGAAAGCCGTTGGCCGTAATGGTGAAAGATTTGACAGCGGCGCGAGAGGTGTGCGCGCTGACGGCTCAGGAAGAAGCTCTGCTTACGACTTCAGCGCGGCCGATTGTGCTGGCGCGGAAGAAAGACGGCAACGAAATTGCGGATGGGGTTGCGCCGGGAATTCCATGGCTGGGCGTGTTTCTGCCCTATGCGCCGTTGCAGCACTTGCTATTTGCCGATGGGCGCCTGCGGGCACTGGTGATGACAAGCGCGAACCTGAGCGAGGAGCCGATTGCGATTGACAACGAGGAGGCGCTGGCGCGGCTCGGTGGGATTGCGGATGCATTCCTGATGCACGACCGCGAGATACTGCAGCGGTGCGACGATTCGGTTGCGGCGGTGGTGGATGGGGCGCCGCAACTGGTGAGGCGAGCAAGAGGCTTTGTGCCGCTGGGTGCCGGGATTCCAGCAGCGCTGGAATTGGAAGCGCTGCCGCTGCTGGCCGTCGGCGGGCACCTGAAGAATGTGTTCGCGCTGGCGCGGGGGCGATTTGTCTATCAGAGCCAGCATCTTGGCGATCTGGAGAACCTGACGGGGCTCGAATTCTTTCGCGAGTCTCTTGAGCACCTGATGCGCACATTTGAGATTGAGCCTGAGACGGTGGTGCACGATCTGCATCCGGGCTATCTCTCGACTAACTGGGCGAGAGAGTGGGCGCGCGAACGCGGATTGGAACTGATCGGAGTCCAGCATCATCATGCGCACGTGGCTGGCTGCATGGCGGAGCATGGGCTGAAGGGGGAAGCGATCGGGCTGGCGCTGGATGGAACCGGTTATGGAACAGATGGACGGATCTGGGGCGGGGAAGTTCTGATTTGCAGGCTGGACGGGTTCGAACGATTTGCGCATCTCGAGTTTGTGCCGATGCCCGGCGGCGATGCGGCGGTGAAAGAGCCATGGCGGATGGCGCTGGGAGCGCTGGTTGGAGCGGGATTTGCGGTGGATTCGGCAGAGGTGGCGGCGTTGATCGAAGGCAAAGAGCGCGAGGCGCGTGTGCTTCTGCGGATGATTGAGCGTGAGTTGAATGCGCCATTCACGTCGAGCCTAGGGCGGCTTTTCGATGCGGTCGCAGCGGTGGTTCTGGGACGGCGCGAAGTCGACTATGAGGCGCAGGCGGCGATCGAACTGGAGGGCGTCGCGGTGGATGAGGCGGACGATGGAGTTGGGTATGCGATGGAGTTGGCCGCAGGCGACTGGAGCGCGAAGCAGCCGGCGAGGATCAGGACCGCTCCACTGTGGCTAGAGGTTCTGCGCGATCTGAAGAATGGTGTGAGCAAGGCGCAGATATCTGCACGGTTTCACGCGGGTGTGGCTGCCAGCTTTGTGCACGCGGCTGTCGTTGCGCGCGCGGCTACCGGCCTGGGACAAGTGACGATGAGCGGCGGGTGCATGCATAATCGGCGGCTGGCGCGGCTGCTGAGGACGAAGTTAGAGGCGGAGGGCTTCGAGGTGTTCCAGCACGTCCAGGTCAGCCCCGGAGACGGCGGCTTGAGTTATGGGCAAGCTGTGGTTGCGGCGGCTATGCTGTCCAAGCGGAGTTAGTGTTGAAGCCAGGCTTGCGCTTCGAAATTGGAGGAGATGAGGAGTCGAAGTCATGAAGACTCGAACTGTGATCTCAGTTCTTTGCCGGTCAATTGCAGCTGTTGGAAGCCTGCTGGTTTCCGCGTACGGTGCATACTGCTTCGACGGAGCGGACTTTCGGCGGGATGCATTGGCGATGAGTCTGTTCTGCATCTTGCCTGCGCTGAGCTTTCCCGTTTTTCTCTTCTCCTTCTGGTCGTTGCGCTGGTCCGTTGCAACGCACTGGATACTGGCGGCCGGATATCTTGCCGTTTACTCGTTGCTGGATTGGAGAACATGCTCGGAGTTGGGAACCTGCCACAGCCTTCTGCAGGTCGTGCTTCTGACACTGACCGCAGGACCGGTGGAAGCTCCTTTTGCTGTGGCAGCTTTCAATCTGGCAGCGCTGCTTTTGCGGAGCAAGAAACGGCCCGCGCTGGATGATCGCGCGGCGGCGCATCCTGGACGCTAGCCGGAGAGCCTGACCAATTGCTGGGCTTCTTCGCGCGGACCGAGGATGGACATGCGCGGAATGCGTCCGCGGACCATGGCGACTTCGTCGCAGCGATGCAGGCGCGGGCAGCTCTGGCAGTCCTTGAAGATCTTGTCGGGAAGTTCCGATTTGTCTTCGACGGTGCGGAATCCGTACTTGAAGAAGAAGTCGGGAATGCGCGTGAAGAGGCAGACGGACTGGATGCCGTGGAGTTCAGCTTCCTCAATAAGCGCGCCGAGGATGCGGCCGCCGGCGCCCTGCCCTTTGGCTTCGGGTTTGACGACGATGGAACGCACCTCGCACAGATGCGGGCCGTAGAAGTGCAGCGCGCCGCAACCGAGAAACACGCCACCGTCAGATTCGGCAACGGTGAAGTCGCGGATGTTCTCGCAGATCTCGGCGAAGGCGCGCTTGAGCAGGGTGCCGTCGGTGGAGAGCGAGTTCACCAGATCGTAGACGTTGGAGGCATCCTGAAGGAGGGCCTTACGCACCAGCATGGATGGCCTCCTGTTGAGTGAAAGCAGCGATGCGATCCGATGCCGCGGAGAGAGCTTGTTGCACGCGCGCTCGCGCGGCTCCTCCGATGACGTCATGGCAATCGAGCGTGGCGTTCAGGGTGACGGCGGTGAAGAAATCCTCAGCGAACTCCGGGCCGAATGCGCGCAACTCATCGAGAGTGAGGTCGTTCAGCTCGACGCCTTTTTCAAGAGCGAAGCGCACGGCATTGCCGATCTTCTCGTGCGCGGTGCGGAAGGGAACTCCCTTGTGGACGAGGTAGGTGGCGGCCGCCATGGCATTCAGATAGCCAGACTCCGCGGCCTGGCTCATACGCCGGCGATTGAACTTGAGGGCAGAAGTGAACCGCGCCACAAGAGAGAGCATTTCCGGGACAAACGCGACGGAAAATGCCGGCTCCTGGGTTTCCTGCATGTCTTTATTGTAGGCCAGCGGCAGGCCTTTGAGCAGCAGCGTGACGGCTTGCGCCGCGCCATGAATTCGGCCGACTTTGGCGCGGAGCAGCTCCGTGAGGTCAGGGTTTTTCTTCTGGGGCATGGCGCTGGAGCCGGTGGAGAAAGCTTCAGGCAGAGTGACAAAGTTGTATTCCGCAGTGGCGAAGAGAGTGATCTCTTCCGCGAAGCGGCTGAGGTGCAGGCCGACAGAGGTGAGGGCATGCAGAAATTCGAGAATGAAGTCGCGATCACTGGTGGCGTCGATGGAGTTGGCCGTGGGAGCGGAGAAGCCTAATTCGCGCGCGGCAATGGTGCGGTCGAGCGCGAGAGTTGCACCAGCTACGGCACCGGAACCAAGAGGACAATAGTTGAGGCGGGTTGCGCAATCGCGCAGGCGGGTCGCATCGCGAAGGACCATCTCAACGTAGGCGAGTAGCCAGTGGGCGACGAGGACGGGCTCGGCGCGCTGAAGGTGCGTGTAGCTGGGCATGACGGATTCGCCGGCGGCGTGAGCCTGCTCAACGAGAGCGTTGGCCCAGGCGGCGAGAGCGGCAATAACTTCTTCGATCTGGCTGCGGACGTAGAGGCGCAGGTCGGTGGCGATCTGCTCATTGCGGCTGCGGCCGGTGTGCAGCTTGAGGCCGAGCGAGCCGACGCGCTCGACGAGTGCCAGTTCGACGAAGTGGTGGATGTCTTCTGCAGATGGGTGATTGCGCACCAGAGCTTGGCCGGCTTCCGATGCGTGGTCGGCGGCGATGGCGTCGAGCGCCATGCGCAACTGCGCGCCTTCTTCCTTGGTCAGGATTCCGGCGGCGACAAGAGCGGACGCATGGGCCTTGCTGGCGGCAACTTCCTGGGGAAGAAGCCGCCAGTCAAAAACAATCGACCGCTGCCAGCGTTCGAAGTCGGGATCGAGCGGCTCGCGGAACCGGCCGGACCACATTTTTACGGGTTGGTGTTCGTTGGACATCGATTCAGGCCTGCTCCTTTTCGTTGGCGCTGTTCAGCTTCGGCATTTCGCTGCCTTTGCTGAGGGTGAGGAGGCCGGCCGCGGCGTAGGTGAGGAGCTTGTCGCGGGT
>CAYUJM010000149.1:0-11082 GCA_964445025.1 uncultured Occallatibacter sp. | reverse complement strand
ATGCAATATGTGATTCTTACAGCGAGTGGCCCGATTTTAGCCGGACACCACTGACCTTAGCTATAAGGTTTCAATTGAGCATGCGATTGCGAGCCATAGTGCACAGCTTGGCGAGTGGGTACTCCTGTAGTCTTCGACCAAAGAGGCATCCTCAAGCAATTCCACGCAGCAACCAGTTTCCCACACCCCTCCCAAGCCCCGCACAAATCCTCACGCTCCGCAGTCTTGCCCTCCCTCAATGCCTCTGAGCGGGTTCGCTGGAAGGCGGACCCATCTTTCTATTTTGCGGCTTCTGTGGGTTGGCCGCGGGATCGGCGGAATACACCCCCCCGGCTGCGAGCACGGGGTTTGAAATACTCGGAAGACACCCGGCATTGGGTTCTGCAAAGGCGATGGCCGCCACTCGTTGATGGAAGCCTGGCTCACCTAAAGCGCACAGTTAGAGAGCAGGCGTAGTGCCTATTCCACTTGTTGAGGTGACTCGGCATCGCACACGTTCCATGTGGTCGCTTCTGCTCAGACGCTGGTAATGCAAGTCGCTAACGTGAAGAGCGTGGGGCGCTTGATGAAGGCCCACATAAGTGAGGAATGCACATGACAGGATTTAAGCTTGTTGCGCTGGCAGTTTCTGCTGGATGCGCCATGATGGCAACCGCTCCGAAAGCAGCGGCCCAAATTGGTATCGCGATCGGAGTTGCGCCCGAATGTCCCTACGGCTATTATGACGCCGCACCTTATGATTGTGCCCCCTACGGCTACTACGGACCGGAATGGTTCACAGGCGGCATCTTCCTTGGCGCAGGTCCGTGGTTTCATGGCCCTGACAGCTTCCGCGGACACGTCAACAATCGTTTTCACCCCGAACACGGTTATAGCGGCGCAAGGCCACAACGTGGGGAGAGAGCAGAGCCCTCGAACCGCCTCGATAGAGTTTCCCACTTCAAAGGAAATGAAGTTCGCGATGGGCGCGGCCACGTGGGCAGGCGCTAAGAACAGTCGTGTGATTGGTCCAATTGCAGTGGCAACCCTGTCCGAGTGGTTAGCGGAAACGGACCTTGCATCGGCGAATGCACGCGAGACGCCACTCTGGGTCTAGCCTTGACCGGTGTGGCGCAAAGTTAGTCTGGGTATTCGGGAGTAGTGCGCGAGTTGTTATGCCGGTTGGCGGACGTGACAGGCCTGCCGACCGGGCGCGCAGTTGTGTATCTCCAAGCACGATGCCTGTGATGAGCATTCAATGCCATGAGACTGTGATCACAATGGGAGGGAATGGGTACGCCTCAAGTACCTTCGAGGCCACCTTAACAGGATGGGATTGCACAGTTAAATCGCCCGCTTCTTTGAGAAGCTTGCATTAGCACACCGGCTCAGGAGCATTTTTCCCGACAACGCTTGCTCCGAGAGGGTTGGATGCGCCGCTCTTTCGGATGGAATTGAACGGATGGAACTGCACGGTGAGAATCTGAAGTCTCAATCACCACTTCAATGAAAGGCCCTCGCACCGCGGGTCTTCCATCTCCATCACAACATAATTGCACCGAGGGTCTTCTACCTCGATATCTACATGACGGTGCAGGCTCTTGTACCTGGGGTCTTCCATCCCGGTCATTGCGCTGTCGAGGAGGTTCTTGCAACGACAATCGTCCGTTGCAGCCGCTGCCATTCTGCATCGATGTTCTTCCATGTTCTTGTCCTCGCCTTTACGCTGGCTCTTGCGCCCGATCACTTCTCAAACGAGCTGAGATAAAGTTGACACCGTCTGCTGGATTCGATCTGCTCAATAGTGGACACTTCGCCGGTTTTGACTTTCAATCCGACACGGGTCAACCTCAATTTGGGAGACCGATTCCTCTTGGTCCTTTACCTGACATGCACACTGCCCCCAACAGCGGACCATGCTGGCGGATCGTTGATCCATATTGTTTATCCCTCGCTGCGCCGGAACGCCATGATCCTTTGAGGTGCCTACACAACAGACGGCGGCAGCGATGCCGGATCAAGCGGCTATATTCCCTGAGGGCACACCCTTCTACGTTGCCGCTTCTTCAAACCATGGCCGGGACCGCATGAGCTTTATCGCGAGCAAGACTGCACATCCATTTCTAAACTGGTTGGAGTAAGGTCATGCGATGATGACTTCAATGGTCGGCCGCATCCGAATATACAGAGCGGGCACGCGGGATCTGTTTTTCGCTGTTGGGCGTTTCGTATTGAGGCGTCGCTTCATCCTGGGTGCAACAACAATGAACGCGGTCAAGCAGTTGCGGGATACGCCGGATCAATCGCCTTCTGAGCTGAAATGCTCTTGAGCGAGCAGCCTCGGAAATCAGGACCCGAAACAGGAAACGAGCAGACCCAAATGAATTTGCAAATGCTGAGAGATACCGCAAAGTTGCTGTTCGCCGATAACAAGGGCCTGCTCGCGATGGATGAGAGCAACGGAACCTGTAACAAGCGCTTCGCAAAGCTGGGAATTCCGCAGACGGTCGAAGCTCGGAGAGCCTACCGCGAATTGATTGTGACCACTCCGGGGCTAGGTGAGTGCATCGGCGGCGCAATCCTCTACGATGAAACCATCCGTCAGCGGAAGAGCGGCGGTACGACCTTTGTCAGAGTCCTCATTGAGGCGGGTATCACTCCCGGCATCAAAGTGGACACAGGCGCCAAGGAGCTGGCCGGGCATCCCAGCGAGAAAGTCACCGAAGGTCTGGACGAATTGCGCGATCGCCTTGCCGAATATTTTCAAATGGGCGCGCGCTTTGCCAAATGGCGCGCTGTGATTGCGATCGGCGATGGGCTTCCAAGTTGGGGTTGCATCGAAGCCAATGCCCATGCCCTGGCTCGCTATGCGGCGCTATGCCAGGAGGCAGGCCTTGTCCCTGTTGTCGAACCTGAGGTCATCGTGGATGGTGCGCATACGTTGGAACAGTGTTGCGAGGTCACAGGCGAAGTGCTGCGAGCGGTATTCAGCGAATTGTTCGCGCAAAGGGTGGTTCTGGAAGGCATGGTCCTGAAGCCGAATATGGTGCTTCCCGGATCGGCCTGTACCAGTCAACCGACATTGGACGAGGTAGCCGACGCCACCGTGAACTGCTTCTTGAGAGCCGTCCCCGCTGCTGTGCCGGCGATTGCGTTCCTGTCAGGCGGCCAGCCCGCGGAATTGGCTTCGGCCCGTTTGAATACTATGAACGCGAGATTCAAGTCGCGGTTGCCGTGGGCGTTGGCATTTTCGTTTGCCCGCGCCATCCAACAGCCCGCGATGGAGATTTGGAATGGCAACCAGGCCAACGTTGTAATGGCACAACGAGCTTTGTATCACCGCGCAAGCTGCAATCAGGCTGCGCGTAGCGGCGAATATTCCGCGGCTATGGAGGCGAAATGACAGGAAGCAAGCACAACCCTGAAGGAAATAGCAGTTGCGCCGGCGAACCCGATCCGGGTCCGTATTGGCGGCGCATGCATCGAGACTGGCGCTTCTGGATAGGAGTCGTCTTCTTGGCTGCGGCTCTATCCATCTACGTCCTGAGTGGCGACCTGGCCTGGGTTCCACGCGGCCATCCATAAGTCGCATACCCTGTCAGATGTTCCAACTGAGGTCGCAATGGATAGAAGCCTTCGATGACGAACCATAGGTGACGAATCATGAGTCAGATGCATCTCTACCCTTTGCGCATCGCACCAATTTACCAGTACAGGTTGTGGGGCGGAAGGCGTTTGGGCGAAATACTACCCGAGCCTCTACCCGGCAGCGACCCTATTGGTGAAGCATGGATACTCAGCGACCGCGACGATTATGCCAGCCAGATCGCAAATGGAGCTCTGAGCGGCCGGACGATTCACGAGGTCATGAGACGCTTTCCGGAGCAGTTGATGGGAAGGCTGGCATCGCGATTCAATCGCTTCCCGCTCCTGCTCAAGTTTCTGGATGCGCGTGAGATGCTTTCTGTGCAGGTTCATCCTAGCGCCGCGCACCCGGACTTGATTCCGTCCGGCGAAACCAGCAAGACCGAAGCCTGGATTGTCATCGAGGCTGAGAAAGGAAGCTGTATCTATGCCGGCCTGAGATCGGGCACAACGGCCGACAGTCTGCGGCAGTCCCTCAACGACGGTACCATTGCGGGCCACCTCGTGCGCATTGCCCCGAAGCCGGGCGATGCCGTATTCATCCCCGCGGGAACGGTTCACACTCTGGGCAAAGGTGTTGTCGTCTTTGAGGTTCAACAAAACAGCGATGTGACATTCCGGCTTTACGATTGGGGCCATGTCGACCCAAAGACCAAGAAGCTGCGGCCGCTGCAAATCGAGCAGGCTTTTGCCTGCATTGAGTTTGGACCGAGCGACAGTGGCATAGTCGCGGCCCGTGTAGAGACTACTACACCTGTCGAGCGCGAGAGACTCTTTGATTGCCCTGCCTTCTTGTTGTGGCGATTGCTTGGGAAAGACCCGTTCACCGTTGGAGCCACAGCAGAGCCGCGCGTGTTGGTTTGCATTGGGGGCTCGGGCCAGGTTATCCACCAGGGAACTCCCTACGCGGTAGGCAAGGGAGATGTTTGGCTCTTGCCAGCGGAGGCCGGAGAGTGTGCGTTTCAACCCAGCGGAGAAGCAACTCTGCTGGAGATCGCGATCCCTTGATCGTGTAAGAGATCGTCGGTGCGACAAGATAAACAGCGAAAAACCAAGTTGGTTTCGCAGAACCTAATGCTGGGAGATGAATGAAAAAGCTCATAGTGTTCGATTTGGACGGCACCCTCGCGCCGAGCAAGTCGTCTCTCGCTCCACAGACTGCGGCGCTGCTGCATGACCTTTTAGGCATCATCAAAGTGGCAGTGATCTCTGGAGGTGCGTGGACGCAGTTTGAAAGGCAGCTACTTACCGATCTTCCACAAGACGATCGCCTCGCGAATTTGTCCCTGCTTCCAACCTGTGGAACAAAATTCTTTCAATACAAGGGGAAGTGGACGGAACTTTATTCAGAGGATCTTACTGCGGAGCAGAGAAAGAAGATCATGGACTCCCTGGATAAGGCGGCGGGAGAGGCGGGCTATCACGCCAAGAAGGTGTGGGGAAAGGCGATTGAGGACCGGGGAAGCCAGGTGACATTCTCGGCGTTAGGTCAGCAAGCGCCCCTGGCAGAAAAGGAAAAGTGGGATCCAGATTTTACCAAGCGGAAGAAGATCACAGCGATCCTGGAGACTCTTATCCCGGAGTTTTCCATCCGTATGGGCGGTGCAACATCAATCGATGTGACAAAGCCTGGCATTAACAAAGCATACGGCATAGGAAAGCTGCGAGATACTCTTCACCTTTCATTGAAAGAGATGGTCTATGTCGGAGATGCATTGTTTCCAGGCGGGAACGATTACCCAGCGGAAGAGGCGGGTGTTGTATCGATCCCTGTAAATGGGCCTGACGATACCAACTTGGTCATCAGGACTATCCTTGCTTGTTTTGGCGAAAAGTGAGCCTGGCAATTCCAGTAGGTAGGCGAGGAGATTCGATGAGCGGATTCAAGTTGCAACGCCTGGGGGTGGTCATGGAACCCGAACCCGGTAATCCGAATGAAGTGGAAGGGGTTCTTAATCCGGGAGCCGTACGCGGCCGTGACGGCGCACTGTATCTCTTCCCACGCCTGGTCGCAAAGGGAAATTATTCGCGCATAGGGATAGCGCGCGTGCGGTTCAATGAAGCTGGCGATCCGGCAGGTGTTGAGAGGCTTGGCATCGCCCTCGAGCCGGAGGCCGATTATGAACAGCGGCCCGACGGCAGCGGAGGCTGCGAGGATCCTCGCGTCACGTTTGTAGGACCTCTTCAACGATATCTGATGACTTACACGGCATGGTCGTCCCATGGACCGCGGATTGCCTTGGCGGTATCGGAAGATATCTTCCACTGGAGGCGCCTGGGGCTCGCTACTTTTGCCTCGGCAGACGGCATCGAGTTCGGCAATGTAGACGACAAAGATGCCAGCCTCTTTCCGGCGGTGATTCCCGATCCATCCGGCCAGCCGGAGTTGGCCTTGCTCCACCGGCCGCTCTTTCCAGGTACTCGTCCTGAGGAAACCGCCTGTAGCCCTGCGACCCGTGAAGTGGATATCGATCGGGAGAGCATTTGGATTTCTTACTGCCAAATGACACTTAACCGTAAGCCCTTTCGCACCGGCAAGTTTACCTTTCATCATCGCCTGGCATCTCCAGTCTCGCCCTGGGAGCGGCTCAAGATCGGAGGCGGCACTCCACCCATCTTGACTCGGTACGGCTGGCTAATCGTCTACCACGGTGTCAGCGAAATCGAGGAGCCTGACTCCGACAGCCACATGTTGCGCTATTCGGCGGGGGTAATGATCTTTTCAAAGGAGCATCCGCTCGTGATTAGCTACCGTTCGGCGGAGCCGGTGCTTACGCCGGAGGTGCCGCAAGAGCGTCACGGGATCGTTGCCAATGTCGTGTTTCCCACGGGTATCGACCGGCGCGACGATCTTGGAACTCCAGATCGTTTCGACGTCTACTACGGGATGGCGGACAACCGGATTGGTGTGGCGCGCCTTGACTTGCCGGAACAGATACCCGCAGAGGCAGTAGCCGACGCGCCTGAGGCAAAGGTATGAATCGCAGGATAGTGAGGAATCAAAAGCCCGCAGAATACATTTTCGCATGGGCTGAAGGGAAGGAACGCCAATGAAGAAAGCAACACGGATCACATGCATATTTCTGGATGTAGGTGGTGTCCTTCTGATCGATGGGTAGGATCATCTGGCCCGCAGACGGGCGGCGAAGAACTTCAAGCTGGGGTGGGTCGAGATGGAGGATCGCAATCATCTCACGTTCGAGATCCTCGAGGATGGCAAGATCACGCAGGAAAAGTATTTGAGCCTGGTTGTGTTCCACCAAAACGGACCTTTACGCGCAATCAGTTTCGGCGCTATAGGTTCGCGCAGTCGAGTCCCTTCCCGGAAATGATCGAGCTTGTCGCTCAGCTTAAGCTGAATCTGGGGTTGAAGATGGCGATAATCAGCAATGAAGCGCGTGAGCTGAATGCATATCGGATCGATAAGGTCAGCCTGAACAGGCTGGCTGACTTTTTCATATCCCTTGTTTCGTTCACATTCGCAAACCGGACACGGTTTTTTCAGGCTTGCTCTAGATATAGCTCAGGTGCGGCCCGCGCAGGCGGTCTTCATCTACAATACACCGATGTTCGTTCAGATTGCTGAGGGCCTTGGAATTCAAGGCATTCTTCATACAGACTGCATATCGATGCGTGCCAGGCTATCCCATCTCGGACTGAATGCCAAATGAACCATGGGATGTAAGGCCTGCTTAGTGCGGGTAGTGCGCTTCGCATTGGATGCTCTTGTGGCTCGCCTGTTCCTTACCTCCTGCTCCCAGGAACAACGATCTGCCGCATCCAGGAGTTCCCGCCCCCGTTTCATGATTCCGAGATCGGTCATCAGCGTTGCCAAACAATCTGGCATGCTTCGAGCGGCACGAAAGCATTGAGATGGTGGGGGACGATACGTGCGGTGTAGTCGCTCGCGGGGCGCATTGCGGAGACCTGAGCTGAATAGGTGAACGCGCTTGGCGTATCGACGCAGGGTCCGGATGCGCTCATCACTTCAAAACAAGCCGACTCCCCGTCGGCTGCATCTAAGTAGAGTTCTACTCTCAGGTGATCCGGAGTGAGCGATCCGGGAGTAATGTCGACTTGAAAGCAATGCTGCCCATCCTGGGTGTTGATTTGTACCTTAACGAAACGCACTGTGCTCCAGTGCCGATCAAGGTCCTGCTGCCAATGGAGCAGACTCAAGCCGAGCGCACCATCGTTCGTCGCACGATCGCGATAGCCCGACGCTGCAGGCAGATAGTGACTCTCGGTATATTCGCGGATGGCGCGCGTCGCAGAAAACTCGGGCGTGAGCCGCGCCATGCTCTCGCGGACACGTTTTAACCACTTCAGCGGAAGGCCCTTGTCATTTCGTTCGTAGAACTCCGGAACGACTTCGCTCTCCAAAGCGGCATACACGGATTCAGCCTCAGTGCGATCCCATGCAGGATCGTCTCCATGCTCCTTGCCGTCACCGATGGCCCAACCAACCTCGGGCGAATAGGCCTCCGCCCACCATCCGTCTAACTCCGATAAATTCAAGCCACCATTCACAAGAACCTTCATCCCACTTGTTCCGCAAGCCTCCCATGGACGGCGCGGAGTATTGATCCATAAATCAATTCCGTGTACTAAATGCTGTGCCAGCATCATGTCGTAGTCGCTAAGAAAGACAACTCTAGATCGAACTTCCGGACGCCGGATGAAATCCTTCCACTTCTTGATCAGTGCCTGTCCGGGCAAATCCAGAGGATGTGCTTTGCCGGCAAGAATCAGTTGTACCGGCCGTTCAGGGTTGGAGAGAAGGCGAACCAGCCGCTCGGAATCAAGCAAAAGAAGATCAGGGCGCTTATACGTCGCAAAGCGCCGCGCAAATCCCACAGTTAGCGCATTTTCGTCGAAGATATTACTCGCATCGGATGGGTCTCCGCCTTCTGATGCGAGCTGGCGGGCATACCGTTTACGCAACCGGGCAATTAGAGTCTTTCGCTCCGTCGACCGCATTTGCCAGATTTGTTCGTCGGTTATGTGGCGGATATCATCTTCGACAGCGCGATCTCCGCGCCAACGCTTCTTGCCGCAAGCTGTGGTCCACAGCGTATCGGCCTCAACCGAATCCCAGGTCGGCACATGAATGCCGTTGGTTACTGAGCCGATCGGGACTTCTGTCTGGGGCCAATGAGGAAAAAGTGGCTGAAAGATCTGCCGGCTCACTTCTCCGTGAAGTTTGCTTACGCCATTCACGTGACCGCTGCCACGGAGAGCAAGATAGGCCATGTTGAAAGGTTCTGCATTGTCGCCAGGGTTTTGCCTTCCGGTCTTCAGCAAATCGTCAAGCGAGATGCGAAGTTCATCTTGCGCATAGTGGTCAAGATACTGCCGAATGAGTTGCGGGTCGAAGCGATCGAATCCAGCAGCGACCGCGGTGTGTGTCGTAAAGACATTTCCAGCCCGTGTTGCGGTCAAAGCTAGCTCGAACGGTTTCGCATGATCCTCCATATAGCAATGTGCCCTTTCGAGCACCGCAAACGCTGCATGGCCTTCATTGAGATGGCAGACTTCGGGTTGCAAACCAAGTGCCCGCAGCAAACGCCATCCACCAATCCCGAGAATGATCTCCTGCTCCAGCCGCATCTCCGCATCGCCGCCATAGAGTTCGCTAGTAATTCCGCGCTGTGCAGCAGTATTGGCGAAGTCGTTTGTGTCGAGCAGGTAGAGCTTCGTTCTTCCAACAGAGACCTCCCAGCAGCGGAGCCAGATCAGCGCTCCCGACAGGTGAATCTGCAACCGCAGCCACTCTCCATTCTTCTGACGCAGCGGTCTGATGGGCAACTGGCCTGGATCATTGACCGGATAGAGTGCCTGCTGGTGGCCTTCCGAATCGAAATCCTGGCGGAAATATCCTTGACCATAGAGCAGCCCAACGCCAACGACTGGAACACCCAGGTCGCTGGCCGCCTTCATCTGATCTCCCGCCACATTTCCAAGTCCACCGGAATAGATGGGCAGCGCTTCGCTCAGCATGAACTCCATGCTGAAGTAGGCGACAGTCGTGAGCGCTGCGTCTGGATACTTGCGCTGGAACCATGCGTCGGCCCGATAGGAGTCCCGATTCTGCTGAACCAGACTGTCGAGATGGCGGCGTAACTCTACAGCGCCCAGTGCGGCCTTGATCTTTTCGTGAGAGACCGTGCGCAAGATGACCCATGGGTTTTGCGTGGTTGCCCAGAGTTCCTTGTCGAGCCCCTCCCACAGATCGTCCGCTGCATGGTTCCAGGACCAGTGGAGATTGAGCGCCAGCTCAACAAGCGCGTCGAGTCCATCAACCTTTAACCAATCAGATGGTGCCTTCGGATCATTCAAGTTCTCCCCCTGCGCGCCGGAATTTAGGAAGCGGAAGCAGCTATCGCGAACCTCTTGCAATTGCCGGCCTCCGCCTCGATTGCAACCGGATGCCACTTAACTGTCGGTGAAGATGGCTTCCCTAAGCCACATGGTGCACTTTCGCCACTTCGAGTCCGCATCCCGACCAGATGTTATGGCTGGATAGGCCGAAGGCGATCGCGCCCCTTGCGCTCGTGCTGGCGATCTGATCTTTGCTGCGACGCTCACTACCACCATTCCATGGATCGGTCTGAAGGAGTCTTGACGCCGGTTTCTGGCTTGGCTGAGCGAAGAAGCAAGAGGGGACACTGCACGAGCTTAATGACTTTCTCGGCAATCGATCCAAACACGAGTGGATGCCAGCCGGATATACCGTGAGTGGAGATCACTACGAAGTCGATATGTTCGCGCTCCGCTACTTCCATGATGCACCCCGCGATGTCATTCGCGACTTCAACACTTGAACCTGCCTTCACTCCCTTTTTAGTGAGCACCGCTCGTGCCTTCGCTAGATGCTGCTCGGCACGCGTCTTCTCCTCCTGTTGAAACTGCACTTGGGGAGCAGCATATTCGGAGGTGAAGGTCGAGAAGAGCGGAATGACATTCACAAGGAAGAGCTCAGCATCGAAGTGTAAAGCGAGGCCTGCCGCCGTCTCTAAAGCCGCTTGGGACGATGGGCTGAAGTCGATAGGCAACAGGATCTTTGTCGGGATGGACTGCAAAGCATGACGTTCGGACATGACGATCCCCTCGCCGGACCGTAGTCGCGGCCAAGTGCTCATTGTTCTCTCCAAGGAAGACAAAGACTGTGCTCTCTTGCACAGTGCCTGTCCAATGCGCCTGATGTGCTTGTCTGGCCTGCATGGTGAATCCCGGCACCGGGATCGCGGACCTCTCCGATGAGCAATTGTGACCTGCATCCTCGAACTGGCCTGTTCGATACTGCGTCACGCAGTGTCAGAGCACTTGGCTGGGTTTGAAATGGCGTCTTATCGACAGACGATATCGCAATCGCTGCTTCTGTCTGCGAATACGGCACCTGGCCGCGCAGCCTTTTGCGAGTGAAGGAAGAGAAGTCATGAGAGTCTTGGTAGCAGT
>CAYUJM010000148.1:0-11143 GCA_964445025.1 uncultured Occallatibacter sp. | reverse complement strand
AGCTCAATCCCGAGATCCCCATCGCCATGCACCAGGATCACGGCAACAGCTTTGAGACCTGCAAGAGCGCCATCACGCTGGGATACACCTCGGTCATGATGGATGGTTCGCTGAAGGAAGACGGCAAGACCCCCTCGACATTCGAAGAGAACGTTGAAGTCACCCGCCGTGTGGTCGACTACGCGCACGAGCGCGGCGTCACCGTTGAAGGCGAGATCGGCGTTCTGGGCGGCGTGGAAGACGGCCACGGCGCGGGCGGTTCCGGACTCGATCACATCACCGATCCCGACCAGGCGGTCGAATTCGCCGAGCGCACCGGCGTCGACGCGCTGGCCATCGCCATCGGCACCAGCCACGGCGCTTACAAATTCACCAAGAAGCCCGACGGCTCCGTCCTCAAGATGGACGTGCTCATCGCCATACACAAGCGCCTGCCCAACACCCACCTGGTCATGCACGGCAGCTCCTCGGTGCCCAAGGATCTGCAGGACATCATCAACCAGTACGGCGGCAAGCTCAAAGAGACCTGGGGCGTGCCGGTCGAGGAGATTCAGCTTGGCATCCGCAACGGCGTGCGCAAGATCAACGTCGACACCGACAACCGCCTCGCCATCACCGGCGCCATCCGCAAGGTCTTCGCGGAAACCCCGGAGAAGTTCGACCCGCGCGACTACTTGAAGCCCGCCCGCGAGGCCATGAAGAAGGTCGTCGCTCTGCGCATGACGCAGTTCGGCCAGGCCGGCCACGCAGGCGACTACTCGCCCGTCTCCATCGCCGAAATTGCCAAGGGCTACAAGGACGGCTCACTCAGCACGCGGCCGCTGGTCGCAGCCAAGTAACACCGCAACTCAGGGCCAAAACAACAGGGCCACTCCGCGCAAGCGGAATGGCCCTGTTTGTCTTGCGCGCCAATATCAACCAATGACCGCGCTCTACTGCACCGTCACGGTGAAGGTGCCGGCGCGCGTAATCCCGTTGGAAACCGCGCTCACGTTGACCGTGTACGTGCCCGCGGGCGTTCCCTGGTCCATCTGCTGTTGGGTGGTGCCTCCGCCTCCCCCGCCGCAACCTCCCAGACCGGCCGCGCAGACCAGCAGCAGCAGCGCCAGCGGGGTCTTTTTTCGCCGGCCTCCGGGAACCCAGAACAGCAGCACACAGGCCAGGACGCCAATCCCATAGATTCCGGTGACAGACGCCCGTTTCACAACCAGGGCATGCGGAGCGGTGGTGGTAATAGAGAGTTGCGCAGTGGTGGACGGCGAGTTCAGGTTCACGTTGACCGTCGGGCAGCTCGCCTCTGACATGGCAGCCGGCAATGTGCACGTCAGGCCGACCATCCCCGTGAAGTTATCCACTCCGGTTAAGGTCACCGCCGTTGTTCCGGTCTGGCCGGGCGCCGTGATGGTCATGTTGGGAATCGGCGTGGTGAGGTTGAAAGTGGCATCGATAACCGTAACCGTCAACGAGGATGGGCTCTGCGACGGGCCATAGTAAGCGTCTCCCCCGTAGGACGCCGTGAAGGTGTAGTTCCCCGGTGTGTCGATGGCCTGCGTGACATAGCCGGCAAGATAGGCCCACTCGAATTCGCCCGAGGAGTAGTTGCCGATGAAGGCGCCGTTCCTCGGCGTGTAGGTGATGGTGCCGGTCGGGGCGCCGCCGTTTTCGGTCCATGTGATCGTTCCCGAGGGCGCCTGCTGAATGCTGTAGGCGTACACGGGCGCGACCACAAAGAATGACTGGCCGGACATGGCGGTTGCGCCTACTCCGTTCTGGTTCATTTCCAGCCCAAGGCTGGTGTCGAGATACATGAAGGTCGGCGCCTGGGTTGTGGTCACGGTCAGCGAGGTATCGCTCGCGTTGTAGCTCGCGTCCCCGCCGTAGCTTGCCTGCAACGTGTAGTTGCCCAGTGCCGTGAACTCGGTAGACAGCGTCTGGTCCTCGGTGTAGCCCAGCGTGTTCAGGGCATAGCTTCCCGCGTCCAGCGTCTTGCCGTTGTTGGTAAAGCTCACGCTTCCTGTAGGGCAGGGAACCTGAGCCTGCCGCGGGTTGGGCGCGCACAGAGCGCTTGCGGCATTGGTCACGTCGCTGCGCAGAAAGAAGATGGAGCCAAATGAAATGGTGTTTGTCTGATAAAAGCCGCCGGCCGTGGGGTTGAATGCCACCAGCGTCTCCTGCGTCTGGCTGTTCTCCTTGCTCACGGTCACTTGCACGGGCGCGGAGTCGCTGGTGCCGAAGGTCCCATCGCCTGCATAGTGGGCCGTCAGGTTGTAGGTGCCGCCGGGAAGCAGCGCCGTCGTTCCGCTGGCGACGCCGTTGACGAGCGGGAAGTCGTCGACTCCCTGGTTGGCGCCGCTTGCCGTTGCCATCAGCGCAACAGAGCCGGTTGGCGTGCCGGACCCGCTCTTTGCGGCTACCGTGGCAGTCACGTTCACCGCCTGGCCATGCGCAATGCTCAATGGAGAGACATTCGTAAGCGTTGTCGTGCTGGGCGCGAAGCTGGCCGTGCTCCAGGCGTTGACCAGGTTGTTGGCGTTCACCGAGCCGAGCCCGGTGGCCAGGTCGTAGCCAGCGGTGGTTGTCCACGCAGGGTCACCGTTGGCATCCACCAGGATGCCATAGCCATTTGTGGGAGCCGTTCCGCAGTTGGGCGTGCCGGCTACGCAGGGAACCGAGTCGTTGCCCTTCGTGATGTCGTAAAAGATGCAGGAACTCCCCGCGGCCGGCGCAGTGGAAGAATTGCAGCTTGCGCCTTTTTGTGCGGCCAGCTTGTAGAGAACGTAATTGACGTTGCCCTGGCGCGCAATCCCGCCCTTTGCGGCTGCCTTCTGGTTCACCAGCGCCATGATGCCGGCAAAAGCCGGCGCCGAGGCCGATGTTCCGCCTATACCGACAAATGCGTCGTTGGCCAGGCTGCACGTTTGCTGGCTTCCGAAGATCCCCAAATCCGCTTCGCACATGATGTAGAAGCTGCCGTTGAATCCGGCGCTGGCGAACAGAGATACATCGGGCAGATTGCGCACCCCGTTTGCGGGCACTCCCGTTCCCGTCTGCCACGGAGGCGCGCTGTAGCCGGAGAGGCAATTGCCGCTTGTGTCCTGCGTGGAGCAACTGCTGAGTCCGCCGCTGCCTGCCACAATGCTCAGGTCGTTGGACGAAACAGTGCACTGGCTGGCTCCCTGGCCGGCGCAGGATTGGTTCCACGGGACCTCGGGGATGTATCCGAGCGCGGAGGCGCCGGTGGTTGCATTGTTGCTCACGCTCCAATAGTTCGAGGGCTTCGTCGTCTGGTCGAAATCGGTGCCGCCCACTGCAACGTTATATGGCGTTGAAGCGAACCCGCTCACCGCCAGCCCATCGCTGGCAAAGATCTCGCTGTCGAAGTTGTCGCATCCGGCCGAGCCGCCGTCGCCCGCCGCAAGCACCACCGTGATGCCCTGGGCCGCGGCTTGCTGCCACAGCGCGTTGTAGAAGGCGTTGCCCGTGTTGCCGAGCGTGGCCTCGCACTCGCCGTAGCTCTCGCTCATGACCGGCGCCAGGTTGTTGTCCACAATGTAGAGCGCGGAGAGATCCACGCCCAGCGATGTCTCGGTGCTGGCCGATACTACCAGGTCGATGGTGGCGTTCTTCGCCACCGCGCCCGACCACGAGACATCCAGCACAGCCTCCGGCTCATCGCCCGCAATCCCTGGATCGACGCCGTTCAGAATCACTACCGGGTTCTTCGCTGGTAGGCCGAAGAGGCTGCGAAAGGTCTCGATATCCGTGAGGTGAATGTTGGTTTCGCCCACGATGGCAATGGTCTGTCCGGTTCCGTCGATACCCGCATTCCACAATGGAAGCACGTTGTAGATAGTGGCGAAATCCGTGGGCCCCAGCCCGTAATAGGTCTTATTCCCCGAAGTGAACGTGAACAGCGGCGAGGGCGAGGTATCTGCTTTGAGCGGCACCTGGGCCGCGCGCAGCGTGAACTCGGCATGGCGCGGGAAATTGTGCAGCGTCAGGATGCCTTTGACCGCGGAGGCAAGCGCGGTGGGAATCGAAGGATCGCCGCTATTCGCCCAGTGCTCCTCGCCGTTCACCTCGTATTTATGGATCGAGGTGTGAAACGCCTCCTGCACCTGGCCCGCGGTGCCTGAAAACTCAATTGCGATGCGGCCTTTGGTCGGACCGGCGACCTGGAAGCCGTGGGCTTTGAGCCATGCTTCCACGGCAGCAAGATCGCTCTCCGCAGGGCCGAACTCCTTGCCGAACTGCTCCGGAGTCAGCCACTGGCGAAAATTCGCAGAACCCTTCGTCTGTTGCCCGTCGAGAAACTCGCGCAGCGCGGTTTCCTGTTCGGCGCTGCGCCCGAGCACCAGCGTCATCCGCCGCATGGGCAGGTCGGTCGGAGCAGCGCCCCGGTCGAGTGCAGTGCGGGTCAGCGGATGCGTGTTGCCGTGCAAAACTGTGCGCTGCTGCTCATCCAGCGGCTGCGTGATCAGGCTGCGTGACTCGGCCGTGGAGGGGACCTGAGCGGCAGCAACTGTCCCAATACAGAGAACCGCCGAAAGAATGCCGCACATCGGTGCTGCGCACACCTTCCACTGATGACGGCTGACAACGAAAAATGAATGAATTTCGGAAATCGTAAAGCGGTGAAACCTGGGAACCGGAATCATGGCAAAGTCTTTCCTGGCGATGAGACCCATCGCCGATTCTTACCTTCGTCAACCAGACATCCGCGGCCTGATCCGTTTCCCCCGGGAAGATGCGGAACACACCCGGAACTCCTCTGTTCGACAACAGAGAAGCCTACCACGGCTCCTCATCGCCCTCTCGGAACCCGTTCAAAAAGCGGCCTTGACGAATCTCAGCCTGCCTCAAACGCTCCGTGCCCCATCCTTTCGCGTCTTCTGCGAAAGGGTGGAAGGCCGCCAGCCCCAAATTGCGCTCAGCATAGTCGGTTCCTGGACAGGTTCTCAGATGGTTTGCAGAGCTGGTCTTTAGTCCAGAAAAACTTTAGTGATGGGAGCCGCCGCCGGAGCTCGAGGAACTGGAAGCAGAGCTGGAACTGCTCGCAGCCGATCCACCGCTCACTCCGCCTGCATGTCCGCCACCGCCGCCAGCCGAGCCGCTGGTGCTGCCGCCACCGTGAAATCCGCCGCCAGATCCGCCGCTGCCTCCGTGGAAACCGCTGCTCCCGCCAAAGCTCGTGCCGCGCGCCTGCAGACTGCCGCTGTGGTTGGTGATAGGAGCAAAGACCGTGGTGCTCCTGCCGCCGTGCACCTCCATCCGTGGAGTTGTGAAACTGAGCGACTTGGCATCGAAGTGGATAGGCACAGCCGCGCGGCCAAGCTCTGTGCCCTTGGTCCCTGGAGGCGCAATCAAGGCGTGCGCTTCCATGTGTGGAACTTCCGCCGCAGTCAGCGGGCGCAAGGAGGCATCGCGATACTCCTTCGGCGCTTCTTTCAAAAACTCGACGGGCCGGCCGGCATCGAATCTCACCGGCTGCACCGAAATCTCATTCTTGCCGCTGACCGCAAAGACCTCATGTTTGGCGTTGAGGGCGGGCTTTCCCTTCACGTCGTAGGGATGAATCGGTACGAAAGCCACCCGATGGCCGGCCTTGACCCAGCGGACCGGGTCGATGTGGTGCCGCTTCCCACCGGCTACCCACGCATAGTGCCTCCGGTGGCGAATCCAGCTGCCCGCGTGGCAGACGGCCCAGTCATAGGGGTGCATCTGCGCATAGGGTCCGTTGATTACCGTCTGCCTGCCCGTCACCGGGTCCCTCGCAACACGATAGCGAAGAGACAATGGAGTGCAGGGGAAGTCGTATTCGCGGTCGAGGATCTGCGCAGGCACGCCGGAGCCGGGCTGCAATGCCTGTGCCGCAGGGTGATACGCCGCCAGTTCGAATCCCGGCTGCTGGCTGCGCTGCCGCAGGAAGCTCTCCTCGGCGCCTGCCTGGTCCTTCGGCTCCCAGCAGGTCCCATACGGCTCGCAATCGAAGAATCTTCCCTGGCCGGCCATATCGGCCATGCCGGGAATGGGCGCCGTCATGCCCGATGCCTCCATCACCGCCGAGTTCGCCGCGTTGCGCTTGGTCACCCGGTCCGCGGCCCATTGATCCCATGCAGCAGAGGATTCCACTTTGGCCGCGCCCACGTCCGCCCACAGTTGGCCCTGGCGATAGGTCCAGGTCCGGCCCGGCGTAATCTCATCCTTCGGCACTCCAGGCAGCCGCAGATCCCCGCCTTCGAGCGGAGTGATGGTTACGGCATCCGTGAAGGCCTCAATGCGTGCGTTGGTCTTATCCGGAAACCTCGATACAAAGTCGCTTGTCGGAGTGTGCAGAACAAGTTTTTCCCACTGCACGTAGGGATGGAAGTAGAGCGAGACCGTGCCCGAAAGCAGGCCCAGCTCCGTATACGGAACGCCTGCTGTCTCGTGCAGGTCATTGAAGGTGAGTACCGAGTTCTCTCCCAGATAGATGGTCGAGGCGTTTTCAAACTCGATCTCCGCGCGCCCGGCGCCGGTAGCCAGGCTAAAGCCGGTCTCCAGGGGCAGATCGGAGACGGCCTTTTCCCAGATCGCGCTGCCCGGTTTCCCGTTGGGTTCGCCGCGCTGGATGCGCACGTCCCCTTCCACATAGCTGATGCGCACGATCTGCGCATAGGTGACGTCTGAATAGTGATTGCCAAGGATGAACTGGGCTTCCTTCTTGAGCCTTGGGCTGGCGTCGCCGTTCAGGATCGTCTGAATCTCGGCCAGCGCCCGCGGCTCGTCCTGGCGCAGCATGGCGCTCAGTGCCAGTAGTTTCACATCGTCGCTTTGCCCCGGCTCAATCTGCACCGGCTTGCCGGTCTTGGCGCGAATCTCCACCACCAGCGCACCGCAATCGTCGATCCAACGGCTGCTCGGGTAGTTCGCGCGCAGTTCCGTGCAGGTGTCTTCAGACGGCTTGAACTGGCCCAGCTTGTCCAGCGCATAGGCCTTCCAGTAGAGCGCTCCATCGGCATGCTCGCGATGCTGGCCCGCGACCACGGAGAAAATGCGCACGGCATCGGCCCAGCGGCTCTGGTCCACAGCGTGCGTGCCCTCCGCAAACAGGCTGCTGTCCGGAGCATCGGCTGCCGCCGAGGTGTCTGCGTCCAGGCTCGCCGCGGCGGGCGCGGCCTCCATTCCAGGCAGGGCTGTGGAGCCGGCAAACGACTGTCCAAAGGGCTGCCCGGACATGGCAACAACAGTGCCCGCGCCTGTTACCGGCAGGCAAACGGCTCCCGCCAGCAATGCAGCCGCAATTCCGAGTCTGGTTTTCATACGTCCCCTCCCTTGGCGGGATCGCTTCCGGTCCCCTTGCGATGGCTGATCCTGGCGCGCAGCACGCGCACCTCAAAGAGCAGCCCATTGGTGTTCATCTCGTCCTGCAATTTAGCAATCGACTGGGCATTCAGCCCGCCCGGCGCATTGGCCGTCTCCGCAAGCAGGTTGTCCAGGTGCTCCAGCGCCGTGGTCAGCTCCGGATCGTCGCTCTGGGCCACATTCTTGCGGCAAACGCGGTTGGCGGCTAGCAGGCTGCGCGCCTCGTCGCGTAAGGGCGACGCCATGGTGTCCGAGTCCACATCGGCATGCTTCAGCTGCACCAGGAACCGCTCCGAGCGATCCAGATGCTCGTCGAGAACCACCACCACGATGGGCTGCCTGGCAGGAGGATTTTGGGGTGCCGTCTTCACCGTGGCCTCATGCATCCTTTGTTGCCGCTGCTCCCAAACCCGGCCCGCATAAAATGCGCAGGAAACAAGCAGGGCGCAGGCAGCCGCATAGCTCAGGCCTCTCATCCATGGATTCGCAGGCAGGCCAAACGCCCACCACGGCCGTTTTGTCCTTGCGTAGGCGGGCAGGGAATCGGCAATCGCCGCCCACACGCGCTCGCCGTAACGGGCATCGCGGGCCGGCGCCTCCATCCGGTCCAGCCCGGCCAGGTCGCGCTGCAGCTCGGCAAAGCACTCCGCGCACGCGCTGCAGGCGGCCAGATGCCGTTGCACTCCAGCCGTGTTCTCGCTTTCGCCGTAAACCTCTTCCATCATCTCTACTTCCGTTAAGTGCGTCATGTCGCCACCCTGAGGGGCGCCAGCCGGCGCCGCATCTTCTGCACGGCCCGGAATACCGCCTGTTTGGCCGCATTCGGCTCTATGCCCAGTGCGGCGCCAATCTCTGCTGTGGTGCGATCCTCCATATGCCGCAGCACAAAGGCTGTTCGCTCGGTGGCCGTCAGGCTGTGCAGGGCGGCCAACTGCATCGATCCGATCTCCCCGCTCAAAAGCAGCCGGTCGGGCCCGGCAGCCGGGTCCGCAACCTGCACCTGATCGAATTCTGGATCGTTCGTGTCCCCCACCCGGCTGGTCTCGTCGCCGCGGCGGTGCCTCACTTTGTCCAGGGCGCAGTGCACGGTTATGCGATAGATCCAGGTGCCGAAATTTGCCCGCGACTCAAAGCCTTCCAGTTTGCGATAGCCGCGCAGGAAGGCCTCCTGGACCACGTCTTCCGCGTCGGCTTCGTTGCCGGTAATGCGATAGGCCACGCGGAAGAGAGTCTGGCTATGGCGGACGACCAGCGCCCCATACGCCTCCTTGTCTCCTGCCAGCACTGCCTGGATCGCCGCGTGGTCGTTCCTGCCCATGCGGATCATTAGACACCCGTCCGGCGCGCTCGGTTAGGAAAGAGATTTTCGAAGGGAAATCGGCCGGCTTCAGCCCCTGAGCCATTTATCCGCCAGTCAAGAAACCCGGCCGACCCGCCTCACCCGCCAACTTGCTAACTCGCCAGTGCCCGCAGAGCGGGCGCCAACTCGCTAAATCTACACCCTGCATCCACGCCGCAGGGCGCAGAATCGCCGCAGATCCAGCCAGACCGTGCGCCTGTGTCTTTTTCGGACGCCTGTGCCGCTAGCCGCTAGTCGGCCGGCACAGGCGATGGCTGGCCGATATGGGTTGCGCTCAGGCCGTTTTCCTGGTCCTTGTACTGCAGCTGGTAGAGCTTCCAGTAGAGTCCCCGCTGTGCCAGCAGTTCCTGGTGGCTGCCCATCTCTCGCAACTGCCCCTTGTGCATCACCAGAATCGTATCTGCCCGCTGCACGGTCGATAGCCTGTGGGCGATCAACACGCTGGTGCGGCCCTCCACCAGACGCTCCAGCGCGCCACGGATGCGTAACTCGGTGTCGGTATCCACGCTGGAGGTCGCCTCGTCCAGGATCAGGATGCGAGGGTTGTAAGCCAGCGCGCGGGCAAAGTTGATGAGCTGCTTCTGTCCAGTGGAGAGCGAGTTGCCCCGCTCCTGCACCGGCTCGTCGAATCCATTGGGCAGCGACTCAATGAAGTCCAGCACATTGACATCTTCCGCGGCCTGGCGCAGAGCGGCGTCGTCGATCTCGTCGTTGCCCAGGCGGATATTCTCCTTCAGCGTGCCGGTAAACAGGAACGGATCCTGCAGCACCACCGCGAAGTGCCGGCGCAGGGCAAGCAGGTTCTGGCGGCGCAGGTCTACGCCATCCACCAGGATCTGCCCCGCGGTCACGTCGTAGAAGCGCATCATCAGGCTGGTAAGCGTGGTTTTGCCCGCGCCGGTATGGCCCACGATGGCCACCGTCTGTCCCGGCTCCACGGTGAAGGAGACATCTTTCAGAATCCACTCGATGCCTTTGAGGGAGGCAAGCTTCGCGCAGTCAGGGTCGCCTGCGCAGAGATCTTCCCCATCGGCAAGGCTGAGGCGGTGACCTTTCAAAGACAGCGAGGCGCTCGGCTGGCCGTCAACTTCCCCGTCCAAAGCCAGGGTCGTGGCTGCCTGAACAGCGGCCTGCTGCTCCGGCGTCAGCTTCTGATACGTGAACCACACATGCCGGAACTCGATGCGGTTGCTTCCGTCCCCGGTTACCGGATGTGCGGGGCTCACAATCTCCGCCGGCGTGTCCATCAGTTTGAAGATGCGCTCGCAGGCGGCCATGGCCGCCTGCAGAATATTGTACTTGTCGCTCAAATCCTGAATCGGCCGCCAGAACCGCTGCGAATACTGGATGAACATGGCCAGCACGCCGATGGTGACGGTGGCATGGAGCACCCCGAACCCGCCCCGCCAGATCACCAGCGCAATGGCGATCGAGGACAGCAGTTCCACCGCCGGGTAGTACAGCGCATAGGCGAAGATCGTGTCCTTGAAGGCGATCATGTGCAGCCGGTTCACGTCTTCGAAGTCCTTGAAGGCCCGCTGCTCGCGGTTGAACAGTTGCACCACCGCCATGCCCGAAATGTGTTCCTGGGTAAAGCTGTTGATCCGGGCAATTGCCGCGCGCACTCTGCGGTAGCTCTCGCGTACCGAGTTGCGGAACAGCCGCGTGACGATCAAGATCAGCGGCAGAACCGAGAATGCAATCAGCGCCAGCCACCAGTTGATGGTGAGCATGACGATGGCCATGATGGTGAGGTTGAAAAAGTCGTCGACAATGGCCAGCACGCCGGCCGTGAACATCTCGTTGATCGCGTCCACGTCCGAGGTCAGCCGCGTCACCAGCCTTCCCACGGCGTGCGTGTCGAAGAAGCCGATGTGCATGCGCTGCATGTGGCGGAAAATGTCGCGGCGCAGGTCGAACATCAGCTTCTGGCCCACCCACTGCATCATGTAAGTCTGGATGAACTCGAAGAGGTAGGCCGAGAGCAGCGCGCAGATGTAGATGGTGGCCAGCACCGTGATGCCGTGGTAGGCGTCGGAGGGCAGCCGCCGTGTCAGCCAGTTTGTGGCCAGGCTGGGCTTGCCGGTCAAATACCGGTCGATCGCCACCTTCACCAGGTAGGGCCCGGTCACGTCGCTGAGCGATTTGAGGCTGACGGCGAGCGTGGAAATCGTAGCCTGAACCCAGTACGGGCGCACATAATGGCCCAGCCGCCGGATGAGGCGCGAGTCGTAGACCTTGCCTACAGGGTCTTCATCCCGCTTTTGGATCTCGGGCTGGTTTCGCTTGTCTTTGTCTTCGGCCGCCATGCTGGGTGAGGGGGTTCGGGGCTCCCTCCTTATTGTACGGTGACGCGGGCGGCTAACGTAAGGAGTGGCGTATGAGGCCAGGGCAATCGCATTTCAAAATAGCTCCAGTAGCCGGTAGAGGAAGCCATCG
>CAYUJM010000147.1:0-11210 GCA_964445025.1 uncultured Occallatibacter sp. | reverse complement strand
CTTTCCGGGCTGCAGCGCAACGACGCCCCATCGTTCGAGGCAACCAAGCCCGGCTTCGGCGCCAGCCTCGGCTGTGAGCGCGCGCGCAGCGAGCGTACGAACCGAGACGGGGCCATCGGCCAAAAACTGCAACACATTCAGCCAAATGACCAGCGAGAGGCGCGCACTACGGCCCTGCGTTTGCAGCATGCGGCGTTCGAATTCGCAATCGAGTTCCACAATATAGGCGACCAGAATTTGCGAGAGAAGGGCCGAAAGCGGCTTGTGCGACGGCGACATCATCACGTAGCCAAGTCTATCGCGGGCCGGACCTGCGAATCGTGAGGAAATGGCTCAAGCGCAATAGTCCTCTCTCCATAGGGCATCTCTCCGCCGTCACTCTGCTTCTTTCCGTTCTGGTCACTAGCCGCGCGCCATTCAAGCATCCGTGCTTATCGCGCACCGCCCTCCGGCCCCGGCGGAAGCGCGGCGGGTGCGCGCTTCCCGGATTTACGAATCATCAGAATGCCGACGAGGATCATCCAGGCCGCCAGGGGGAAGCCGTTGGCGATGGCCTCGGCGCCCCAGCCCACTGGATTGTAGAAGCCGTACAAATCGACGTGCTTGACAAACATGGTAGGAACAAAGGCCAGGCAGGCGAAGGCGCAGGAGTAGCCGACCCAGGCGGACCATCGTGGGAGAGCGCAGCCGGTGAGAGTGACGTAGCTGAGGATAGCGATAAGGAGGGCCATAAGCCAGAGGGCGACGGCACCATACATGAGAAACATGCACTCCATCATGGCGCGGATGATGACGCCCTCGGCGGGAGGGTTTAGGGCGTCGATGACCGTGGAGGCCTGGAGGGAATCGGCAACGAAGGTAAGAGTGACGTAGACCAAGCCCACGCCGAAAAAGAGACTGGCCAGCCACTCGTGTTGAGGATTGGCTTGGCGGATGAGGTGACGGACGCCGGCAAGGAAGACCATGAAGAGGGTGAGGATGATGAGATCGAGGAAAACGCAGCTCATGATGTTGGTGGCATTGCGGGCGGCGAAATCGGGGAGCTGGCTTGACGCGGCCAAGCCGGGGAAGGAACTGCGGACGAGGTAGAAGGGGAATTCGATGAAGAAGGTGGCGATCGAAGCCAGCGAGCAGATGCCGGCGATGCGGTAGATCTTCTGGTCGTTCATGAGGAGGGGTCCTCTCGGGTGCGGTTGGGCAGGTGCGGCGGCATTTCTGGCTCGGCATCTGCAAACCTGCAATTTACAACGATGACGATTGCGCCACGTTGCACTTTAAGCGCGCGATTTGTGCCCGGTGGGCCTGAATCGACCCGCGGCCAGCCATCGCTCTCGTTATCCCCATACCAGCTTCGCGTCCGTATCAAGATGCAAGGGGCACCGGAGCTGACAATCCGTCTAAGCGTGGCCAATTCGTTCTGTTCCGGTCGAATCCGGCAAACCGGAAGCAGGCTGGTTTTTCGCCCCTTCAAGTGCAATTGGGAGGGGAGATCACTTTCCGAGTGTGGAGTCTTCTCATTGATCTTTAGCAGCCAGAGATTGCCTGGAGCTTTCTGCCGTTCAAAATGCCATGCACGATCTCGGCATTCTCCTTCACCTCGTCCTTTCTTCTGGGGAACATGCCCACGTAAACGCCGTCATTGGGCTTGATGCTCTCAAACGCGGTGCGAAAGGCCTTCGCTACGCCTTCGTCGCCGATGCGTCCAGCCGCCAGGATCTTGAAGGCAAAGCAAGTCTTGGCGGTTTGTCGCATCACCTTGTACATACGCGCCGGATCGCTCTGGATGTAGATTTCGTGCGGCATTTCCAGCAATTCGCCGTTGAGCGCCTGCCTCCACTCCTGTTCCGTTCGCGTGCGATTGTAGACGCAGCCGGCGTAGAAATCGACATCCCAACCCTGCTCTTCCACAAGTTCAATGACCTCTGGTTTGTGAGTGCCCACGCCGACCAGAACTCCCAGATCGCGAGCTCGCTTGCACCACTCTCTCTCGCTTTCGAGCGTGCCCATGCGGAAGGCCGCGTCGATCTCTTCGCCGCGCCTCTGCAGCGCAAGCGGCTTCAAATCCCGGACCAATTGCGCCGCGTCGTCCATCGCCGTGACCTGAATGATCAGTTGCATCTTGCCGCCCTCGGCCTGGAACCGCGCCCAATCCTGCGGAGCGCGGCCAATGTGGACGTAGTTGAAGGCATCAATTCCGTAGGAGTTGGCTCGGTGCATCACTTCGCAGACGCGTTCCTGCGTGTACCAATCCCTCATAGCGTTGGCGAAGTTGCCGTTGTAATGAGCAAATCCATACAGCGGGTTAACGCCCAGAACCAGCCTGCCGATCTCGGCTTGGCCGAACTTCATCTTAGGCACCTGGATCTCCGCTGGCTGGCCTGCAGCTTCTGAGTTCTGTACAACCTCTCCCTTTGTCCCCACGGAGGAGCCCGGCATTTGCCGCTCTCCGACCGCTTCTGCGGCCGCCGCAGTGGGAACGCCGCCCGCCATACCCATCGCCAGGGCAGCGCCAATCTCAAGGAATTCCCGTCTTGTCTTGGACATCAATATCCCCTCCTTCCAGCACGCTGCCCGCTTCCCAGCCCAACTCCCGTGGACGCGGAAGATCAGGCCTGATACACCTCAGCGAGACTGCGGACTTTGGCCTTCCGCCGATCCGATCGGCAGCGGATGGCTGCAATCGCTCGAACGGCGCTCTTTGTAATGCGGGAATTGGAGCACGAAGCAGGGCTTCCTGTAAGTGATGTGCGCCTCAATTTCCGGGGCACTGACCGGCTGCGCTCAGCACCCAACCGGCAGAAGCCATCGCTTGCGCGGCACAGGCATTTGGTCAGGACGGTGAGATTACTGTGCTGACGTTGTTGTATGCAGGCGTTCCGCCTACCGCGTGAGGCCGTCGCATATCGCGAATTCGAGAGGACAGTCGAAATCGAGCGCCGCATTTTGTGAATCGCGGTCGAATGAAGGGCCGACAGGACAAAATGCGAAAGCCGCGGTCGTGTGCGCTAGGGCGACGATACCCCCAACACTCCATCGAAGAATGCTTTGCCGTTCCTTTTGACTGGCGAATGTGCGAATCACTCCTGGAGCGTTATCCTTCTCCTGACTCGATTTACAGGTGGGGCTTACTCCGTGTGTGAAACGAAGCGAAAGACTTCCGTTATCCCAAACGTGGTCGCTGCATTCTATTTGCCAATCCTGCTCTTTACCTTCAGTCTTCCGGTCGCGTCGGCGCAATGTTCTCAGGCAATGCGGCCGGAGCCCACATCTTCTGCCCAGGCTTCCGCCTCCTTACCGAGCAATCCACCGGCCACCGCGGGCGGTGGACCCTCCTCCTCGTCCGACACAGCGATCGGAGTTCGCTTCGCGACCGGCAGTGCCATCACCGTTCTTGAGGGCACGCCGTTGCAGGTCATCACCGACGCGCCCATCAGTTCGCGCACGACCAAGGCAGGTGCAAGGCTCCCTTTCACGGTAACGCGCGATGTGGTCGTCGACGAAATCCTCGTCATTCCTTGCGGTGCAAGGGCCTACGGAACCGTGGTTTCGGCAAAGCAGTCGGGACGGCTCGCAGGAGCATCCAACCTCACGCTGGAGCTGACCGAGCTGAACCTGGATGGCAGGACCTATCCCCTTTACACGCCGCCCTTCAAAGTTGCTGGAGAAAGTAAGACCCGCCCAACGCTCAACAAGATTGCGACCGGCGCGGCCGTGGGGACGCTGGCAATGGAAGCGCGGATGGGGCAGTTGGATGGCCACTTGCAGGAGGGGCCGCGGCTCCTTGCCGACGGCTTTGCTGCGGGGGTGGGCGCGGGCGTCAGCACGGCCATTGCCGCGAGCTCGCCCCCATCGATTGCTCTGATCCCCTCCGAGTCCCAATTGGAGTTCACTCTGGTCACACCTATTGCCGTGTTTCCCGTCGATCAGCGCACGGCCGAGCGGCTTGCGCAGGGCATGGGCCACGGTGGCCCGGTCCTCTATATACGCGGCGAAAGCCAGTGACACCGTTTCTTGTTTAGCGGATGCAAGGGAGTGCTCTCCGGGTAGATAATTCAGAATCCGGCGGTTTGGGCCGCAACCGCGGATGTACGGAGAAGACCGATGACGCACTCTTTTGATTACCCTGCCATTGCCAAGATGATCGACCACTCGCTGCTCAACCCCACGCTCACCACGCGCGAGCTGGAAGATGGATGCGCGCTGGCCGTTCGCTATCACGTGGCGAGCGTCTGCATCCTGCCCTATTACCTCGGCCGGTGCGCGGAACTGCTGGCCGGGAGCACGGTGAATGCCAGCACCACGATCGGCTTTCCACACGGCGGGCACACGACTGCGATCAAGCTTGCCGAGGTACGGCGGGCGCTTCAAGACGGAGGGCAGGAACTGGATGCGGTGATCAACATCAGTAAGGCGCGCAGCGGAGACTGGGAGTATGTGCGCGACGAGCTTGCCGTCCTCGCGGATGCAGTGCATGCCGGCGGGGCAAAGATCAAGGTGATCTTTGAGAATGCTTATCTCGACGATGTCGCCAAGATCCGGCTGTGCGGGATATGCGCAGAGATTGGGGCCGATTGGGTGAAGACTTCGACCGGCTATGCGCCCAGCGGAGCCACTCTTGCCGATCTCGAACTGATGCGCAAACACTCGCCGGCGCGCGTGCAGGTGAAGGCGGCGGGCGGTATACGGGATCTCGATGCACTGCTCTCGGTGCGGGCCATCGGCGTGAGCCGCGTGGGTGCTACCCGTACGGAATCGATGCTGGAGGAGTGCCGCAAGCGGCTTGGCCTTGAGCCCATCTCGCAGGTTCCGGCCGCGGCTGCGCCCGCGGGGTACTGACGCGAAAAAGGCCCGGCTTGCGGGCCGGGCCTACTCGATGAGTCTGCTCAGGACTTATTGTAATGCCGGCGCGCCGAGCACCTTTTGCACCTTTTCTTCGATCACATCCTGGGGCACGTAGCCCACGATCTGATCGGCCACCTTGCCGCCCTTGAAGAACAGCAGCGCGGGAATGCCGCGAATTCCATACCGCGAAGGGGTGGCACCATTCTGATCCACATTGACCTTGGCCACCTTCAACTGGCCTGCGTATTTTGTGGCCAACGCATCCACGGCCGGCGCAATCGCCTTGCAGGGGCCGCACCAAACGGCCCAAAAGTCCACCAGCACGGGCTGCTCGCTCTTGAGCACCTCCTGGTCGAACGTTGCATCGCTTACTTCAAGAACTCCTAATCCAGCCATGATCCTCCTCGCGGCTACCCTGCCTCGTTCCAGTATACCGGGAGCCATGCCTCTATGAGATGCGACTGGGGTGTGGAAAGTCGCAGCGGGGGTTTGGGCGGTCAACGGGCGGGCGCCTCGGGAAAACCGTGTGGCAACCTGCGGAGAGCCTTCCGCGCTCGTCTCAATCCGGCCGGTTGGTTGCTCCTGGCGAACAAACAGAAGCGCCCGGATCCCAGTAAGGATCACGGGCGCTAGAGCAGCCCTCCCCCAGAACTGCCCACGAAGCGAATCTATGGGTTAAACCGTTTAATAGCAAGGAATCTTAGGTAATGCCGAAAAGTAATCACGGATTGGTGATTGGTGAGAAAGATAACGTCGCGCGACAAAGATTACCGCATTGATAACCTTTTCAGGCGGTGTGAGAACGAGAATTTCCGGTTTTTCGGAGACGGCGCAGAGCTCAGGATGCGATGGACGTTCCATGGGGCAAAAAACGGCAAGCGCGCAAGACAGGCAGCGGCAAACCCTCCACGGCAGAGAGAATCGCCGCGGTAGAGGTCTCCAGGCGGGCTTCGCTTTCGACGACGACCAGCACAGCCGGCCCCGCCCCGCTCAGAGCCACGCCCAGAATGCCGTGATCCCCTGCCAGAGGCAACAGGCACGTCAGGAGCGGACAAATGGGGGCGCGGTAGGGCTGGTGAATGCGGTCATTCATGGCGATTCGTAACAGGTCGCCCCGGCCCTGAGCAAAGGCGATGCCAAGCAAGGCTGCAGACTGGATGTTGACCACCACGTCGTCGCGGCCGTAGCAATCGGGGAGGACGGCGCGCGCTTCGCTGGTGGCCAGAGGTTCGGAGGGCAGCACGACAATTGCCCGCCAGTCAGCCGGGGGAAGGACGCGCGCCACATGCACTCGTCTGCCCTCGTTGGCCGCGGCCACAAACCCGCCCAGCCAGCAGGCGGCGGCGTTGTCCGGATGGCCCTCGAGAGCGCACGCCTCTTCCAGAATCTGCTCAGAGGTCCAGCCGAGCCGGCCGAAGTGGCTGGCCAGCGCGATGGCCGCGAGACGGCCCGCCGCGGACGAGCCGCAGCCCATGCCGAGCGGAATGCCATTGGCCATGCGGATGGCCAGGGGCACAATGGGGCGGCCATGGCTGCGGAGCAGATTCTTATAGATTTCGAGGATGAGGTTGTCTTCGAGACCAGAGCAGCGGTCCGCGTCGTGCCCGGTGGCGGCGATCGAAAACTCGGCCGCCGGCTCGGCTTCGAGTTCGAGGAAGAAATCGAGCGCCACCGCTGCGGCGTCGAAGCCGGGGCCTAGATTGGCGGAAGTGGCGGGCAGGCAGAGATGCACGCGGCCGGGGATGGCAACCGATGCGCCGCTCATCCCACTTTGCCTTTGACGGCGGCCAGCACCGCTTCCGGAGTGGCCTCAACGACCTGGGCATTGCGTTGGAGCCGTTCGATCCGGGTCTCGAAACCGGCCTTTTCCTCGTCATTCAGAAGCGTTCCGCGATGGAAGTCGATGGTGTAATCGGCGTCTTTGAGCGTATGGCCAGTCAGGAGAAGCACCACCGTCTCTCCTGGAGCGACGTTGCCCCCGGCGCGCAGCTTTTTTAGCCCAGCGAGGGTGACGGCCGAGGCCGGCTCGCAGCCCAGACCCTCGGCGCCCAGTTCCGCCTTTGCGATGGCAATCTCCGCCTCGGTCACGTCCAGGCACCAGCCGCCGGTTTCCTGGATCACGCGCGCGGCCTTGCGCCACGAGGCGGGGTTGCCAATGCGAATGGCGGTGGCGCGGGTGTGCGCTTCGACCGGCTCCAATGAGGCGCCTTGATTCTCGGCCAGACTGCGTACCAGAGGATTGGCGCCCGCGGCCTGGATCACCGAGATCCGCGGCATCCGCGCCACCAGTCCCAGTTCCTTCAATTCCCGGAAGCCTTTGCCCAGCGCCGAACTGTTGGCCAGATTGCCGCCGGGAACGATCAGATGGTCGGGCACGTTCCAGTCGAGGGCCTCGGCTATTTCGAAGGCCGGCGTCTTCTGGCCTTCGAGCCGGTATGGGTTGACCGAATTGAGCAGGTAGATGTTGGCTTCCTTGACTACCTGCGTCAGCACGCGCATGCAGCCGTCGAAATCCGTCTTTACCTGGCAGGTGACGGCGCCATAGTCCATGGCCTGGGCCAGCTTGCCCCAGGCGATTTTGCCCTCGGGAATCACCACCAGGCTGCGCAGGCCTGCCCGGGCCGCATAGGCGGCCATGGCGGCAGAGGTGTTGCCTGTGGATGCGCAGGCTACCCACTGGAAGCCACGCTCGCGCGCTACGCTCAGGGCGGTGGTCATGCCGGTGTCCTTGAAGGAGCCGGTGGGATTCATGCCCTGGTGCTTGGCGAAAAGCTGGTCCATCCCAAGGGCCTTGGAGGCGCGGGGCAGATGATAGAGGGGCGTATTGCCCTCGCGCAGCGTGACGGCGTTGCCGAAGCTCTCCAGGATGGGCAGCAACTCGCGGAAGCGCCAGACGCCGGAGTGGTCGAGGGCCTCAGAGGAGCTGCGTCGCTCGCGCCATAGCCACTTCAGGGCTCCTGCGTTGGGCCGGTCGGGGCCTTTGCGCTGCACCCAGCCGGGATATTCGACTTCAAACAGGTCTCCGCACTGGGAGCAGCGAAAATCCGGCCGCGCCTCGGTGCCGACCACACGCGTCCCGCATCCAAAACAGCGTAACTGGTGCAAATTGTCGTTCATCTCTGGTGTTAGCCTACCAGCGTGGGCGCAATTTTGCTTTGAATTGGAGGCTGAGACGCCGGAATGACGTACGGGAATCCCAAAAGATTTGCGGCTCTGCTGTTGGGGCTGGCCTGCATGGCGCTTGCCAATGCGCAAACGCCGCTGCGCGTGGCCGCGGCCGCAGACCTGGAGCCGGTGCTGCCGCCGATTCTCGAGCAGTTCCAGCAAGCCACGGGAATCCGTGCCGAAGCCACGTTTCAGGCCTCGGCCGTGTTGACCACGCAGATCGAGAACGGCGCGCCCTTCGACCTGTTTCTCTCGGCGGATGTGGGTTATCCCAAGCGGCTCATCGATGCGGGGCTGGCCGATGCGGCGGGGAGCGCCGACTCATCGACGCCGATCGTTTACGCGCGGGGCACGCTGGTGCTGTGGGCTCGGAGGGATTCGCATCTGCCTGCGCCGTCGCTCGAACTGCTGCGCAGCCCGGAATTGAAACGGTTGGCCGTGGCCAACCCGGATCGCGCGCCCTATGGCCGGGCCGCGGTTGCGGCGCTCACCAGCCTGAAGCTCTATGACGCATTGAAGCCGCGCCTGGTGACGGCGGAAAACATCTCGCAGACCGCGCAGTTTGCGGACTCCGGCAACGCGGACGCCGGGCTCATTTCGCTGACCTCCGCGCTGACACCGCGCCTTTCCTCTAGCGGCGCCTACTTTGTGATTCCACGCGATCTCTATCCGCCCATTGAGCAAGGCGCCGTTATTGTGAGCAAGACCTCGCAGCGCGCCCAGGTGCACAAGCTGCTCGACTACCTGCTTTCCGCGCCGATCCAGGCACAGCTTGCCAAGAGCGGGCTGACGCCCGTTCACTAGACATGATGGATTGGCAAGCGCTCGCCCTGACTCTCAAGCTGGCCACGGTCACCACCGCCATTCTGCTGGCCGTGGCGGTGCCACTTGCCGCGCTGCTGGTGCTGGGGCGGGGGCGCTGGCTGGCGTTCGTCGAGGCGCTGGCGGCGCTGCCGCTGGTGCTTCCGCCTACCGTCCTGGGATTCTTTTTGCTGGTGCTGCTGGGGACGCGCACCGCGTTCGGCCGCGGCATCACCGCGCTGCTCGGCCATCCGCTGGCTTTTTCTTTCTCCGGGCTGGTAGTTGGATCGGTGATCTACAGCCTGCCGTTTGCCGTGCAGCCACTGGTGGCCGGGTTCGCGGCGGTCGAGCCAAGACTCGTGGACGCAGCGCGGCTGCTCGGCGCGGGACCGGCGAGACTGGTGGTGAGCCTGTTGCTGCCGCTTGCGCGGCGCTCGCTTGTAGCGGCCACGGTGCTGAGCTTTCTGCACACGATGGGAGAGTTCGGCGTGGTGCTGATGCTGGGAGGCGATATTCCCGGAGCTACGCGCACGCTCTCCATTGTGCTCTACAACCAGGTGGAGAACTTCGACTACGCCGCGGCGAATCGCACGGCGGCCATTCTGCTGGGATTAAGCGCGGTTGCGCTGGCGGCCATTTACATCGGCGGCAGGCCGCGCGGAGGACGCCATGCTTGAGCTCGCTCTCAACGCGCGGCGGGGCAGCTTCCACCTCGAGGTCGAGTGCCGCTTCGCGTCCGATTGGACGGTGATCTTCGGCCCTTCGGGCTCTGGTAAGTCCACGCTGCTGCGGCTGCTGGCGGGCCTCGAGCTGGCTGAACCTGCACGGACGCAGTTGGAGCGAGTTGTCCTGGATGGCCGGCGCCTGACCGACTCCGCGCACGGAGTGCGGCTTAAGCCCGGACGTAGGCAGACCTCGATGGTCTCGCAACAGGCGGCGCTCTTCCCTCACCTAAGCGTCGCGGCCAACGTGGCCTACGGGCTGAGGCATCTTGATCGCGCCAGCCGTTCGCTGCGCGTGGGCGAGATGCTGGAGCTGGCCGACGCGGGCGGCCTGATCGATCGCCGACCGCGCGATCTCTCTGGCGGCGAGGCGCAGCGCGTGGCCCTGGCGCGTGCGCTGGCTCCGCGGCCTCGTTTGCTGCTTTTGGACGAGCCGTTTTCAGCATTGGATGGCGTGGCCAGCGACGCGTTGCTGATCCGATTGCAGGCATGGGCTAGGGAACACAGCGTACAGACGGTTCTGGCCACCCACGACGCCACCGATGCCCTGGCAACCGGCGCGGAGGTGGCTCTTCTGAACGAAGGCCGCCTGGCGGCGCTGGGACCGGCGCCAGAGGTGCTGGCTGCGGAAAGGGATCGTTTGGCGTTGCGGTTGGGGTCGGCTTAAGGGCTGTCTGACCGTAGCGGTGAACCTAATACCGTAGCTATTCGGGTGAATGGCGCGAGGAGGTCCTATTTCGTCAGGAATCCACCGCGGGGGAGTAATGGGTACATTCTTGATGGACGCTTCAAAAGCGTCATCAACCACATATCGTTCAGTGCTGATGCAAATTACGGCTTTCCGAATCTTAGCAACGGCGTGGCCGTAAATGAATACCGTTCCAGTATCGCAGCAGCCTCCAGCAATGGTTGGCCGTGGATCAAAGGGGTCCAACCCAATACTGAGTCTGGGCGTTCCTTCTCGATCATGAAGCCTTGTTCTGGCCGGGGATTCCATGACTGATCATGCCACCGATTACGGCACCAATGGTGCCGATTGATAAAGATTCAAGTTGACGGTGTAGGCAAATATGACTACACTTCATCGTGTGGCAAGCGAAAAGGTCAGAAAGACTCGCCCAATATCCTGGCTGAAAGCGGCAAGAAAGGATTTTGAGCGGTTTTCGCAGGGGGCTCAGGATGAGTGTCTTGACGCCTTATCGATTGCTGCTGAAGGCGGTAAGGCGCCAGTCGTAAGACCGCTGCTAGGGATTGGCAGTGGCGTTCTTGAAATAGCTCTACCTTTTCGCAGGAACGCTTTTCGGGTAATTTACGCCGTTCAGATCAGTGTTGAGATATGGGTTCTCCACGCCTTTCAGAAAAAATCGACCCAAGGCGTGAAGACGCCCAAACATGAGATTGATCTGGTAATTGACAGGCTCAAACGGCTCAAGGAGATGCTGAAATGAAGAAAGACGACATGGAACTTGTACGCGGGAGCGGCAATGTTTACCGTGATTTCGGCTATCCGGATGCGGATGTTCGGCAGTTGAAGAGCATTCTTGCCGCACAAATTCTCAAGATTCTTGAACGCGACAAACTCTCCGTTCGGGAAGCGCAGCGTAGGACCGGCATCGCCGCCGCGGATTTTTCGCGCATCCGCAAGGTGAAACTGGAGCGGTTTACCATTGATCGCCTGCT
>CAYUJM010000146.1:0-11242 GCA_964445025.1 uncultured Occallatibacter sp. | reverse complement strand
ATGGGCATCGCCGTGGGCGACTACCAGAACAACGGGCAACTGGCCATCTTCGACACCACTTTTTCCGACGACTACAAACCTTTCTACCGCAACGAGGGCGACGGCAACCTGACCGACATCAGCTACCAGCTGGGAATTGCGGAGGTCTCAGTTCCCTTTCTCAGCTGGGGCGACGCGTTTTTTGACTACGACAACGACGGCTGGAAGGACCTGCTGATGGATGACGGCCACGTCTATCCAGAGGCGGACAAATACAACTGGGGCACAAGCTGGGCAGAGCGGCCCATGCTCTTCCACAACATTGAGGGCAAGCGCTTCGAGGCGGTTCCCGCGGTCGAGGGCACCGGCCTCGCGGATGTCATCGCCGGCCGTGGCATGGCTGCTGGCGACCTGTTCAATGACGGCAAGATCGACGCCGTCATCAACGTCATGGACGGCCACCCGGTGCTGCTGCGCAATGTGAACCCGGACCGCAACCATTGGCTGGAACTCAAGCTGGTAGGCGGACCGAAAAGCCCGCGCGATGCGGTCGGAGCGACAGTGTATGTGACGGCCAACGGCATGAAGCAGCGTAGCGACGTAATCAGCGGCGGAAGCTATCTCTCCACCAGCGATCCGCGGCCACACTTCGGCCTCGGCCAGGCCACCAAGGTGGACGACATCGAGATCCATTGGCCGAGTGGCAAGGTGGAGCACGTCACCGTCCCCGGGGTGGACCGGATTGTGATGGTCACCGAGGGAACATCGGAAAAGTGACTTCTGCGCAACACCTCAATGCGAAGGGCCGTGGAAGCATCGCTTTCACGGCCCTTTTGCGTTGTCAGCCGCATCCCCTCAGAACGTAACCCGCCCTGACAACTCCAAACTCCTCGGCCCCGCGCCCTCGGCGGTCTGCAGCGCGGTGATGGAACCGAATGCAGTCGAATCGACCTGCATGTTGGGCGGCTCGTAGTTGCGGTGGTTCAGGACGTTCGCGGCTTCCAGGCCAATTTGGAATTTGCTCTTCTCCGTGAGCGAGAGATCCTTCATCAGAGAGATCGAGAAGTTCTGCGTCCCCGGCCCCACCACGCCGCCGACAGGCGCATTACCGAAGCGGCCAATCCCGTTCCCGGCGGCGGCTTGCAGATTCATGTACGGGAACGCTGCCGGGTTGAGCCACTGCGTGGTGGTGCGCTGGGGCGCGTAGAGCGAAACATTGTGCAACTGGTCAGGGCGCGCCTGGCCAACGGTGGTGAGGATGTTGGTGTTGGCCGGGTCGACGCTCTGCTCATAGGGCGTGAGAAACGGACCGCTCTGGAGGATGGTTACGCCCGCAAGCTGCCAGTCGCCGACGAAGCGATTGAGCGCGGAGCCGGAGTTGAGCCACGGCTGTCCTTTGCCGAAGGGCAGATTGTATTGATACGTGGCCAGGAAGCGGTGGCGCCGGTCGTAGATCACGTTGCCGTAGTCGAGGCGGGGATGGAAACGGTCGGTAAGATAGCTGCCGCCGGCTACGGCGAAGGCGTTGGGCGTGGCTCCGCCGGCGTTGGAAAGGTCGCGTGTGAAGGTGTAGCTGGCGTCGAAGGTGATGGCTTTGCCGCTGTGGCGCGAGACTTCGACAGCGCCGCTCGAGTAATTGCTCTCCGCCAGATTGGTGACGCTCTGAATCACGCTCCAGCAGGGATAGGAACGGTGATCGGCAACGGAGGCACCGCCATCGCTGATGCAGGCGGCAGTGGCAGCGGGGGCAGGATCGGTATTGAAGTAGCCGTAAGGATTGGCCGGAACCTGGTTCAGGTCCACCATCGTCTCGAGGTTCTGTCCGTGACTGGCCGTGTAAGAAAAGCGCGCGCCGATAGAGTGGCCGAAGTCCTGCTCCAGGGTCAGGTTCCACTGCTGCACGCTGGGGTCGCGGTAGTTGATGGGAAATGCGTAGTAGAAGCCGGCTGTTCCGGTTGAGCTTCCGGCGGCGGTGTTGAAGGGATTGACGAAGGAAAGCAGCGGCGTAACGCCGTCCGATGCATAGTCCTGGTTGTAGGTGGCCACATAGCTGGAGTGCACGGCCCAGCCGGCGACCAGCGCAAAGCCTAGCGGGGATTCAATGAATCGTCCCCAGCCCCCGCGCAGCACGGTTTTGCCGTTACCGTAAGGCTGCCAGGCGAAGCCCAACCTCGGTCCCCAATCGGTCTTGTCGGTGTCGCGCAGCCCTGCTGGTATGCCAGCCTCCGACGAAGTGAGCAGAGGTGTAGGCGCAATGGCGCTCAAGAAGCTCGTAGACGCATCGGCCTCGGCCTGGGCGTTGGAGACAACTACCGCCCCGCTCACCGCCTGGCCGCCGATGCTGGCCGAATACTCGGGCTCGAAGGTCGCTGTGTTGTAGTGTGTCTCCCTGATCGGCGGATGAAGCTCATAGCGCAGGCCCAGGTTGAGCGTCAAGTGCGGAGTCACCTTCCAGTCGTCCTGCACAAATGTGGCGTAGGCATAGCCCAGGCCGTTCATGGTCGGGTTGTTGGTGGAGCTCACTTCGGTGTAGTCCGGAGCGCCCAGCAGGAATGCCGTGAAGGGATCGCCAATGGCCGCGCCCACATCCGATGAGCCGTTGAAGACGTACCAGCCGGAGCGGTAGTTGCCGAAAACGTTGTCGTCGTGGTCGGAGATGCGTTTGAAGTCGGCGCCGAATTTGAAGGCATGGTTGCCATGCGACCAGGTGACGTTATCGAGCGCCTGAACGATCTGGCCGCGCTGCACGCCGGGATTGCCCGCCCCCGTGGACATGAAGCCGTTGATGAGCACCTGCGGCGCCTCTGACCACTCGAGGTCGGGCTGCGGGACGGTAATGCCGGTCTGGCTGAGGATAGTGGAAGTGGAATAGCTCTGCGTCTCCGATGTGTGCTGCGCGTTATAGCCGCCGCGAAACTCATTGAGCAGGTGCGGCGAGAAGACGAAGTTATGCGCGAAGGTCAGCCCTTCGTCGATCTCGGGCGTGTTGTAGGCGCCCTGCAGCGGGCTCCCGGCCTCTGCACAATAGGTGAAGGTGCAGGCTGCGGAAGGCGCGGTGGTCACCTGGCGGTTCTTGTAGGAGAAGCGTGCGAAGATCGTCTGCCGCGACGAGAGTGTGCGGTCCAGGCGCACATCGCCCTGATTCGAAGAGATGGGCGAGGGAAAATTGATCTGGTAGTTGTTGGCGTAGGATCCGGGCGCGCCGAAGTTGGGCGTGGGCATCAGCGCTTGAAGAAGTTGAGCCGAGATCGGGCTCACCGGGACGTTGGCAGGATCGAGTTGTGTAACTCCGTCCGGCTGGTAGATGGCCGTCACGCCCTGGCCCGCGAGATAGCTGGTGAGGTTGCCGTTGCGCATGTCCATGGAAGGAACGCTTAGCACCGTGGGTGTCTCGCGCGGCAGGCGCAGCCCCTCAAAGCTGATGAAGAAAAATGTGTTGTCGCTTCCGTCGAGCAGATGCGGAATCTTAAGCGGGCCTCCGAGCGTTCCGCCGAAATCGTTCATGATGATCTTCGGCTTGGAGAGCGCAAAGATGTTGTTCGAGTTGTAGGCAGTGTTCTCGTTGTTCTCAAAGAGGCCGCCGTGGAAGTGGTTGGTGCCCGCTTTGGAGACGGTGGTGATGTCGGCCACGCCGCCAAACTCGGCGCCATTGTTGGATTCCGAGACGCGAATCTCCTCGATGGAATTGAAAGAAGGAAACATCTCGTTGATGGGTCCCGAGTATTCAACTCCAACAGATGAAATGCCGTCGATGGTAACAGAGAGCAGTGCGGCGGTGGTTCCGTCTACGGCCAATTCGCCGCTGTCGTCGGTCTGCACGCCGGCTTCGGTGGTCAGCGTCGAGATGGGGCTGGTGGAACCGGTAGATCGTGAGTAGATGGCCACGGGCAACTCAACCAGTTCGTCGCCGATCTTGGTCTCCGCCAGGCTCGATACATCGGTGGTGATGACGGGTGTTGGATCGTCGATCACCACCACGGTCTGCGTCTCCGAGCCGGGCTTTAGGTTTGCGTCCATGCGTCGGGTTTCGCGGGCGGTGAGTGAAATGGAAGGCAGCGACTCTTTTGCGAAGCCCGGCGCAGTCAGCGTGAGCGTATACGTTCCCACATCGATGTTCTTGAAGGCGTAGTTTCCACCCGCGTCGGTCACGGCGGCACGCGTGTTGCCGGTGCCGGTATTGGCCAGCGTAACCTGTACGCCCTGAACCACGGCGCCGCTGGAGTCGTGCACCGTGCCGAGGATTTCGCCAAATGTCGATTGCGCCAGCACAGGCACGGCGGCAGGAACAAGCAGACAACAGGTAAACAGCAGCCGGAAAGCCGCGCGACAACAGGCACGGACGGGGAAACAACAACTGTGCATGAGGGAACCTTTCAAGAAAAATTGACGGAAGAGACGCTGTTTCTTCGCCTATGAATGTTTTCTTTTCAAATGTAGCCTGCAGCGGCGCAGAACGAGATTTTTTTAACGAAAAATTTGCACGGCGCGAAGACGAACAGCCGCTCGGTGGCGCACAGAGATTCGGCCCGGTTTTTGGCGCGGCTTCTCCGTGATAGTCTGCCGGAGTGCAAAGCGATAAGAAAGCAGCCGGCGTGAGTTTGCCGCGTGAGCAACCGCCTCGAAGACACGAATTCACGGGCTGGCATCTGGCCACGATTGTGCTCCTGGCGGTGGGCTATTCGGGCTACTACTTCTGCCGCTCCGACCTCTCGGTGGTGTTGCCGCTTCTGATCCAGGATCTGGGCCGTCACGGCATTCCGGCGGACGTCGCCAAAATCCGCCTCGGCTCCATGGTTTCTGCCAGCGTACTGGCCTATGCCATTGGCAAGTTTCTTTCCGGGTCGATGGCCGATCTCTTCGGCGGCAAGAAGAACTTCCTCGGCGGAATGGGCGGCGCCATCGTCTTCACGCTCATCTTTGCCGCGTCCGGCGGCCTGCCGCTCTTTACGCTCGCGTGGCTGGGCAACCGGCTCTTTCAATCGGCAGGCTGGGCGGGGCTGGTCAAGGTCACCTCGCGCTGGTTCTCGTACTCCAGCTATGGCACCGTCATGGGGATTCTGTGTCTGAGCTACCTGTTCGGCGACGCAGCCTGCCGCTACATCATGTCGTTGCTGCTGGATGCAGGCATGGGCTGGCGAGGCATTTTTCTGGTCGGAGCCGGGGCGCTGGGAATCCTGTTCCTGGCCAACCTGATCTTTCTCCGTGAAACTCCGCAGGAACGCGGCCTGCCCGCGTCCCAGACTAACCCCATCAATGTCTATGCCGGCGAAGAGGAGAAATCCGGCGAACAGCCGCTGAGCCTCTTGGCCATTCTCCGTCCGCTGCTCATGAGCTTCCCCTTCTGGCTGGTTTGCCTGCTTTCGCTGGGCACAACGCTGTTGCGCGAGACCTTCAATTTCTGGACTCCCACGTATTTTGTCCAGTTCGTCGGCTTGACTGGTGGCCAAGCCGCGAGCCGCTCTGCGCTCTTTCCGTTTTTCGGCGGACTTTCCGTGGTGGCCTCCGGCATCCTCAGCGACCGGCTCGGCCTCAATGGACGGAACAAGGTTCTGTTTGGCGGGCTGGCGCTGGTTGCCATCTGCCTGCTGGGCCTGGCGAGCACGCCCGCCTCTGCCAACCCTTGGGTTGCGGTGAGCCTGGTGGCTCTTACCGGCTTCTTTCTGCTTGGTCCCTATGCATACCTCTCCGGCGCCATCTCGCTTGACTTTGGCGGCAAGCGCGGCAGCGCGTCCGCGGCGGGGATCATCGATGGCGTAGGCTACCTGGCAGGCTATCTCTCCGGCGACGCAGTGGCGCGCATTACGGTAGCCTTCGGATGGAGGAATGCTTTTCTCTGTCTGGCCGGAGTGGGCTTTCTCACCGCGGCCGTGGCGCTGGTCCTCGTCATCCATCAGCGTTTGCATAAGCCGGCGGCTTTGGAGTCATGAACGGAATGCAGCTTCTCTCTTCAGCGGATGAGGTCTTTGAACTGCTCGAAAGCGGTGGCGGCGAGGCTTACTTCGGCGAGCCGGTAACAGTTCTCGAGCACTCGCTGCAGGCAGCGTGGTTTGTTCAGCAGGGTGGACGCGAGAGCACTCTGGTTGCGGCTGCCCTGCTGCACGATCTGGGGCATCTGCTGCACAGCGAAGGCGAGGATGCCGCCACGCGCGGGCTGGACACGCAACACGAAGAACTCGCCGTTGCCGCACTCGGCGATCACTTGCCCGCATCGGTTCTGGACCCCATCCGGATGCACGTCGCGGCCAAGCGCTACCTATGCTTCGCGGAACCGGATTACCTGGCCGCGCTTTCGCCCGCGTCCGTGGAAAGCCTCGCACTGCAGGGCGGACCCATGACCGCCGACGAGTCCGAAGCATTTCTCGCCCAGCCCCATGCGCGCGAAGCGCTGGCACTGCGGCATGCCGACGACGCCGCGAAGATACGCGGCCTTGAAGTGCCGCCGCTGGAAAGCTATAGACAGATCGTCGATTCTCTGTGGCATTGATCCGGGCGCTGATTCGGATGGCATGGAATCCGCCTCTGCCGGGTCTCACCCTCTTGCACTTCGGAAAACACATTTGCCAAATCAGGTTGGAAATGTTTCAATCAGGTTATTGAAACAGGGGTGCTCCACGGTGTGGGGCTGAGAAATACCCTCGAACCCGATCCGGATAATACCGGCGTGGGAAGTTTCCAGGGCCTGACGGCCTTCTTCCTCGAAATTCAGCGTGAGTTCTCTTGTTTCAATTGGTTGGAAACAAGGGGATGTCATGTTTGAATTCGCGAAGAGCGGCGCGGCCGAAACACCAGGACAATTCACGATGAGTGGCAGGGTCGCACAGATCCTGGCACTGGTCTGCGTGTTGGGCGCAGCGCCATGCGGCAATGCGCAGAGCGCAGCGGCGACGGCGACGAGCCCGCAGTCTGCCGATGCAACAAAAGCACCCGCGCAACAGGTGCAACCCGTAACAACGACCGTTGTGGTGCACGGCGAGGCGAAGGACGACTATCTTCCCGAGGCCGTTTCTGTGGGAACCCTCGACGGCGCCACGCTGAAGGAGACGCCGCTTTCAGCCACAATCGTCATGCGCGACTTGCTCAACGACCAGGTTTCGCGCCTGCTCTCCGACGTGGTGAAGAACGACGCTTCTGTCGGCGACGATTATGTGCCGGTGGGCTACTACGGCGACTACGAGATTCGCGGCTTTGCCATCGACCTTGCCACCGGGCTCGAAATCAATGGCATGACCATCGCCGGCGAACAGGACGTACCGCTGGACAACAAGGAGCGCGTGGAAGTCCTCAAAGGGATTGCGGGCGTGGAGAGCGGCGTAGCATCGGCCGCCGGGCTTATCAACTACGTGACCAAGCGCCCAGCAATGATAGAGGCGATCGATCTGGCCACAGATCATCGCGGCACGGCCTATGGAGCAGTGGATCTTGGAAGGTTGTTCGGCAGCCGCAAACAGGTAGGCGCGCGGGGCAACCTGGCCGGCGAGAGAATCGCGAGCTACATGAACGACACCAATGGCTGGCGCGCGATGGGCGCGGGCGCGGCCGACTGGAAGCTGAGTCCGAAGGCGCTCTTGAAGGGCGACTTCGAGTACCAGCACAAGGTGGAGCGCGACGGGAGCGGCTATCAGTTGCTGGGCGGCACAACGCTGCCGGATATCAACCGCATTTACCCATCGACGATGCTCGGCGACCAGCCATGGGGTCCGCCCGACACCTACGACACGTTCAACACCGGCGCGCGGCTGGACTACGACCTGCCACGCAACTGGCTGGTCTCTGCCTCTGCCGGTTTCAGCCACTCGCTCATTCAAGATAACGTGATTTACGCCTACGGTGCGCCATTTGATGACGACGGCAATGTCGATTGTCCCGGCGCGCCCAATGCGCCTGCGTACTTCTTTTGCCCGGACGGAACTTACGGCATATACGACTATCGCAATCCCGGCGAACTGCGCATCGACGCCGTGGCCGAAGCACTGGTGGCCGGCCACGTGAGGACCGGAGCCATTACACACGATCTCACCGCCGGCGGAGCGCTCTTCCTGCGCAGCGTACAGGAGCCGGGAGCTCCGCCGGCGAACGCGCCCTCCAGCGTGCAGGATGGCGCGGTGTATGCATACGTTGGAGCGGAGAACATCTATCAGCCCATCGCCCCCATTCCCATGGAAAGTCCGCTCGAATCCGCCGGTCCTCGCACTTTGTGGGAAGACAATCATCAATCCTCTGCAATTGTGCAGGACAGAATCCATCTTCCGGGCCGCATTCAATTGCTCGCCGCCGGGCGTGAAGACTCGTTGCGCGACAACAACTACTCCCTCACCGCCACCAGCCCCACTACGCCGCCTGCGATTACGGACAAGCGGCTCTGGCTCCCGCAGTATGCGGTCACGTTCAATCCTACGAGCAGCCTGACGCTCTACAGCAACTACGGAGTGCTACTCTCACTGGGACCGCAAGGGCCCTGGTGGGTAGACAACGCAAACCAGTTCCTAGCGCCGTTCTTGACCCGCCAGGCCGAGGTGGGCGCCAAGTATGAGCCGGGACAGCGCATTTTGTTCACCACCGCCTTTTATCGAATGCGCGCGCCGTTCTTTTATCCCAAGGTGATTCAAGCGCCGGATAGCTTTTGCACGGCCAGCGAGTTTTACGGGCCGGGCGATCTGTGCTTCGAACAGGAGGGTCGTGAGACGCACAACGGCGTAGAGGGCAACGCGCAGGGCAAGGCCACAAACTGGCTGCGGCTGTCGGCTTCGGCTTCGGCCATACGAGCCATCTCCGACAACACAGGCACGCCGGCCTTCGACGGGAAGCAGGTCTTGAATGTGCCGCACCTGCGCACGACGGCCTTTGCGGATATCGCGCTCCCGCACCTGCGCGGCCTTCACCTGTTGCCCGGCTGGAGCTATTCCGGACGCAAGGAAGCTACGCGCGACGACCAGGTGAGCGTGCCCGGCGTGAACCTCTTCGGCCTGGGCGCTCGCTACACGCCCGGCGGCGAGCAAGGGCACCTGACATTCCGGATTTATGCCAACAACATTGCCGACAGACGCTACTGGAGCGACACGGGCGCAAGCTACGGCGACACATTCGTCTGGCTGGGCGCGCCCACCACAGTGCGGCTCTCGGCGCATTACACTTTTTAGGGAACTTGTGAGTACGTCGGTGTTTTGAAAGGTCACGGTTTTTTAGGCTGGGGAAGAACTCAAAGGGAATGACAAGAAGTGTCAGGGCACGACTTTAGTCGTGTCGCAAATGCCCCTGAAGGGGTTTCGGCTTCACTCGAACAGCTTGTTCAGATCCTCCCCGCGTTTGTGAATCGTTGGATTGGCGCCAACGAGAAGGATCGGCCCGCAATGAACACGACGGTTAAGGCGCACGGAATGGACGGCACACTGGTGGAACCCGACTGGGCGCCGCTGGCGATGGAGGAAGTGCGTGCGCTGCTGGGACAGTTTCCCGCATGCGGCAAGCCTGTTGAGATTCTGAGCGTAAGCCCGCGCCCGTTTTCAGCGGCCAGCGTGGTGGCGACTGACCGCGGGCAGGTGTTCATCAAGCGGCACCATCGCAGCGTGCGCGATCGGGAAGGACTGCTGGAGGAGCATCGGTTTCTGAGTCACCTGCTGGCGCACGGAGCGTCTGTGCCGCGCGTGCTTATCAATTTTCAAGGCGAGACGGCAATTGAGTGCGGCGAGTGCACCTACGAGGTGCATGCAGTGCCGGGCGGCGCGGACCTCTACGGAGATGCGCTTTCGTGGACGCCATTTCGGACTGCCGCACACGCCCGCTCTGCCGGGGAGTCGTTGGCGCGTCTGCATCGAGCAGCAGAGAGATTCAAAGCTCCGCGACGTAAGCCCCGCCCGCTTGTTGCCAGCTTCACAATCTTCGCCTCGACGAATCCTACTGAGGAGTTACGGCTCTATTTGGCAGCGCGCCCAGCGTTGGCTAACGATCTGGCGGTGCGCGTACATGCCGAAGAAGCACTTGCGCTGCTGGCTCCATTTCACGCCGAGTTGCGTCCGCTACTTCCCTCGCTTGCGCCGCTGTGGACGCACAACGACCTGCACGCGTCGAATTTGCTATGGAGTGCTGGAGCCGACGACGCGCAGGCTACGGCGATCATCGACTTCGGCCTTGCCGACCGCACCAACGCCGTGCACGATCTGGCTCATGCAATTGAGCGCAACATCGTCGAGTGGCTTGTCCTGGTGGAAGACCCGGCGCGCCCTGAGGCTGTGCCCGTGCACCTCGATCATCTTCGTGCAATGCTCGATGGATACGAATCAGTCCGGCCGCTGAGCGAGGAAGAAGCGGATGCGCTGGCGCCGATGACAGCGCTTTGCCATGCGGAGTTTGCGCTGTCTGAGGCGGATTATTTTCTCGGCGTGCTCCGCTCCGATGAAAAGGCCGCAATGGCCTACAACGGATGGCTGGTCGGACATGCGCGCTGGTTCCGCAGCGAGGCCGGCAAAAAGCTCTTGGATGCGTTGCGGGAATGGTCCAAGCTGCGCAAGCCGCTGAGAAGCGCATCATGACAATTTGGACGACGATCGCAAACTATCTATCCGCGAACTGGCTGGAGATGGCGGGCTTCCTCACCACGCTGGTCGGCATATGGCTGACCACGCGCCGTCTGTTGATTTGCTGGCCGATGGTGCTGGCCGCGGACTTTTTTTATCTGGCTGTCTTCTACCGTGCGCGGCTCTTTTCGGATGCGCTTCTGCAGGTGTTCTTTGTAGTCTTCACACTCTACGGCTGGTGGCACTGGTGGCGCGGCGTGCGCCAGGAAGGCGAAGTGCGCGTGGTTCCGCTGAGTGCGCGCGGCTGGGCTGCGGGCCTGGCCGCGGGCGCTGCGGGAGCCGTGTTGCTGGGTTGGTTGATGGTGCGGGTGGGCGCTGCTCTGCCTCACCTGGATGCGGCGCTGACTAGTTACAGCCTTGTTGCCAGTTGGTGGCAGGCGCGCAAGCATACAGCCAACTGGTGGCTTTGGATTGCAGTAAACCTGGTGTACATCGGGGAGTATCTCTACAAGGATCTTTTTGTGACTGCCGTGCTCTATCTGCTTCTGGTGATCCTGGCCGTGATGGGCCTGGTCGATTGGCGGCGCGCGACGGCTGCGAAAGTCTAGACAGCCGCCTGGACCACGTTTTGCATCGGCTCTCCAGCCATGTAGCGGCGCAGCTCATCGGCGGCAGTGTTCAAAGCGCGCGGCGCAAACTGCGGGCTTGATCCGGCCACATGCGAAGTGAGCAGCAGGTTGGGACAGTTCCAC
>CAYUJM010000145.1:0-11332 GCA_964445025.1 uncultured Occallatibacter sp. | reverse complement strand
AGCAGACCATCATCGCCGCGCGAGCCCGGTGTGAGCGCGCAATCTCGTGATACTTCGCATCCCCGGATATGCAAGCCAGGATGCGAATGCCCAACTCATCCAGTAGAGGCTTTACCTGCCAGAGCTCGCCGGAAAGGTTGTATTCACCGATGATGTTGATGTCGTAAGGAGTCACCTCCGCTGGCTCTTCCGTTCCGATCACATAATCCAGAAGGGCCTCGCCGGCTAGCTTGTTGCCGAGGTTTTTCGATCCGACAAATCCAGGTACATTTACGGGAATCACAGGTCTGCCGAGTCTCTTCGCGGCAGCCTTGCAAACAGCCTCAAGGTCATCGCCAATCATGGCCGGGACACAGGTTTGGTAAACAAAGACCGCAGGCGGATCGTATTTTCTAACTGCTTCTTTGATGGCCTTATAAAGATGCTTTTCGCCGCCAAAGATGATGTCCTGCTCAGTCATGGCAGTGGTAAAGCTGGTGCGATAGAGACTTGATCCCGAGGTTTTGGCGCCACGACCATCCCAGGAGTGCCCTTCACAATTGATCGGTCCGTGAATCAGGTGCACGGCATCCGTTATGGGCTGAAGCGCAATCTTGGCCCCGTCAAAGGCGCAGCCGCCCGCCGCAGCGCCGGGTGCGAGAAGCCTGTTGCATCCTTTCTTACGATCGAAGCTCGGCTTGCCCTGATTCTTGGCGCAACCGGGTTCGTTCAGTACCTGCTGTATCTTTGCGCCAAGAGTACCCATCGCCGCTCCCTTCTACGCTGCCCGCGTGCATTGGAGAAGTTCTATTTGTTTTCCTTAGAGACCGCGCCGTGCGGCGATTCTGTTTTAAATCGCCATGCGGCAGCTATGAGGAACAAAGAGCTGTTAACGGATGATGTCGAAGCTATAGTCCGTCTTTGCAATTTCATTGGTTGTTTGATCCATATGATCGAAGATCTTATCGAGGATCTTCACAAGGACATTGAGCCCGCCTTGATAGCCCCAGACCGGAAAACGATGATGATGATGACGGTCAAAGATTGGGAACCCGAGACGAATTAATGGTGTCTTGGTGTCGCGCTCCAGGAATTTTCCGTAAGTACTGCCAATGAGATAGTCAACCGGCTCAGTGAAAAGCAGCGATCGCATATGCCAAAGATCCTTGCCCGCGTACGCGTGACAATTCATACCGAATGGGGACGCGGCCAACAACGCTTCCGCTTTCTCCCGCCAAACCGGGCCGCCATTGGTGGAAAGAATATGTACAGGTTCAGCTCCCAATTCGAGCAGGAACCCCGTCAGGCCCAGCGTCAAATCGGGGTCTCCATAGAGCGCAAACTTCTTGCCGTGTATGTGCGCGCTCGAATCGGCAATGGCATCTACGAGCCTGCCGCGCTCCTTCCTGATCGCATCGGGAATCATTTTTCCTGAGAGGCGTGCAACTTCAATCAGAAATCGATCTGTCGATTCCACGCCGATGGGATGATTGAAGGCAATCGTTTCTTGTCCAGAGGCTTCGATGACCTCCAGCGTCTTCTCAGTGCAGAACTCCTGCATGGAGATCGTCGCGTTGGCGTGAATTGCGTTGGCCGCGTCCGCCAATGTTGTCCCGCCATCGTACATGCGGAACTCGCCGTCACTTGGTGTGTCCCAAACATCGCTATTGTCGCCGAGGACGGTGTACTCAACTCCCATCAGGTCGAAGAGGCGCTTGATCTCGCGCATGTTGCCAACGGTGTAACCGTCAAAGCCCCCGATGAAATTCAATTTGCCGTTGGCCTGACGTTCCAGTTTCGGCACAGTGCCGGCCTTGCCGTTCCAGAAGTGCTCAATAATTCCCTTGAGCGCGTTGTCGTAACCGGTTACATGGCTACCGACGAATGCAGGTGTGTGCGCGAAGGGAACGTCGAACTCCATCGGCACAGATCCTTTATCCTTCGCATTCTTGATAAAGCCGTTGAGATCGTCGCCAATCACCTCAGCCATGCAGGTGGTCGAAACGGCAATCATCTTCGGCTTGTACAGACTGTAGGCATTGGCGAGGCCATCAATCATATTGGCGAGCCCACCAAGAACAGCCGCATCCTCAGTCATTGACGATGAAACAGCCGCTGTAGGCTCCTTGAAGTGACGCGAGAAATGACTGCGATAGTAAGCGACGCAACCCTGAGAGCCATGAACGAAGGGTAGAGTCCCCTCGAAACCGAGCGCTGCGAAGACCGCACCAAGCGGCTGGCATGCCTTTGCGGGATTGATGGTCAACGATCCACGGGCGAAGTTCTTTTCGCAATATTCCGCACTCTTGGTCCACTCACTGACCCGCGCAAGTTCCTCGGCCGGGACGGGATCCTCGAACATACACTTTTTGTTCGCAAGCATCTCGGTGTACTCGGGACCGCGGAACAACTCAAAGTGATCGATCACCTTATCTGCATTTTGACTCATGATGTGATTTCTCCTCTCAGGTTTCCGCTTGATTTAGAAAGGGGCCTTTGTCATCCGCCATACAGGCGCATTGATGGCCATGTCCATATCGCGTGCAAAGATGGCAAATCCGTCGTAGCCGTGGTATGGACCCGAGTAGTCCCAGGAGTGCATCTGCCGGAAGGGAACGCCCATCTTCTGGAAGATGTACTTCTCCTTGATGCCGGAGCCGACTAGGTCTGGTTTCACTCTCTCGACAAACTTCTCAAACTCGAAGCTGGTCACATCGTCGTAGATCAGCGTGCCATCCTTTACGTAATGCGTGGTGCGCTGATAGTCGTCGTTGTGGCCAAATTCGTAGCCGGTGCCGACGATCTCCATGCCCAGATCTTCATAGGCGCCGATGACGTGGCGTGGGCGGAGGCCGCCGACAAAGAGCATCACCTTCTTGCCTTCCAGGCGTGGACGGTATTTCGCCACAATGGCATCAGTCAGTGCCTGATACTTGGCGATGACGCGCTCGGCGCCTTCCTTGATCTTGTCGTCGAAGTGCTCCGCGATGGCGCGAAGCGACGAAACGATCTTGGTTGGCCCAAAGAAGTTGTATTCGAACCACGGTATCCCGTACTTCTCTTCCATGTGGCGGGAGATGTAGTTCATCGAGCGGTAGCAGTGAATAAGATTGAGCTTGGCATGAGGGGTAGACTCAAGTTCTGCCAGCGTCCCGTCACCCGACCATTGAGCGATGACGCGCAGGCCCATCTCTTCAAGCAAAATGCGTGAAGACCATGCATCGCCGCCGATGTTATAGTCGCCGATGATCGTCACGTCGTAGGGCGTGCTTTCAAATCGCGCCGGCTTGTCCCCCAGCTTGTCGAAGACAAAGTCGCGAATCGAGTCGTTGGCAATGTGGTGCCCCAGCGATTGCGAGATGCCGCGAAAGCCTTCGCAGCGAACGGGAACAATGGTCTTCGCATACTGCTTGGCTTTGGCTTTGGAGACACCCTCAATGTCGTCGCCTATCAGGCCCACCGGACACTCGGACTGAATGGAGATGCCCTTGTTCAGTGGAAATAGCGTCTGAATCTCATCGATAACTTTAGCCAGCTTTTTATCGCCGCCAAAAACGATGTCATTCTCCTGAAAATCCGAAGTGAACTGCATCGTGCCGAAGGCATCCACGCCCGTCGTGCCAATGAAGTAGTTCCGCCGTGAAGCCCATGAGTATTGTCCGCAACCCACCGGACCATGACTGATGTGAACCATGTCCTTGATCGGGCCCCACACCACGCCCTTCGAGCCGGCATAAGCGCAGCCGCGAATGGTCATCACGCCCGGAATGGTTTTGAGATTGGACTTGACTCCGCAGTCGCTCTTGCCCTCTTCAAAGGTTCCAAGGTGCTTGGCGCGCTTCTTAGCCGTCTTCTCCGGATAGGCCGTGAGAACCTCGCTGATCATCTGCTTGTTACGTTCTTTGATCTCTTCAACGCCAGCGTTATCGCTCATGATGAACCTCACTTGGGAGTATTTGTTGAAACGGGCGCCATTCGCATTGCGATGATGGCGCCCGTGGAGGGAGGGAATCTTACGCCGCGACTTCGGTGGCTTTCTTGCCGATCAGCGACTCGTCGATGTTCTTGATGATGCCATGCTCCATCAGCATCTCTTCAAGCTCGTCCATGGTGATTGGCGTAGGAATCACACCCTGGCCGCCGTTCTCGTGGATTTTCTTCGCCAGGGTGCGATAATGTACAGCCTGCGCAGAATCGGGCGCATACTCAATCACCGTCATGCGGCGAAGCTCGGCGTGCTGCACAACATTGTCGCGGGGAACAAAGTAGATCAGCTTGCTGCCCAACTTCTTGGCCATATTTTCGGCCAATTCCAATTCCTTGTCTGTCTGGCGTTCGTTGCAAATAAGGCCGCCTAGACGTACGCCGCCCGAGTTGGCGTACTTCAGAATGCCTTTGGAGATGTTGTTAGCCGCGTACATGGCCATCATCTCGCCGGACATGACAATGTAGATTTCCTGGGCTTTGTTTTCGCGGATAGGCATCGCGAAGCCGCCGCACACAACGTCGCCGAGCACGTCGTATGAAACATAGTCCAGGTTCTCGTAGGCGCCGTTCTCTTCGAGAAAGTTGATGGCCGTAATCACGCCGCGGCCGGCACATCCCACTCCTGGTTCCGGACCACCAGATTCTACGCAACGAATCTTTTGGTACCCGTATTTCATGACCTCTTCGAGCTCAATGTCCTCAATCGTGCCCTTCTCCGCCGCCAGACTGAGAATGCTGTTCTGGGCCTTGGCGTGCAAGATAAGGCGCGTTGAGTCTGCTTTTGGATCGCAGCCGACGATGAGAATCTTCTGCCCCATCTCTGCCAGCGCCGCCAATGTGTTTTGCGATGTGGTGGACTTTCCGATTCCGCCCTTGCCGTAGAAAGCAATCTGCCGCAGTTTAGCCATCGTACCCTCCTCGGTTCTGTGATTCGTTCCTGATTCTCAAAATCTCTTATCTGCGTCTTCATCTGCTCACAACAAAGCAGCGACCAGATCTCTGTCGGATCAGGGATGTAGAATGTCGATATGCATCCTTGTGCTCCGACTTACGCTTATCTATCTGCAATCCCGGTGCCAAACCAAATATCCGAGTAACATGTTTATCTTCTATGCATTACTTGTATTTGTGCCTTGTGTCGAATGCGACAATCGAATGCTTTTTTGTAGCGTATGCGACGGAGGAGCCATGAAGACATTCAGTCGGTGTGCTGCTTCTCTGACAACGCGGTGACGAAATCATCCAGGTTCATGGGGATGCGCTCTATGTTGTGCTCTAGAAGAAAGCGCGCCTCGTTGCGCGTAGGATCATCCGGCAGGATGGCCCAATGCTTCGCGGAGGAGCGTTTGATGATCTGGTGCGCGAAGAGCCTCTCCAGTTGTGTTGAAAACCTGCATCCCAGGAAGAGAAAATGCCGCCCTTTTCTTATCTCCTGCACGCAACCTGGTATCGGTGTCTGTATATCGATCTCTGTCAGCACCTCAACAAAGTCGGAGTCGGAGACAAGGTAATTGTGAGCGGGCCATATCGAGCCATGAGGCTGGTAGAGCAGAGTCTTCCAGTTATCATAACCTCGGTCAGACTCCACCCCGGCATATGTGCCATCTGAGTTGTAATAGTAGACCCAGTCACCGAAGTGTTCAGACTGACTTACTCCCTGCACCATGCCCCAACTGGAACGCAAGCGCAGCGCCTTCTGTGGGAGATCGTCGTACCAGGCGTGGACCACCAGAGGCAGTGCAGGCAGACTCATCAATAGGGTATGCAGCGAGGTGGGCTGCGCATCCGCACTGAATGCTTCCGTCATTGCGGCGGTCACTGTACTGCGATGCTTGAAATTCTCAATGAATTGAGCCGCGGCTCCCAGATTGTTTCTGACTTTATGAGGCACGCTACTCTTCGATGTTAAATCTCTGACAAGAGCCTTATGCGAATCAGGTAAATGTCTGCCCTCTTTTTCAAAAGACAATACTCCCGGCCCCAAATAGGGAATCGCATTACCGCTGTCGAACGCTTCTGCTATTGCATCCAGCGGAGAGGCATTCAAACCGGCACCTCGTCTTCCAAGAGCTTTCGCGCTTCAACCGTGACCGGCAATGAGGTCGCTGCATTCATTGCCGGCAGTTCCAGACGCCATCCATTGGCAAGTGTGACCAGACCTCCCCACATTTCCGGCTTCTCAACTTCAACGATTGGCTCTTCCAGGTCCTTCTTTGCTACATAAGCTGAAAGCACGCCAGAGTGACTCCTGCGGATCATGACCTTCATAGTGCTCCTCCATTCGACTGCGCCAGCACGAGCTCGTGCTCGAAGCATCCCACGATTCGATTCAACGTGAACTCAACCATGTAGACAACTGTTCCTGATTCGGTGTGATGGCCCACTTGCACAACTTCTCCTGCTTCGCCGCTTTGAACCAGAAGAGCCTCGGATGGCTCCTCTGGGTACGATCCGTCGTTGAACAGGTCAGCGGCCGCCTGGACGCGGTGGCCCCAACCAAAACGCGGCAAATTCGTTTCCATCATGCTCTCTCTCCGGCGACAAAAAGTTCTACGGGGTCAAGCTCTCTTCGCTTCATACCTACGCGAAAACCACTCTCAAGAAACTCAACGCCATAGATGTAGTACTGCTGAAGGAAAGTTCCAATTGAGATGACAAATCCCTCCTCGCCTTTGCTGACGAGAACTTCGCCGATATCCTTCCCCGGAAATGTGCCATCATTGCGTACCAGAGACCGGGAACGAACCTTTTGTCCGTACTCAAACTGAGGAGGTCCGTCCAGCTCAACAACCCAGCCATCACGCACGATCTTCGACATGTCATCCCCTTCTCTTGTCCAAGTCCGCCGATCTCATCTGAACAATGGCACGGCTCTCTTCGGGCAAATTGCGGCTTTCAATCAATCTTTCCTCAACCCGCTCGCGCACCAGCGGATCCGCATCTTTGCGCATAACATCGAGAGAACTCACAGGAACACGTCCTGCCGCCTCGTAACGAACGCGAATGTCGGAATGGAAGCGTAAAGGTAAAAGCTGCGCGGGAGTCAGCCTTTCGGCAACCGCAAGACAAACCGATGGGTCGGAATCATCCACTAATTCCAATAGCCACTCACCTGAGATCCGCTGCGCAACGACGCGCCTAACCTCGGGGTCGGGATCGTCGATCATATGTTTCAATTGCTGTGCTCCGATGCGCTGCGCTACAATTTGGCGCACAAAGTAGTCTGGGTCCGAGATCATTGGCACCAACTCTTCACCCTCAAGGTGCGAGGCAATGCGAATTCGCACTTCGCGATGCGGATCGCCGCGCAAACGCAACAGAAAGCGACGAGGAAGCCGCAGGGCAGCATTCCAGCGCACGGATTCATCCTCATCGTTGAGCAGGGCAGTCAGTCGGAAAACATCAGCGTATTTGGCCGCGGCCGCACGCACTTCAAAGTAGGGATGGGAAAGAAAAGTGTTGGCGAGGCCAGGGTTGGTCTTGAAGAACTCCTCGATACGCAAGGGAGAACGATCCTGCACACAGACGTGTTTTTGCCGGCAGCGATCCTCGTGAATCAGCTCTCGATGAACGCAGCCGGCACAGCACACTTCGCGTCCCTGCCAGTCAAGCGCCTTCTCCGGTTTGCGCAGAAACATGCGGTCTCCTCTCTAGCTTCTTAGTGCCTGACAAGTGCATCCACCGGAATCAGTGCAGACACTGGTGCGCATGCTTGCGCGGTCCCGCCCGGTGTTGTAATTACAAATCCTGTAAGTGAACGGCTGTCAATGAAGTCCACTATCGCTCCATCGAGCAATAGAGAGCTTGCATTGTCGAGAAATATGCGTAATTCCGAATGCTTCCAAACGACTTCGTTCGCTCCGGGCTCAGCAGCGAGATCGAACTCCACCGCAAGACCGGAGCATCCACCCGGCCGGACCTTGAGTCTGAATCCTGAGATGGATCCCGTGCCACACCGCATCATACGGCGAATGAACTTCTCTGCCGCCGGCCTCAACTCGGCTGATATCTGCTGTGTCTCGCTCATTTACACCGCCGCTGCAAATCGAGGTACATCGGGGTTGATAACGCACGTCTTCGGCATGGGGCAAATTGCGGCGCATTGCGGCTCCTCAAAAAAGCCGACGCATTCGGTACACTTTGCCGGGTCGATGAAGAAAGCAAGATTCTTCTCGAAGATCGCATCGTTGGGACACTGGCTCTGACATGCCGAGCATCCCGTGCAGTTTGATTCCTTGATCCTGTACGCCATGTGGACCTCACAATTCTCTACGCTTACGTTGCAATGAGTGCGCCTTGCCGTATATCTGCATCGCCACGCTGTTTGTGTTCGATTTCTCCGCTTCTAACTCGCTCCAGATACTCTCTGAAAAATGTCAGTGCAGACTGCTCGATGTACTCCAGCGCAAAACGATCCACCGGCTCAATTCCGGCTTTTAGCAGCCCTTCTCGCGGGCAGTTGCCGATTCTGGAGATGAATACGGCAGCACAGTCGTTGATGGCGCGGACCACGGTTTCCAGGCTTTCTTCTTCACCGAAGCCGCCCTGGCAGTAGTTATCCACTCTACGATGGCCGACAAACTTAACGCCTGCAGTGCTGACCTCATAAACCTGAAACTCTTTGGCGTGACCGAAGTGTTGGTTGATGCGCCCCGCCCCCTTGCTTGCAACAGCAACGAGAATGGAGATATTGCTATCTGTGCCTGCGAGTGTCATTAGCTCCTCGTTTCTTGCTGCAACCACAGCTGCGCGTTGTCTCTCCACATCCTCCTGATAGGCTTGACGAATTTCCAGATCGTAGTGAACTTCCATTTCCAGGACCTTTTCAGTTGTGAACTCATTGCTGCGGTCCTCGCCAAGCAGGCCCACTGCATCCGCACGGCATTGGCGGCAATGGCGCATCATGTTCATTTCCCCCTCGCAGGAATCCTGCAATGCCTTTAGCTCTTGCGCGGTGGGTCCGCGTCTTCCGTTGAGTCCGAAAACGGTGCCATGCTCAGGTGCGGAAATCAGGGGCATGATGTTATGCAGGAAGGCGCCGCGCGACTTCACTGCCTTGTTGACCGCTGCCAGATGATGATCGTTAATTCCGGGAATCATCACTGAGTTGACTTTGCAAAGGATGCCGCGGGCAGTCAACATCTCCAGGCCAAGCAGTTGACGTTCGCTGAGAATCCTGGCCGCTTCCACTCCCTTGTGCTTCTTCTTGTTGTAGTAAATCCAGGGGTAGATATTCGCGCCAACCTCGGGATCAATCATGTTGATGGTGATCGTCACATGATCGATGTTGAGCGCCTGGATTGTATCGACGTATTCGGGGAGCAGAAGACCGTTTGTCGAAAGACAAAGCTTGATGTCTGGAGCCGTCTGGGCCACAAGCTCGAAGGTTTTGAAGGTCTTCTCTGGGTTCGCGAGCGGATCGCCTGGGCCAGCAATACCAAGTACGGTCATCTGAGGGATATTCGAGGCCACGGCAAGTACTTTCCTGGCCGCCTGTTCCGGAGTTAGCCGTTCACTCACAACTCCCGGCCTGGATTCATTCGAACAGTCGAACTTGCGGTTGCAGTAGTTGCATTGGATATTGCAGGCTGGCGCCACGGCCACATGCATCCGCGCATAGTGGTGGTGCGCTTCTTCGCTGTAACAGGGATGGTTCCTTATCTTTTCCCAAATGCCTGGCGGCAGATCGCCCTGTCCCGCGGCTGAGCCGCAACTGGATTTTCCGCTTCCGCTTTTCGAGCTGCAGCCCGTTTGTCCGCTGCTCAAAAGAGCTGGCTGCATGACGGACAACTGTGCGACGTCCTTTCGAGTGCCAAGCTCCATTGCATCCCCCGTTGTGTTGGAGTGCCCCGGACTGCGGGTATTGCAGGGGTCTTTGCAACTTGGCCGCCAAAGTTGATGTTGAAGATACCGCACACCTTATCGGAGTTTGTTTGTGTCGTAATGCTGACAGAGAACGAGGCACACAACGGTTTTGTCGCAAATCGGCCATCGGCGCGCGAACATTGGGACAGGGGTTCAATGCTGTAGAGCGATGAGATTCGCACGGGACGAATCGACTAAGGCTTGGAGAACGATCAGAACCGTTTTATCTCCACACTATGCTTTCGCAGCGCGTAGCCCATCTGCCGCGCGGTCAGGCCGAGGATTCGAGCAGCTTTGGCTTGAACCCAACCGGATCTCTCCATGGCGTCGACCAAGCGCTGACGTTCGGTAGGGTCTTCCTGTGCGCTGTTCGAGCTCTCCGAAGGCATTTGATTCTCAATTCCCTTATCGGCAACAACGCTTGAACGCGCCGCGACCCGATGCACCGGCCAGGAGCGCTCATGCTTTGGCGAGAAGACAGGGAGCGGCACATAGCCCGTTTGTTGCTGCATTTTGTTCATGGACTTGCCCATCACGAGCGAAAGACAGTTCTCGTTGCTGCAGGCAAAATCTTCCACCACGATCAGAGAGTCTTTTGCCAATGCCGCGGTGCGGCGTACGCAACTCTCCAACTCCCGCACATTGCCGGGGAAGTCGCAAGCGCCCAGCACCTCCATCGCGCGTTTGGAGAGCGTGAGCGAGACCCCATGTTCCTGATTGAATCGGCGTAAAAACTCTTTGGCCAACATCCCCACATCCTCGCGCCTTTCACGCAAGGGCGGTAGAAATATGGGGACCACGCTGATGCGATAGTAGAGGTCAGAGCGGAATTGGCCTGCAATCACAGCGGCTTCCAGATTTCGGTTCGTCGCCGCCACCAGCCGCACATCGATCTTGATCGTGCGGCTGCCACCTACGCGCTCAAACTCGCCCTCCTGTAGAACGCGCAACAGCTTGGCCTGAAACGCACCCGAAATCTCTCCGATCTCATCAAGAAAGAGAGTCCCTCCATCAGCCAGCTCGAAGCGGCCCTTGCGCAACCCGATGGCGCCTGTAAATGCCCCTCGCTCGTGGCCAAACAACTCCGATTCCAGCACTGACTCAGACAACGCCGCACAATTGACACGGATGTAGGGCTTCTCACTGCGTGGGGAGTACTCGTGAATGGCGCGTGCAAACAGTTCTTTGCCAGTGCCCGATTCTCCGCAGAGCAGAACCGGCAGATTGCATCGCGCAACTTGCTGAATCTTTTCAACCACATCGCGAATTGCTGCGCTTTCGCCAATAATCCAGTCGATGCCATCGTGCTTTGGCTTGGTGCGTTGCTCCAACTCTTTTTCAAGCCGGTGGCGATCGGTCATCAGCCGCTCGCGGTCTCTGGCTACCAGCGTTTGCAGAGCGACGGACTGGCCGACCAGGTTGGCCACCATGGTCAGAAAACGCACATCTTCGTCAAGCGTATGCGGAGACGAATTACCGTCAAGCCTCTCAATCATGATGG
>CAYUJM010000144.1:0-11467 GCA_964445025.1 uncultured Occallatibacter sp. | reverse complement strand
TGGCGGCCATCGCGCGGCGGGCGCGCACGTCGAGAGAATCGAGCGTGTAGTGCGAACTGATGCAGACTGCAATCCCACCCGGCTTGAGCTTGTCGAGGGACTTGACAAGGAAGTAGTTGTGAATGGAGAGCTTCGGGTCGGAGTATTCAGGATCGGCAATCTTGATGTCAGCGAATGGAGGATTGCCGATCACCATGTCGAAGGAGTTGTTCGGTAGACGGGTTTCTTCAAATGGCTGAACGAGAATTTTGGCGTCTGGATAGAGCATGGAGGCAAGCGCCCCGCTGAGGGGATTCTTCTCGACCCCAAAAAGTTCGGACTCATGGAGAAGCTGGTCGGGAATGCGGGCAAAGAAGTTGCCCACTCCCATGCCCGGTTCGAGGATGCGCCCGCCGTTAAAGCCAAGGCGGTTTGCCGCCGCCCACATCTGGTCCACGACTTCAATGGCCGTGTAGTGGGTGTTGAGGGACGTTTCCTTGACCGCATCAATTTCGTCCTCAGTGAGGATCTCGGCAAGGCGGTTGCGCTCCTCATAGTAGCGGTAGCCCTGATCCCACAGCTCGCGCAATCCGCCGAAGTCGATGTACTGCGCGATGCGATTTTGTTCATCGGTGGTCGCGGTGCGCTGATCGGCCTGGATGGACTTGAGCAGTTCAAGGATGTCGAGGTTGTGCTGTATGCGCGTCTTAGAGCCGCCCTCGGCGATATGCGAGGCCACATCGTCGTTGAGGCGGAAATTGCGGCTGTTGCGGAGCGGATCGGGCGGAAGAATTGGTTTGGGCGTTGCAGGTTCAGTGGAGTCGTCGGAGGCGATGCCAAAGTCCAACTGGGTGGCTTTGACGTCGCCTTCGAGTATTAATTGTCGTCCGACTCCAGCGGCGGGTAGACCAGTTCGGAGATCAGTTCTTGGGCCTGGTCCATCGGCAGGCCCGACGAGCGGGCTTCCTTCAAAATCTCCCACGCCTGTGCTGCTCGCTCCTGAAGCGTAAAGCGTATCGTCCCCTCCAATTCCAGTTCTGCCGCTTCCTTCGGGCGGTTCCGATAGAAGTTCGTTTCCACCTTGGCGAGCAGGTTCTGGAAGGCCGGGAGTTGCATCAACTCCAAAATGGAGTAGGGGTTGCCGGGGATGGTGCTCGATGCGTCGATGGGAGTCATGTCGTGCCTCCTGGTTCTGATTCAGTGTACTGGTGGATTCGGATTCCCGGAAGGCGCCGGACAGCTCCGGGAACAGGGACTGTTGCATTGGGCGAACTTGTGGCATTTCCACCTCGCAAGAATGAGGGTACACGCCAGTATAATACATACGTGATATATTATCTACAAAGGACGGCCTTGCGCTTGGGCCTTGGGTAAAATGCGCGCTCATCTGATAGGGCGAGTAGCGGGCGCGGCGAAGGCGGAACCCGTTTTACCCTGATCTTGCTCATGCCGCACTATCTGGTGAAAAGTAGGACTGCGTAGGACAAAGAGAAATCTTTGGCGGTGGTCAGTTCGCCACGATGGCGGGTCGTTATTACCTATTCGATCCGGCGAAAGATTGGGTGTGCTGAATTCTTTTTCTGCCGCTCTGACAACTTGTCTAGTCTATTGACAGCTTGCTGCGCCACGCGAGGAAGAATTATCATGCGAAGGGATTTGACCTTATTCAAATGACAGTCCCGCAGCCGCTTAGTGCTGCCGCAAGGGCATTCCCAATGTCCCTTCAATGCCTCCCTGCTTAAGCAGTCGAGATACCGACGCAAGGTGTGCTCATCAGACGTACCCAAAATCTCCCCGTAGGCTTCGATTAGGCCGGGGAGACCGTGACTCCGTTCACCGAACGGCCAAGGATTCCCTGATTCGACAAGGATCTGCCCCAGGAAGAAGTTTCTGACAGGGCCGATAAGAAACGCCAGGATCGAGTCATGGTTCGGCTGGATAATCCACTCTTCCGGAACGATTAAACACGCTTCTCCGTTTCCTGGAATCACATGCCTGTCCTCGTGCCAGGGAACCCTTCCACCCACCTCCTTCAGCACGGGAACTGAGTCGGGATAGTCGGTGGCGAGTGTGACTTCGATAAGAAAGCGGTCCAGCACTTCGGCATCGTCTATGACCGGAAAACTGCCACGGATATGGACGATGCCCCGTTCGACAATTACACGGAGATCTGGATAATGCGTGGCCAATTCAGCCTTCATGGCCTTCAGCACTACCGGGTTTCGCTCGTGCCACGGTGCTATCATCCCTTGGGACACCACGGCTTGTTAGGTGCGCTCACGAATGCGGTGGCCCGCTGCGCCCGCTCCGCAATAGTGGCTGACTTAGCAGCAGCGACCGCTCCAAACACCGCTTCCCATCCTGACCACTTGATCGTATCGAGAGTGTTTGTTGCTTCCGATTTGAGTTCTGGCCATGCGGCTTTCATAGTCTCCGTAAGATTATTCCCCGACGGGTTGGCCGGGTCCTCAACGTGGATAGGATTGTCACTGGCGGAAATCTCTTCCCATACATGCACGAGTTGAGTCGAGAGCGACTCTCCCTTCTTGCGGTCGAGGAGATCAATAATGAGCAACTCGAACACGAACTGCTTGACCCGCAGACCTTTCCGAGTTTTCCAGAGTTTGAGCAGTCGGATCGCGTCTATCACGCTGCTGCCGTTGACGTGGGCGATATGTACATCAAGGTTTGTCTTCATACGGCACTTGTCTGCGCCGTTCTGGTAAATGAAGCAATCCGATTTGTCCCCATCGGTGAATCGCCCAGGCACAACATCAATGTGGAAGTCGCGCCTATAGTTGTCCGCCGAGTTGCCCTTGAGCCGCAGCGCCGAGGTCTTCTCCTCGACGTAGTATCCGTTCCTGAGGCAGTTACGCACATTTTCGTAAATCTCTTGAAGCGTCTCACCGGCAGCATTGCTATCCGATGGAAGGTAGCACACAATATCAAGATCGTAAGATTCCTTGATAATGGTGCCCTTCGCCCTAGACCCGCCATAGCGAATGATCGGCACGGAGCCGAAGCTCTTCCGGATGAGCTTCTCCACTTCGGCGCGATGCGTTTGCAGCTCTTTCAATTCCGTGCTGTCATCATCAAGAGACTGCCCTGACAGCACCGATTGCAGGTACTCATTCGTGTCCATGTGAATTCACCTTAAGTTGAAATGTGAAGCCGGCCCTTTGTTTGTCGAAGTCGTAGACGTGAAGTTCGGGATGCACTTTCGGCAAGAGTTCCCGTCCGCAGAGAATGGCTATCGGTGCGGGTACTGCCGGGAAAACATGGAGATTCTTCACGATGCCCTGACGTTGCAGGATGAAAGCGATGAGTGCCTGGTAGGCGATGCGAAAGGCCTCCAAATCCGCGCGTGTTCTCAGGAAAGTCGGGTTGGGGGCTTGTCCTTTGAGCGTCAGTTCGTATACCGAGTACCGTCCATCAATCTCGCCGGGAAGGTTCTGCTGACGAATGGTGCCGCTCAGGGATAGCATGAGCGCCGCCTTCTCCGCATCGGTTCCTTCGCGCACGATGTTGAACTCATATTCGACGGGTTGCCCGGCCTCTTTCCAGGTCCAGTTTTCGGTATCGCGGTGCCGCTGATAGAGATCGGTGGGAATCTTGTTGCTCAGACGGGCACCAAGATCAACGAGGAGGGGAATGGGAGCAAGTGCAAAGATCGAAAGGTGTCGGACGGTCTGGACTTCGCCACCTGCATCGAGAAGGGATGCCACACCGCGGCGTATTGCCTCCCGTGCTGCCGCAAGGGTGACCGCATCGGAGATCGGAAGCGCGGTGAGATCAATTACCTTTCCGGGCTTGGATACCGGATAGTTCGGCGATAGGGCTTCTATGACTTGATCGAAGGGGATAAACGCGCCCTGGTCGCCGATGTTTGCTGTGAGCGTGAGAACAGAGGTCCGATGTTCGGGACGCAGAGATGTCATATGGTGGATGTGTTGCTCGTGGCTTCGTTTGTACTCCCGAAGGGCTCTCACTGTGTATTGCGCGGGATGGTCATCGATCAGTTTGTGGCAAGCGGGACAGAGTACCATAAGGTTTTCCGCGTCGTGAATGTCGGAAGGGCGCTCTTTCTGGTCCCCTCGCGGACCCTCAGGCTCAAACGCCACGATGTGGGCAACTTCGGCGAAAACACCGGGGGTCAGCGTGACATGATGCGCTAAAACGTACTTGTTGCATCCATCGAATTCACACCGCCCACCAGCAGCCACAAAGAGGAGAAGCCGCACCATTGAAGGAACATTGCGAATCTGGTGCACGGGGACGTGCGCGACGGCTTGTTTGTCATTCGGCTTTTGAGATCGTGTATTCATCGTCTGCTTTCCGTGAGCCGGTCGTCCCGCTTTCTCGACCGCTGCAACGACCTTTGCAGGAAGAAAGCTGATGTAAGCTCACGTTAGGTTACAGTGTAGGCAAATTTTTTTATAGTGTCAACTGCTGCTCCGCAGATGGGGGGTAGAGGGCTTCGAGACGGAATCTTGCAACTATCGGATTCACGTCGAAAGTATCTGAAATCAGTCTGATAGACGATTCACGATTCTTGTGTGGCAGCACTGCTATTCCCAACATTCCTCGGAATTCGATCATCGATTCAAGTGCTTTGGCGACGAGGGATTGGGGCAGGAGCAAGGCACTCATTGCCTGATTGGCCTGAAATTCCCACCATGTATACGGAGGCTTCTTCTTCAATTCTTCGCTGACTCCCGATATTCCGCCTTCGCGGCACAGAATCTTGGGTGCATCGGATGCAAGTCCCCCGGCGAAGAGCGAGTCTGGCCTATTTCCAAGAACGAAGAGGTGCGCGTGGAGCAAACCGTGCCCGCCCTCATGGGCCAGGGTTGTCCTCAGGCGTCGCTCGGCGGGCTTAGTGCCTTCATCGTCAAATGATTTACTGACCATGATCTCCTCTACACCCTTACTTCCGAACAGCGTGAATCCAAGCAACCCTGGGGGCAATTTCTCATAGCGAGGTTGAATTGAAAATCGCTTCTCGATGAAGCGATCAATCCTGATGGGAGACGGCGAAATCGGAAACAAATCCACCTTGCTAAGCGCATCTACGCAGATCGACTCGATGTCGCTCAGCTTGTAGAACGGCTGTTCGGCGAAAGGTCCCGATTTGGCGCGTAAGGTTCTCATTCTTTCTTCTCGCCACGCTTGTTGAGGAATTCGAGCAGGTCCTTTGCGCTCACACCCCCGTCCACCACTTTTCGCAGCGCAAAGCCCATCGCTGGATCGGAAGCTGCCAACCGCTTGAGTTCCTGCATCGGTGGGCGAGCGTCGTATTTTCGCAAATCCTGGGTTGTCGTACCCAATAAGGTCGCCAAACGGCCAAGAACTTCCTCGGAGGGATGGCGGCGGCCAAGCTCAACATCCGACAAAAACGCCGCTGACACAGCGAGCTGTCTGGCAAGTTCGCGGACCGAAATGTCCCTCGATTCCCGGAGCTCCCTCAGATATTCGCCAAACGTCTTCATCGGTTTCGTCATGTGTCAGCTTACACTGTATGATGGGAAGCGTCAACCCTTGTGCTTACCTTGAGGTCTCTGACATGTGAACGTATCTCGCAATGTCTGTGCAATGGAATCTGAATTGAGGGAGGGAGATATGGTCAAAGTTCATGACAGGCTCTTCGTCGGCAACGTGACCACCTGCCGACCAGGGTCCACTGAGTTTGCAGTTGTACATGCGTGCAAGTCTCCCTGTCACCAGCAATCCGTCGGGTACAAAGGAAATCTCCCGCCCCTCCATCCGAATTATCTTGTCCTGCGGCGTCCGTATGACCTCTACCTCAATATCATTGATCCTCCTGTGCCTCTCTTCAAGATCGAGATATTCGTGGAGTTCTTACGGTTCGCCAGCGAACACTACGACGGTGGAGGCTCAGTGCTCGTTCACTGTAATCAAGGCGAGTCCCGAGCACCAACGCTGGCGCTCCTCTTCCTTGCAAAGCATCTCGGCGTAATTCCCACTGATTCATTTTCTGTTGCTAAGGAGAGATTCGCATCCCTGTATTCAGGATACCGACCGGGTGCTGGAATTCAGCAGTTTCTCACCGCCAACTGGGGGATGCAGTATTAAAGGAAGGTCATCGGGTGTGGTCCCGTGGTGGGGCCAGTTCCCATGAAATCGGCGGCAAGACGTTCGTCCGTAGCCGCCTTCTGCAAGGGAGTTGCATTTTCTCGCTGGTGAGGGTAGTACCGATGCCTCGCAACAGTGGGCCAACTGAACGGCCAGGCGGTTGTACGTTTTAGGGGCTTTACGGATTTTGGGGCTTAAGATTATGATACGCATCGCTCCATAAACAGTTTATTTCCCTAGAGGAGCTCGTTTTGGTGGGAAAGAGCGGAGTTCACGAAGCAAGTGCATCGGCCACTGGCTATTTGTACCAGTGTCGTATTGCTCTGCTTGTAGGCATTCGCGCCATCCCGACATCGCCTAACTTGAGCATTTCAATAGAAAAATTCGACGATGTCGCCTTTGATCAGGATGGGACGCCGGAGGAGATGATTCAGACGAAGCATCACCTAGCTAAGACTGGCAACCTAACAAACGCCAGCAGCGATCTCTGGAAAACGCTCCTCATCTGGACCAAGACTGTAATGGCGGATGTAGAGGTGCCGTTCAAGCGAAAATTCATTTTGATGACAACCGGAGCAGCACCAGCAGATTCCGCGGCCTACTATCTGCGGGCGAAGAATGGTGAGCGGGATGAAGAGAAGGCTGATGCCATCCTGAGAGAGACTGCCAAGAAGTCCAAAAGCACCAGCAACGCGGAAGCATACGCACTCTATTCGTCTATGACGCCCGAAGTGCGCCTGAGCCTCTTGAAGGCCGTGACCGTTCTCGACAATTCCCCAGATATCGTGGACACTGTCGACGAACTAAAGCAAACTTTATACTACGCCGCGCCCAAGGAACAGATCAGCAATCTTCTCGAACGATTGGAAGGGTGGTGGTTCGGAAAAGTGATCACCGCCATGGTGAATAAGGCGTCCATCCCAGTGCTGGCGATTGACCAACACGTTGATGATCTGCGGGAGGAATTCAAGCGCAACTCTCTCCCCGTGGATTTCAAGTCGAGTGTCCCTTCTCCCGATATTATCGCGGAACTAGACAACCGTCCGTTTGTTGAACAGTTAAGGCAGATTCAGATCGGTCGCTCCAGAATCGAGTACGCTATTCGCGATTTCTACCGGGCTTCGGAACAGCGATCACGATGGCTTCGCCAAGACCTTTTGTTGGACGGCGAACTGGAGAAATACGAGCAGAACCTCAAGGAAGCGTGGGAACCGCGATTCGCCACTATGGTCGAAGGACTTCCACAAACATGCTCTCCAGAAGCCAAGATCTCTGGTGGACAGCAAGTTTTCCGATGGGCAGAGCAGGATGCGGATTTTCCGCTGAGGACTGTTCGAGAGCGGTTCTTGACGCACGGGAGCTACCACATCCTTGCGAATCGCAAGACGGTGGGATGGCATCCAGACTTTGCTTTGCCGGAAGGCGAAGTGGATGGACAGGAGAAGAAGAAGTGAGAACGTGGACTGAAAGAGTCATTGAGGAGGCTTACCTCTTCAACCCCGCGTTTGGCGCGACCCTGATTGCTGAGACCGTCGACGATTACCGCGAAAAAGCGAAACGTTCTTTGCCGTTCGCGGTCGCCTTCTTGGTGCTTCCGATTGTGCTACACGAGAGTACACGTAAAGCACTGCCGAAATCAACGTTGACCGCTCTCCTGCCCTGGGCGCAGGACCATCGGGAGAGCCTTGTCGGTTTTGCCGAAAGGGTCCGGCAACTCAAGGAAGTCACCCGTGAATCCATCTTGTTTGGCTTGCAGACTGAGATTTTGGCCGTCGAAGATGACGGCAGCCTTGTGGTCGGGTCTAAACGAAAAGGCGTGACAATCAAGCGAACGCCACTGTTCACTGACGAAGTGAACGAGTGTGTCGAGCGCTCTGGGTTTCTGGGCCGTTGGTTTGCGGCTTCTGGCCCTGCAGCAAACATCTTTTCGACGTGGGGTGTTACGCCATGAGTCTTCAAATCTCCAAGATTGTGCTCTACAACAGACTTGGTGAGTTGCGCGAGCTGTCGTTCGCACTTGGCCGGCTGAATATCATTACTGGAGCTTCTAAAACTGGCAAATCGGCGATAGTGGACATCGTCGATTACTGCACAGGTAGAGGCGAATGCCTCGTCGCAGACGGAAAGATCCGTGATAATGTCGCGTGGTACGGCGTGCTGTTTCAAATGGGCGAAGGCCAGATTTTCGTTGCCCGCCGTAACCCTGCCGTCGGGGAGAAGACAAATCCCGATGTCTATTTGGAGCGCGGTTCGTCGATCACGCTTCCTGCTCTCAACGACTTGGTGAAGAACACTACCGTAGACGCTCTGGAGAAATTTCTAGGTGCAGCAATAGGTATTAGCGAAAACGAACATCGCCCAACGGGATTCACTCGACCTCCGCTGGAGGCGAATTTTCGGCACGCCCTGCTCTTCTGCATCCAGGATCAGAACGACATTGACAGCAAACAACGTCTATTTCATCGCCAAGGCGAGGATTTTATAAGTACCGCCATTAAGGACACACTGCCGTATTTTCTTGGCGCCTTTGACGAAGAACATCTTCTAAAACAGTCGCATCTCGATCAAGCCAAGAGGGAGCTACGGATTCTAGAGAGGCAGGTTCGCGACTCCGAGGTGGTGGACAACAATACCTTTCCTCGCGCCCGTGCTCTGATGGACGAGGCGAAAGGAGTGGGCTTAATCGATGATCGGACCACAACAACAACGTATGAGGCTACATTGGAAGCACTCACGCGCGTAGCAACGCATTCAACCCTGCGAGACGAGATGGTAATCGCAGATGAGAACGAAATCCTGGCATCTCTGCGCGCGGAACGCCAGGGACTGCGTAACGAGCTTGAGCAGGTCAATGCGGAAATCCGTTCGACCCGCAATTTTACGACGGAATCGAACGGGTACGAACGAGAGGCCAAGGAACAGAGGGCACGGCTGAGCTCGGTCGGGTTGGTACATGGCGACGGTCCAAACACAGAGTGTCCGGTATGCAAGAGCCATCTTCCACAGCCGATGCCTACAGCAACCCAGATCAACCAGGCGTTGCAGACATTGAGTCTTCAACTACAGACCGTAGAAGCTGAGAATCCACGTCTGCTGCAACGTTTGGCTTCTCTCGAACGAGAAGCGGCCCTGATTCAGGAAAGATTACAGGAGAATCAGCAGCGGATTGCAACAAGAGTACGCGAAAATGAGATGCTGAAGTCCCAACAAGACACGTATGTGCTGCAGGCGCGGACGCTTGGGAAAATCACGCAGTATATAGAGTCTGTGAACACTTCAGAGATGAGCGCGTCACTCCGGACGCAAGTGGAACTTGCACGTAGTCGCGTGGCAGTTCTGGAACAAGAGCTTGATCCAGAGGCAGTTCGCGAGCGGCTTGATACATTCTTGAACTTCATAGGTCGCTACATGACCGACTACTCCGATCGGCTTGACTTAGAGCATCGCGGGAGCCAGTTGCGGCTGGACATACGGAGCCTGACGGTCATAGCAGATACGCTCAATGGGCCAGTTCCTCTGTTCCGCATGGGCAGCGGAGAAAACTGGGTCGGCTACCATGTGCTGGCTCACCTGGCACTGCACAAGTGGTTCCGGCAAAAGAACCGGCCTGTACCTGGCTTTCTGTTTCTGGATCAGCCCTCGCAGGCTCATTATCCACCAGAAAAGGATGCAGAGGGTGCGATTGATGCGCTAACGAATGAAGACCAGACAGCCGTGACAGAATTGTTCCAGCTAATGCATGATGCTGCGCTGGAGATTGCACCCAATCTACAGGTGATTGTCATGGATCATGCAGACTTAAAGAGGGATTGGTTCGCACAGGCTGTGACGGAAAGATGGCGTGGCAATTCAAAGCTAATTCCTGAATCTTGGTATCAGGGAGGTTGATTCGCGAAACCTGTTCCACGAACACAAAGGATCTCACAGCGCTAATCGTTTTTTTGTCACACCTCTAACTTCTCTCAAGACGGCCGATTGGCTGACGGGTCGCGGGATGCAACCTGTTCTTCCTGCTAGAAATGTGCGCCGTCGCGTAGAGTAGTCATGGAGTGTACCTGATCCACCTCAGCTATCGCCGGACCACGGAGAGGCATCTTCAGTTTGGAGGAAGTATGGCAGAAGACAAGATCAGCAATCTCCCCATCAGCGAGATTCATTCCGAAGATGGAGCTCAGGAGCTTGTCCGTTCTGAAAAGATGAAGCCATATCTCGCTATCTTGAAGGCACAGATGGCAGGGCAGGACACCGAACCGTATTTGGCTGCATTGGCCGCGCTGCCGTTGGAAGAGCGATACGTGTGGCGAGTGGTCTCTGCGTTGAAATGGGCTTTCTGTGATCTTGATACGGAAACTGCGATTGCCGATCTTCACACTCTGTCGGAAGCGGACCTCAAGAAAGTAGTGGAACCTCTATCATTGAGAGCCATTCAATTTTGCATGTTTGTCAACGCGCTGATTGGGGAGGAAGCTACGGAGCGAATCATGCAACACGCACTGCGGTGCGCAAAGGATTCGCCCGAGCCGGCTTCGGGCGAGTAACGGGTCGCGCTGCTTGCTGTGTCGGTAGATGGAAACAAGCAGACTTTTAACTATCTCGCCCTTTTCGAGAGCCGGTTAGTTGCAGAACCCCATGTTGAGTCTTTCGCAAAGTTGGTCTATCTCATCGGGGCTGAGTGGAGAGTCTTCGTCGTCGCAGAAGTGGTCGCAGGAGTTTGGTTCGCTCAATTCCAGTGGTTCATGGAGGCCGATAGAAGTACAGCCGTGCATCTTCGGCTCCCATTGCTCTTGCATGAGGCGCAAGCCGTGGAGTACGCTGGCGAGTTCGCGGCGCGTGATGTGCTTGCCGTCGTCTGCTGACGAAGGGATGGTCGGCACATCAATCTTGTGCTGGTCCACGCTGTAGGTATTCAGCGGCTCGATCACTTCCTCGTGAATCCATTCGTCCAAGCTGTCAAAGTCCTCGGCCTCCATAAATGCCTCGGCCTTCGCCACGTCGTCCTTGTTGTCGGCATCGACGGTCAATTGAATCAAGCGCCGGTATGCGGCGCTCTCCGTTTCGTGGACGCTGGCATAGGTGCCGTTGTCGTCGTCCGCTGCCACACTCCAAACTGTGATTTGCATAAATCCCTTTCCGTGTTGCGCGTTTCAGGAACGCGCGGGGTTGAGGCCGTCTCCGTAGAGCATGGCGGATAGATGGTCAGCGTAGATGGTGTGTCCGGCCTGGCGCTGTATCTCGATGGCTTCGGCCATGCCGGGCTGGGCGGTGGTGCCGTCGGGCAACTTGGGTCCGGTGGCGGAGATGTTGTCGCGGTGGAGGCGATAGTGCGGAAAGCCCAGCACATTGCCGTCGATAGGGCTGAAAATGTTGAGCAGTTTCTTGCCGGTTTCCCATTCGT
>CAYUJM010000143.1:0-11786 GCA_964445025.1 uncultured Occallatibacter sp. | reverse complement strand
CCGCGGCGGCAAGCGTGTCGGGACGCGTGACATCGCCGATGACAACCTGCGCCGCTGACGGAAGCTGAGCAGCCTTTGCTTGAGAGCGCACCAGGGCGCGCACTGCATAGCCTTCTTTGGCAGCCTCCTCGACAACAAGACGCCCAATGCTCCCGGTGGAGCCAACGACCAGAAGTGTTTTTTGCAATGTGGTCATGCATTCTCCCTTCTGCTGCTCATCGCCGCCTCCGGGTGCTCACGATGCAGTGACTTCGTCGATGGCGCGGAAGCCATTGAGTGTCCGCGGATACCCTATGAATGGCAGCAGCTGCGTCAACAGGTCGATGAGCCGCGTGCGGTTATTGCCTACACGGAGGTTGGCGGCTACGTGACCCTTCACCTGCGCATCACATCCGCCGAGCGAAACCAGCATGCTCAACGTAAGTAGCTCGCGGGTCGGAATATCGATGCCGCCGCGCGCGACGTGATCGCCAAAGCAGTTTGCCGATAGATAGCGCTGAATGTGCATCTGATCTTCGGGAGCGAAGGCATAGAGCTTCTCTACCCGATCCGCGCCGATGATCTGACCTTGAATCTCGCGGCCTCTGTCGGCGCGAGTCTCGGGGGTTGTTGTGGACTGACCTGCAAGCGGCAGCTGGATGCCGCGTTCGCTAAGCACTTCGTTGGTGGCGTGAAGAAAGTCGTAGACCTTGGCCATGCCCACATACGGAACAGCCTGGTAGACAATCTCCTTTGCCTCAACCGGAGTGACGCCGGCGATGAGCGCCCCGCCGAGCATGACACGGTATTCGCGCAGCGCCTGGCAGGCAATCATCGACGCCAACTGTACCATCAGGCGAATGCGTGGCTCCAGGTTGCCATGCTGCAGCACCTCGTCGAATGCGAAGTTATCAAAGACTTCGATGAGCTCCGGGTCAGTCACCGCTAACGTCGATGTGTGGCCGGGAAAGAGCTCATCGTGGTTCTTTCGTGCCTGTTCGCTGATTGCCATCGTGATTCTCCTTGTGGTTCGAGCGCTCCCCGGCACGTGCCGCTGCCGGGGGCCTTGGTCGCCGAGAGCGACCGGAACTACCGGCCTACGCGACTTGCAAGTTGCGCGGGGTAGCGGGCACCCTGCACCTCAATGCCGGATACTGCACGCTCAATCTCCGCAAGGTCGCCGGCGGTCAACTCCACGGCAGCGGCGCCGAGGTTCTCCTGCAGCCGATGCAGCTTGGTGGTTCCAGGGATGGGGACGATCCACGGCTTCTGAGCGAGCAACCAGGCCAGAGCAATCTGCGCGTTGGTTACGCTCTTTTGTGCGGCGATCCTGCTTAGCACATCTACAAGCGCCTGGTTGGCCTTGCGGTTATCTTCGTCGAAGCGCGGCACTACGTTGCGGAAGTCCGTCTTGTCAAAGGTTGTGTTTACATTGATGGCTCCAGTCAGAAAGCCCTTGCCGAGTGGACTGAAGGGGACGAAGCCGATTCCCAACTCTTCAAGCGTGGGCAGGATCTCCTTCTCCGGCTCGCGCCACCAGAGCGAATACTCGCTTTGCAGAGCGGCGACTGGTTGTACCGCATGAGCCTGGCGGATGGTCTGCGCTCCAGCCTCCGACATGCCGAAGTGCTTCACCTTGCCTTGCGCGATGAGGTCCTTCACGGTGCCGGCGACTTCTTCGACGGGGACATTTGGATCAACGCGATGCTGATAGAGCAGATCGATCACGTCGGTGCGCAGGCGCTTCAGTGCCGCCTCCGTCACTTCGCGGATGCGCTCTGGACGGCTGTCCATGCCCATGGCGGGCTTGCCCTCAACAAAGCCGAACTTGGTGGCAATGACGACCTTGTCCCGAAAGGGTGCGAGCGCCTCGCCCAGGAGTTCTTCGTTGAGGTTAGGGCCATAGGCCTCTGCTGTATCGAAGAAGGTAACCCCGTTTTCGTACGCAGTGCGGATCAACTTGATTGCCTGATCCTTCTCCGTTGCCGGACCATAGCCATAGCTCAGCCCCATGCAACCCAATCCGAGAGCTGAAACTTCAAGGCCACTCTTTCCCAATTTGCGTTTCTGCATTGTTTCTCCTTTTGCGATTCTGCTCGAGAGCGATTCTGTGACGTTTCATCGCTTTTGCCGACACCTCGATAGTACGGAGAAGCGAGTTCCGAGCGGTATCACGATCCTGCGAACTTCTTGCCTATTCCTCCGATGGGGCCATTTTTTTGTACACGCAATGCCGACCTGGCGGTACGCTGTAGATGGGGGAGAAGAATGCAGGCAGAAGCGGCAAACAGGGCAGAAAACTCTCGCGAGACCGGTGCCGACCCAAGCGCTGCTAGGGATCAACTGATTGCCCTGCGGTCCGAGCTGGCCCGCAAGATCGGGACCCACATCCAGGTAGAGGGCGATCAGGTTACTCCCGTGCCGGGCCTGGTCCTGTTTCGCCGGACCGCCCTGACCAGCTGCTACTCTGCGACCTACGAGCCTTCGATCATCGTCTACGGCCAGGGCCAGAAGCATGTCAACGTCGGCGGCGCAGTGTATGTGTGTGATGAGTCCACGCTACAGCTCACCTCGATCGATATGCCGGTTATCAGCCAGGTGACGCAGGCGAGCCCGGAGAAGCCGATCCTGGCCCTGATCCTCAAGCTCGATATGGCTTCGGTCCGCGAAATCCTAAGCCAGGAAGAGTTCCTGTCAGCCGACGTCTGCGCCGGTACGCGCGGCATGGCCACGGCCAAGTCCACGCCGGAGCTGCTCAGATCCTGCATACGCCTGCTGGACCTGCTCGACACTCCGCGCGACATACCTTTCCTAGCCGGTCTGATGCAACGGGAGATAGTCTATCGCCTGCTGCGATCGTCTCTGGGCAAGCATCTGCGCTCGATCGCCACGCTGGGCGAGCAGAGCAATCGCACAGCCAAAGCCGTCGTTTGGCTAAAGGAGAACTTCTCGAAGCCGCTGCGTGTGGAAGACCTCGCCGCCGTGGCCAAGATGAGCGTATCTACCTTTCACCAACACTTTCGCACACTGACCCAGATGAGCCCGCTGCAATACCAGAAGCGGATGCGCCTGCACATGGCGCGCGTGCGCATGATGACCGAAGGCCTGGATGCAGCCAGCGCCGCCTTCGAGGTCGGCTATGAGAGCGCCAGCCAATTCAACCGCGAGTACCGCAGGCTCTTCGGACTGCCGCCTATGCGCGACATCAAGGCGCGCCAGCTAGTCGAAAGCGGGCACAACCGAAACTAGATCAAGACATGGTTACCATGTCCTTACCACATTTCCGGGCTTCAATTCCAGCCCTTAGAGCCCCATGGTAAAAGTGGACGAGGGACTTAGCTCTGCCCGCAGTTCACCGGCGGTCTCGCCACCCGTTCACGGCACCGCGATCCGTCAAATGCTGGCAGGGGTCGTCTTCCGGCTCCAGGCAGCCTTCAGCCACTTCCCTAGAAGCCAGATGCTGAGCGCTAGTTCAAAGAGCATGGTCGGCATCTCGTACCAGTTCACGGAAACCACCGCTCCGAATCCGCGGCTGTTCAGATACGCAAATGCGCACACGCCTTCGAACAGCGAGGCCAGTACACCCCAAGACGCGAGGATTCTCGGGATGTAGCGCGATTGGAAGAACAGCCCGCTAAAAAGCAAGGTGCTTAGCGCGTAGAATGCCAGGCCGATATAGTAAGCATCCCACCCCGAGGCAAGCTGCAATCCCGCCAGTGCCTGCAACTGCTTTGATTCGAACGCCTGCAGCGGCCCTTCTCCGAGCATGATGCGCAGGGCGCTGAACGAGCCGAGCACCTGGACGAACCACATCGCCACATAGACCAATCTGGAAAATGCCGCAAACAATGCCAAGCCGCGATTGACGGGCCTGAGGACCACATACAGCGCCGTCAGCAATACGACGCCCGCAAGGCCGTTCAGACAGGATACGGCAATGAACATGCGATACGTTTGAGCGTGGGCGGTGAGGTTGCGAGCCGTCTCCGCGTCCTGGTTCCAAACCAGAATGGGAGCCAGAAACCGGGTGAAAGCAACCATCATCAACGCGATAGTCAACGGGAAAGTGATTGCAAAGATCAGGGCGGCGTAACGCTGTGACCGGTCCATCGTCTCTTCCTTTCGAGGCAGTCACTGACCACGAAAATCGAAGCCAGCGCTGCATCCGTTCTCATAGCAAGGCGATTATACGCAGCAACGCAAAAAATGCCTGTGCTTTGGGAGTGTAGTTGGCCAGAACTCTAAATCGGGATGAAGCCGCCCACGACCGCTGGATCAGGCCGCAAGAGGAAGCCGAATCTTGATGCTCGCGCCCCCCTCAGAGCGGTTTGAGGCACTGATCTGGCCGTTGTGCAGCTTCACCGCCCTCTCTGCGATGGCCAGGCCAACACCAACACCACCTGTCTGAGCACTTCGGGCCGTGTCAACCCTGTAGAAAGGGCGAAAGATCGAATCGAGCTCAGATTCAGGAATGCCCGGACCGCGGTCGCTCACTTCGACCACGGCCATCCGGCCCTGAGGATCGTTGCGCAATCGAATGTCCACCTGCGTTCCAGGCGCGGTGTACCGCACCGCGTTGCGCACGACGTTCTCAATAGCCCGGTATAGCAGCTCACGGCGGCCTTCGATGACGCACTCGCAATCTGCATCAAGGCTTACCGAGGCGTCTCTCTGCTGAGCCTCGTAGGTGGCATCCGGAGTCATTTCCTCGAGCAGCTTCTTCAATGAAATCCGTTCGAGTTTGTCCAGGCTTTCCGCTGCTTCCATGGAGGAAAGGGTCAGGAGCTGTCCTATCAACTGATTGAGACGCAGAATTTCGCGCTCCATTCGATCGAGGTGTGTGCCCATGGATGGGGCAGCATCTTCCCGAGAGAGTTCGAGCGCCACGCTCAGCCTCGCCAGCGGCGAGCGAAGCTCGTGCGAGACATCGCGAAGCAAAAGCTTTTGCGCATTGACAAGCGACTCGAGCCGCTCCGCCATGTGGTTGAAGCTGTGTACGAGTGCTTCGAACTCATCACCCTTGAAGAATCGGGAGCTTTGCCGCGCCTCGCTTACGCGGGTGCTCAGGTTGCCCTGCGCCAGTTCCAGGGCAGCCTTGCGGAGGCGCACGACGGGGCGCGTGAACAGGAGCACAAGAACGAAGGTCGTCAGTCCGCCGACTGCAATGGCGACGGGCAATTGCGGGGAGGCAAAATGATACAGATCCTCGTACCAGGTATGTTTTTCCCGGTTGATGGGAACGATGGCAATGAAAAGGTACCGCTTCCCGCTTGCGGAGACAGCCGGCGCGCTCCATACCGTGACGTTTCCGACCTGGCGTGCCAGCACAGCGCCCGATGAACCGGCGCCCCCCGCAATCTCCGCTGGAACTTGGCCACAGAGAATCTTCCCGGTTGGATCGGCGAGCGCCAGGTCCTCATTGCGCTGGTGCGTATAAGCGCTGAATCCTGCGCAGCCGCCAGCCTCAAACCGGTTGGTTCCATCCGCTGCGTTCGCACTTAGATTGCTGAATGCCGGGTCAAGAAGAAAGTTGGGACGGGGAAAGCGGTGCGCCAGGATGAAAGCAGTGGAGATGACAAAGATCAGGCTTTGCGCAATCCAGAAGATAATGAAGATCTTGAAGAACAGGCCCCGCATTGATGTCACCCCTCCTGGCCGCTGAATTCCCGATCGAGAACAAGCTGATAGCCCACGCCGCGAACACTCTTGACTCGATCCTCGTCGTCTCCGTCGCGACCCAGTTTTCGCCGCAAACGGCTGACGTGCATATCCAGGCTGCGATCGAAGGGATCGAATGCGCGCCCAAGCGCCGCCTGCGAGAGTTCGTCGCGGCTCAACACCGCACCGGGTTGGCGCATGAGGGCCTCCAGCAGTCCGAACTCCACGTCGGTAAGGTCAAGTTTCTTGCCCGTCTTCAAAACTCTGCGCGCAGCCACGTCCAGTTCCAGATCCTGGACGCGCACCACGCCAGCCGGCGCTGCCGGTGCGCGATCCTGCCGGCGCAAAATAGCGCGCATCCGCGCCAACAGCTCGCGAGGATTGAAAGGCTTGGGCAGATAATCGTCCGCACCGATCTCCAGTCCCACGATGCGATCGACATCTTCTCCTCGGGCTGTGAGCAGCAAAACGCTCACGTTCGACTCGGAGCGGATCCGCTTAAGCACCTCGAAGCCGTCGATGCCGGGCAGCATCACGTCGAGGAGAACCAGGGCCCATGGCCGTTGCCGCACCGCTGTTAAGCCGGTGTCGCCGCGATGCACGGCTCGGACCCGAAAGCCGTGTTTGCCCAGGTATTCCGTCAGCATGGAGCCTAGTTCAACGTCATCGTCGATCAGCAGAACGTCTTCCATGCAACTCTCCGGATATGAATAGGCTACGCCGAGGCTCAAAGGAAAATACAGAAGAAATGTAACAAATCGTCACATCGCCGTTACGAATCTTTACGTTCCTTTACGCTTCGTGACGGCACGCATGCGTGCTCGGGTTTCTCCTGAGATCAGTTCAAGCGGAGGTAATTTGTGATGGTCAAGCGTGTTGGCAGCGTTTTCGTGAGCCTGGTCATACTTCTTTGCGGGTTGGGCTCCCCGGCCCCGGCCGTTGCGCAGGGCACGAGTGCTGAGATTCGCGGCACAGTGGCTGACCCCACGGGCGCGGTGATTCCCAGCGCCAGGCTCGTGTTGAGCGGCGAAGCCGGGAGCCCTGCGGCGACGGTGAGTGGACGCGATGGCGCCTTCCACTTTGCCGGTGTCCAACCCGGAAAATACTCGCTGTCGATTACCGCGAAGGGTTTTGCGGCAACCACGTTGGATGAGATCGTCGTATTGGCCGGCAAGAGCGTGCAGGAAAACGTTACATTGCAGCTGCCTGTCGACCAGCAGCAGGTCAACGTGACAGACGAAGCCGGCGGCGTGAGCACCAGCGCGGACAGCAACGCGAGCTCGATTGTCATTAAGGGCAAGGATCTCGATGCGCTGTCCGACGATCCGGACGAGTTGCAAGACGAATTGACGGCGCTCGCAGGGCCGGCGGCTGGCCCGAGCGGAGCTCAGATCTACATTGACGGATTCACCGGCGGCCAGCTCCCTCCCAAGTCGTCCATCCGGGAGATTCGCATCAACCAGAATCCCTTTTCCGCTCATTACGACAAGCTGGGCTACGGCCGCATTGAGATTCTTACCAAGCCGGGAACGGATAAGGTGCACGGAAATCTGATGGTAATGGGCAACGACTCGGCATTCAATTCACTGAACCCGTTTGTAAGCTCGGAGCCAGCCTACTACACCACCTTCGCCAATGGGAGCATCGGCGGCGCGCTCGGCACAAAGACGTCGTGGTTTGGCAGCGTATTCGAGCGGAATAATGCTTCGAATTCCATCGTCAACGCCGAGCTTCTCGATGCGAATTCAAACGTGTACAACTACTCGGTCGCCGTCGCGAACCCACAATCACGGCTCGACGTCAGCCCGCGGTTCGATTTCCAGCTTGGCCAAAGCAACACGCTCACCGTGCGCTACATGCTCGATCGCCAGGTCCAAACCAACAGCGGGGTCTCTCAATTCGCGCTTCAAAGCCAGGCGTATAACGTGTCCAATTTCGAGAACAGCTTGCAGATCAGCGATGCGCAGGTGCTGAGCGCGAACGCGGTAAATGAGACACGATTCCAGTACATTCGCGCGCGGGACAATCAGATCGCGCAGAACACCGACCCCACCATCATGGTGCAGGGCGCATTTACCGGCGGGGGAAACAATGCCGGCGTGGTGCGCGATAACCAGGACCGGTTTGAGCTGGAGAACGATACGACCGAGGCCAGGGGCGCGCATGCAATCGAGTTCGGCGCACGTTTCAGGCTGACTCGCGACGCCAACTTCTCTACCTCCGGCTTCAACGGGAATTACATTTATTCATCTCTAGCCTCCTACGCGGCGAAGACCCCTTCGGAATATGACGTGACGGCTGGAAAGACGAACTCGAGCGTTGCGCTTTTCGATGCTGGAGTGTTCTACCAGGACGACTTCAAGTTCCGCCCCAATCTCACCTTGAGTTACGGCCTGCGCTACGAGGCACAGAACTGGGTCGGCGATCGCGACGATTGGGCGCCTCGCCTGTCCCTGGCCTGGGCGCCTGCGGGAGGCAAAAGCACCCCCGCGAAGACCGTGATCCGTGCGGGTTATGGGTGGTTCTTCGATCGATTCGGCTCCAATTACGTCCTGGATGCGATCCGGCAGAACGGAGTGAATCAGCAGCAATTCGTGGTGAAGGACCCCACGTTCTATGAGAACGCGCCATCGGCGAGCGAGCTTGCAGCGCTCAACTCGGTTGCGCCCACCCTCTACGAGATCTCGCCGAACTTCAAAGCCTCACTCAACATGCAGGCAGCCGTGGGCGTGGAGCACCAGTTCGGCAAGGTCGTCACCACATCGGTTACGTATATCAACTCCCGGGGCGTCCACCAGTACCTGAGCGACAACATAAACGCGTACCTGCCTGGAACCTACGATCAGACGACAGGAACCGGCACCCGTCCGAACGGCATCAACGAGAACATCTATCAGTTTCAATCGGGCGGGGTGTACAACCAGAATCAGCTGACAGTGAACTACAACGTGAAGGCAAAGCGCGTATCGCTGTTCGGCTTCTACATGCTGGGTTCGGCGAAGGCCGACACGTCCGGCGCTACTTACTTTCCAACAGATCAGTTCGATCCTGGAGCGGATTACGGACGGGCAAACTTCGATGTGCGCAACCGCTTCCTGCTTGGCGGGAACCTGCAGGGCCCGTATGGCATTTCCTTCAGCCCGATGATGGTGGCGAATTCCGGTACCCCCTTCAACATCACGATTGGCCAGGATCTGAACGGCGACAACCAATTCAACGACCGGCCGGCATTCGCAACGTCGGCGAGCACCGACGTCATGCAGACAAAATTCGGGACGTTCGATCTCGATCCATCTGCCAGTGAGGCTCGCATTCCGTACAACTACAGCACCGGGCCCGGGCAGTTCAGCATGAATATGCGGGTGAGCAAGTCCTTCGGCATCGGCCCCAAAGTGGACAGGTCGGCCTCGAGCGCCGGATCCGGCGGCCCTGGCGGCGGCCCGCCGCCGGGCGGAGGTCCTGGGGGCGGAGGCCCTCCGGGAGGTGGCCTTGGCCCCGGTGGCCTCAGTCGCAGCGGCGGACCTCCGCGGTTCGACCAGGCTTCGTCGCGGCGCTACTCACTTACCTTCGCGGCGATGTCGCGGAACATCCTGAACAAGGTGAATCTTGCTCCACCGGTTTCCGTGCTTGAGTCGCCGCTGTTTGGCCAGTCCAACGCGCTGGCAGGAGGATTCTTCTCCTCGCCCGCTTCAAACCGGAGCATCGACCTTCAGATGTCGTTCAACTTCTGAGCCGCTTTATCCAGGCAGATCGTGGAGCTTCAGAGTAAACCTCCGGAGCTCCTGCGGTTGTGCAATTGGCTGGACATGAATCAGGCAGGGTAATTGCCGGAGAATGCCAATGGCGAGACCGCGGCGTTGAAACTCGACTGTAGGGCGCTTCCTCCCGAAGACACAGATCCTGCAGACGACAACTACCTGCTCGTCCTTTTTCCGAAGCGATCTTGTCGCGGGGAGGCGAAGTCAGCTCCGATACCTGGTGGTAAACTGGCTCGTCGTCATGAAAGCTGAAAATCCACTCTGCCTGGATTCACTTCTTTTGGCTTCTGCCTTACCAGGTTACGGAGTGAGTTACGGGGGAGAGAGAAATGTACCCACCGCGGCGTGCCTTTTTGAAGACCATCGCAGGGTCGGGAATGCTCGCCCTTGCTCCCCGCTGCGTGGAAGCACATCAACAGGTTGAGCACGCGACGCGGGGCGCCCCGCAGCCGCGGATCAAAGATATCAGCGTGATTGAATGCCAGCCCGCTGGCGTGCGCCTGACGGTGGTCAAGATCACCACGGATCAGGACGGGCTCTATGGTTACGGCTGCGCTACTTTCACGCAGCGGGCGGATCTGGTAAAGCCGGCAGTCGAAAGGTATCTCAAGCCCTTCCTGCTGAATAAGACGACCGACCGGATCGAAGATATCTGGCAGTCCTGCTACGACAGCTCTTATTGGAAGAACGGCCCGGTGTTGAACAATGCCCTCAGCGGCATCGATCAGGCGCTTTGGGATATCAAGGGCCGGCAAGCCGGAATGCCCGTCTATCAGCTCGCCGGCGGGAAATGCCGTGAAGCCGTCGATTGCTACACCCACGCCAGCGGCGCAGAGTTTCAGGATGTGGTCGAGAGCGCGAAGAAGTACATCGAACAGGGCTTCCGCAACGTGCGCGTTCAGGTGGAACTTCCCGGAATGGCGGGCTATGGCGCGGCGCATACGAATGATAACCGCCTGAAGGCGCTTCATGAAAAGCCGCTGTTCGAGCCTGCCTACGCCATGCGCCGCAATTTGAAGCTGCTCGAATTCTGCCGCCGCGAGCTGGGCGATGAGATCGAGTTGCTCCATGACATGCATGAACGCCTGACGCCCAACGAGGCGGTCGAGTTTTGCAAACAAGCCGAGCAGTATCGAATGTTCTTCCTTGAAGACCCGCTTTCCCCGGAGGATCTGGATTACTTCCGGCAGATTCGCCAGAATTGCGCCACACCGATCGCCATGGGCGAGCTCTTCAACAACCCACATGAATGGCAGCCGCTGATCGAGGGACGGCTGATCGACTACATCCGCGTGCATCTGTCGCAAGTGGGCGGCTTCAGTCCGGCGCGCAAGATTGCAATCCTCGCCGAGCAGTTTGGCGTGAAAACGGCATGGCACGGTCCCGGCGATGTTTCGCCGGTTGGGCACATGGCCAACGTGACGTTGGATCTGGTCAGCTATAACTTCGGCATTCAGGAGTACTCAGCTTTCAATGAGCGGACGCAAGCGATTTTTCACGGATGCCCGGAGATGAAAGACGGATATCTGTGGGTAAGTGAGAAGCCTGGGTGGGGAATTGAGATTGACGAGAAGGAAGCTGCCAAGTCGCCATTTACGGCCAGCCCGTTGAACGGCGGCTGGGGAGAGATACGGCTGCGGGATGGTACCGTCATCAAGCAGTAGCGGTCGGGCACGGCAGAGAAGACGGATTGCAAGACGGAGAATTGCATGAAACTCATGATCGGATCAATCCTGTTGTTCTTCGCCCTGGCGGGGGCGTCCCCGGCAATAAGCCAGGTGAAGATGACACGCGACCAAATGCTCTTCTACACCTCTGACTGGAAGGGTGATCGATTCCCGGACGGTCGCCCGAAATTGCCGGACACATTGCTTAAACGAGCGGTGGACATGTCCATCGAAGACGTCTGGGATTTTTTGCGCGCGCAGGGCTATCAGAATCAATTTGAAGCTGGCTGGCAGGCTCTTCACATTGAAAAGCCATTTGCCGGCCGTGCGCTGACGGCGCAGTATATGCCGATACGGCCGGACATGGCCAAGGCCATCGCAGCCGAGGGCAAAGCCGAGGGACGGGTGGGCGGAACCAATATGTGGCCCATCAATGAACTCGAAACTGGGGACGTCTACGTTGCCGATGGCTTTGGCAAGATCGTTGAAGGCACCTTGATCGGTTCCAATCTCGGCAACGGGATCGCCGCGCACACGCATACCGGATTCGTGTTCGACGCCGGCATCCGCGATCAGGAGGAAAACCGGGAGATTCCCGACTTCAACGGCTTCTATCGCGGCTACGATCCCTCCGCATGGGCGCAGATGGAGTTGACCTCGATCAATGCGCCGATTCGCATTGGACGGGCGGTGGTGTTGCCGGGGGACCTTGTTCTGGCCAAGA
>CAYUJM010000142.1:0-11801 GCA_964445025.1 uncultured Occallatibacter sp. | reverse complement strand
GCGAGTAGGCGGTAACCGGAACAGGCAAAAACTTCAGATCGAATTCTACGATTGATATAAAGTGTAGCACGGATCTTCGAGCGGACCGTTACAAATGCCTGGCCCAGGCGAGCAGGTTCCGTTCTGGGAACCCCACTGGGTTTCCTGCTCAACCTCCGTCCCTCCGGTATCCCTGCGAACCGTTTAAACTCGTTTTGGCTTGGAGGATGTGCAGTCTTGAGCAGCGAAAGCAACCGTGTGCTGGTCCTGAATCCCGGAACGACATCGACCAAGCTGGGCGTGTTTGCGGCCCACGGCGCCGAGTGGACGCAGACCATTCGCCACGGAGATGAGGAGCTGGCGCGCTTCAGTGGCCGTCCCATGATTGCGCGCCTGGACTATCGTGCGGATCTGATCGAACAGGCCCTCGCAAATGCCGAATTCAGGGGGTGCGGCTTCGCGGCAGTTGCCGGGCGCGGCGGCCTTTTGCCTCCACTACCCTGCGGAACCTACCTGGTGGACGACGCGATGGTGGAGGAACTGAAGCTGGCGCGCCTCGGCGAACACGCCTCCAACCTGGGAGCTTTGTTGGCGCTCCGGTTCGCCGAAGCGGCCGGGGTGCATGCCTACATTGTCGACCCGGTTACGGTGGACGAGTGGCAGCCGTGCGCGCGCCTCTCCGGCTCGCCGTTGGTGAAGCGTACATCTATCGGCCATGCGCTCAACACCAAGGCCGTCGCCCGCCGCTTCGCGCGGGAGCAGAATCGCGTCTACCAGGATCTGCGGCTCATCGTGGTCCACATGGGCAGCGGGATTACCGTTTCGGCGCACCGCGATGGCCGCATGATCGACTCCAACACCATTGAGGAGGGCCCGTTCGGTCCTGACCGCACCGGCGGACTCCCGTCGCGGGAGCTGGTCAAGCTCTGTTTTGGCGGAAAGTATCTTAAGAGAGAGATCGACCACCACGTCTTCGGAGACGGCGGCCTGTTTGCGTACCTGGGCACGCGCGAGTTGACCGAGGTGGAGCGGCGGATCGAGGCCGGGGACACGCAGGCCGCTCTGGTGTATGAGGCCATGTTCTACCAGATTGGCAAAGAGGCCGGAGCGATGGCCGCAGTGTTAAAGGGCAAGGTGGATGCCTTGCTTCTGACCGGCGGAATGGCCTATTCCGAACGAGCAGTCCGCTTGTTGCGCAATTCCATCGATTGGATCGCCCCCATCACTGTCTATCCCGGCGAAGATGAGCTGCAGGCTCTTGCCGAGGGGGTATTCCGCGTGCTCAACGGCGAGGAGCAGGCCAAGCGGATTGGGAGCGAAGGGCTTGAAGCCGCCGAGGGGATTGCATCCCGCCAGCGGCTGGTGATCGGCATGGAGTGAGGCCGCTGGGGAAGCAGTCCTGAAAGGCTCCGCGAATTTTGACTCCTTCGATCCAGTCCGCGATAAAGGCTCTTCCCGAGGCCGCAACGGCTTCGGGCTATTGTGGCGGCGCGGAGCTGTCGCCGGTGAGGATGCGCGTCTCTGAACCGAAGCGGCGATACTGGGTGAATTTCACATCGTTCAAGAACGTCGTGGCCGCGCCTCGGTAGTTTGACTGGGAAAACATGCCTTGCTGGGCGGCCGTATGCGCCGTCAGAAGCGATACGCTCCTTGTGGGGCAGATATAGCTTCTGCCGCCGATCTCCACCGGCCCGTACTCGATGGCGACCCCGGCGCTGGGAACGAGTCCCTTGGGCGGCATTTCGGCTTCCATTGTGATGCGCAGGATCGATCCGTCGGCGGGATCGAAGACTATATCGCCGTGGTAACTGGCTCGCTCGTCGAAAACCCCGACGTCCGCCTGCCCGACGGATCTTAGACCTTTCACAACGCAGCAGAACCTGACATCATAGTTCGACTTCTCCCCGGGGACCGCGTAGTAGAAGACGGCCAGCCGCTTGTCTGCGTCCCGCTCCCAGCGCGCCCAGGTGATTTTGCCCTTGAGCGCGTCGGCCAGCACGGTGGAAAGAATGGGGCCGAACAAGCCCGACGTGATCAGGCCTTCGATGGGCGCCGGATGCTTCAGAGCCTTGGTCGCGCTCTCGTCCACCACCTCCTTGCGGTCGCGATAACTGACAGCGATGCTTGACTTCCCCGTCGCGCGCAGCGGCAGGTAGCTCAGGCTGACAACGCCGGTCGATTCCAGGCGATCCTCCTCCGGCCGGTCCTCGAAGCCTGTGGTCTCGCGGACGGCCATCAGGTTCGGCAACTGGCGCACGGTGGTGTTCACGTAGTTCACAATCTTGACCAGCATTTGGCGCATCGTTGCCGCGTCGGGTGTGGGGTCCGCGACCGTCTCGTCCTCGGGCGGAGCCAGCAATGCCGCGCGGTCGGCCAGGATCAGCAGCTCCTGCTGCGACTTTTCGCCGGGCAGGTTGGCGCTCAGGTGAGCGAAGCGCGCCGCGCCCACTCTCTCGGTCAGCTCGAGCCCTGACAGGGCCAGCGCCATTTCGGCATCGGTCTTTCCCTGGGTCTGAGACAAGGACTGTTCCAACTGGTTGACCGTGACCTGTTTCGGGCTGTCAGATTTGGGGTTGGCGGGCTTTTCCGCCTCGGCGGGCAAGGCCAGAGCTGCAAGCAATAAGAAAAGTGAGAATCCGCGCATGGTGCGGGTCCCTCCCAGGCGACGGACAAATCTTAGGCGCGTCCAGGGAAGGTAGACAAATCGCTTGTCACACCGGAGACTTTCCGGGTCGCCATGGCGTCCTTGATGCAGGGATTTGCCGTCGGCTGCGGGCATCGCTGCTAGCCGGCGAGGCGAACCCTCCCAAGGGAGACCAGCACGATGAAATTGCGCAGCGGCTTTGTTTTGGCGTTCATGGCTGCCGGACTGGCATTGTCGGCATTTGCATCTGACGTCAGTGGGCAGTGGACAGCAACCTTCAACACGCAGATTGGCGAACAGCATTACACGTATACGTTCAAAGTGGATGGCGAGAAGCTAACCGGCACAGCCAAGAATGACATGGGCACCACGGATATCGCGGATGGGAAAATTAAGGACGACGATATCTCGTTCGTGGAAAACCTTAACTTCAATGGCGCCCAGCTTGTAATCACTTACACGGGGAAAATCTCCGGCGACGAGATCAAGTTCACGCGCAAAGTAGGAGACTTCGCAACGGAAGAGCTGGTGGCGAAGCGGGTCAAGTAAAGCTGGCAGGCAGCCACTCACTGTGATTCTTGCTGGGAAAGAATAAACGTCCACGTCCAAAACTGGCATGGAGGCCAGTTTCTACCATGGCCGCTAAATCTTCCGCAGGTTGGCGAACTTTTCCATCAGCTTCTTCATGCCGTGACGATTGAACATCACGGTCAGCTTGGCGTCTTCGCCATCGCCTTCGCGCATCAGGATGGTGCCTTCGCCGTACTTCGCATGGTGGACGCGCTGGCCTTTTCGCAGGTTGGCTTCGCCGCTCGGTGCGGGAATATCCATGGCCGGCCTGGCCAGCGTACCCTGCTTGCCAATGCCCGGTTGCATTGCTCCAGCCTTGCCCCCAAAGAACCGGGCAATGTTGTCGATGGACGGCTTTTCCGGCGGTGCTTGCGCGAATTCATCCTTCGCATCGGATCCGGATTTGGGCGAAGTGGTCTTCGGCTTCATCCAGGGAGCGACGAAAGGCTTGGAAGACGTGCCCCTCGAACCCGCACCGAATCCCCTGCTTGCGGAAGTGGCCCGGCTTCCGGGCTCCTGGCTTTCGTCTTCGTAGTTGTAGTGCCGGTCGGCGAAATCGCCGTGCTCACCGCCACGGCGTCCGCCGCCGTATCCGGCAGCGCGCGTGCCGTAGCCATTCGTGGACCAGGCCGCGCTTTGGCCGCCCAAATTCTCGACAAGCTGGTTGGGAACTTCCTCCAGAAAGCGCGATGGAATGCTCATCTCCGGCGCGTCGTTGCCATATCGCCTCCGGTAATGCGCGCGCGTCAGCACGAGCGTGTTCATGGCCCGCGTCATGCCCACGTAACAGAGCCGGCGCTCCTCTTCAAGCTCCTCAGGATTGTTGAGGGTGCGCGAGTGAGGGAAGAGTCCCTCTTCGAGACCGGCGAGAAAGACGAGCGGGAATTCGAGGCCCTTGGCTGCGTGCAGAGTCATCAGCGTGACGCGCGCCTCAGGGTCGAACTGGTCGGTGTCCGAGGCCAACGCCGCGTGGTCCAGAAAGTCGGCCAGCGTTTCGCCGCGCGCTTCCGCGTCGTGAGCGGCATTGGCCAGTTCTTTAAGGTTCTCAATGCGGCTGAATGCCTCCGGCGAGCCTTCCGTCTCCAGGGCCTTGATGTATCCTGTCCTGTCGATAAGGAAACGGATCAACTCCGGAAGCGTGGCTGCGTCCCCGGGCGCCCTGAATGCAGGGGCTGCCTCGCGATCCGACTCGGTGCTCGAGAGAGACCCATCTCTTAACGCAGTGACCCACTCGGATGGAGATGCGGCCGGGACTTCAAAATCACGCTTGGTCAGGTCGTCGAGGTAATTCTCCAATTCTTGCGTTGATTCTCGCCCAAACCTCCATACCTCAGGCTTGTCGAATTTCCAAACCTCCGGTTTGTCACCCAAGAACTTATGTATGCAACCACTACCCACCTGTTTAGAGCTTCCGTCATTGTTCTTGAGAATAAATGTGTTATTTCTTCTTTGCCGCCTATTGCAGTGCTCACAATTCTCTGGATCTTGCAGGTAGCTGTGTGGAATTGGTTCTTTGCCAAATTGCTCGGGACTGTGGTCGCCCTTGATGTTATGAATGATGCCGATGAGCTCCCAACCGCCGATTTGCAATGGGTCGAAAAAGAACGAGACCTTCAATGGCTCTTCGTTCTTGACCTCTGCTCTTGGTCCGCTCACGCCGATTTCGAAGGCCTTTTCTTCCAAGGTTCGCAGTCGACGCTGGAGTTTCTTGTACCCTTCTTGGCTGATCTGCCAAGTCCTCCCTGCGAGTGAAATCTCAATTTTCTTTTGGGGAGGCAGGACCTCGGGGGTGAGAATAGGTTTCGATTCTTGCCACTCCTGTTTAGCGGGCTTCTTCGGCATGGTGAGGAAGGGGCGCTTGGGCTGCTCCTTGAAGGGCGAGAAGCTGCTCGCATCCAGCAGCGGCAGTTGCGGGTGGTCGCTGCTGCCGAAATCGAAGTTCACAGCGGAGTCGGCGCTGGCCGCGTTGGGGCTGGTCTCCTCTGCGGAGGCGGCGCCAAATTCAAAATCGGTGTCGGCTTCCGCGTTCTCACCCGCTCCCGCCGCCACGTCCGCCGAAAACTTTCCTGCAAAATCCGGGTCCATCATGGCCTGCGCGTCGAGAATAAGCTGGCGGAAAGATTCGAGAGCCATCAACGCGCGCGTCGGAATCAGGCGATTCTTGATCGCCGCGCCCAGTGCGTCCCACGTCGATTGGCCGGTCTCCAGCGCCAGCCGCTCCAGCGTCTCCAGCGTCGTTTTGCCAATGCCTCGTGCCGGAGTGTTGATCACCCGGTTAAGAGCCATCGAATCGTGGGGGTTGCGGACCAGCCGCAGGTAGCTGAGCAGGTCCTTGATCTCCGCGCGCTCGTAAAAGCTGAACCCGCCCACCATCGTGTAGCGGATGTTGTAGCGGCGCAGCGCTTCTTCGACCAGCCGTGACTGCGAATTGGTTCGATACAGCACCGCGCAGTGGGCTTCGTCCGCCTGGCCGCTGGAGCCCGCTTCGCGCAGGAACTTCTGGATGCGGTCGGCGATGAACAGCGCCTCGTTTTCGCCGTCGGGTGCCTCGTAATAGCCCACCAGGCTTCCGCCCTGCCGGTCCGTCCACAGCTTTTTGCCCTTGCGGCGCAGGTTGTTGGCCACAACGGCTCCCGCAGCTTCAAGAATCACCTGCGTCGACCGGTAATTCTGTTCCAGCCTTACGATCCGCGCGTTGGGGAAATCCTTCTCAAACTCCAGAATGTTGCGGATATCGGCGCCGCGCCAGGAATAAATGCTCTGGTCCTCGTCGCCCACCGCGCAGACATTCTTGGCCTCGCCGGCCAGCAGCTTCATCAGCTCGTACTGCGGCCTGTTGGTGTCCTGGTACTCGTCCACCAGCAGATAGTGGTAGCGGCGCTGGTAGCGCTCACGCACTTCGCTTGAGACTTTCAACAGGCGCACGGCCTCCAGCAGCAGATCGTCGAAATCCAGCGCGTTGTTCTTGCGCAGCTCCGCCTTGTAGCTCTGGTAGATGTGGGCGATCCGCTCGCTATTCGGATCCTTGCTGCCCAGGTAATACTCCTGCGGATCGACCATGTGGTTCTTGGCCCAGGAGATCCGCCCCAGTACAGTGCGCGGCGTCAGCTGCTTGGTGTCGAGGCCCATGCGCTTCATCACGGTCTTGACAATGGCCTGCTGGTCGTTCTCGTCGTAAATCGCAAACGATCGCGTCAGCCCTTCGCCACCGACTTTCAATGCCTCGATGTCGCGACGCAACATGCGGACACACATAGAGTGAAACGTGGCGATGAGCGGCTTGGCCAGCGATGAATGACCGAGGAGCTTTTCGACGCGCTCGCCCATTTCGCTGGCGGCTTTGTTGGTGAAGGTCACGGCCAGGATGGAGTCGGGAGCCACGCCCTTTTCCTGGATAAGCCAGGCGATGCGGTTGGTAATGACGCGTGTCTTTCCCGAGCCTGCGCCGGCCAGGATGAGCAGCGGGCCCTCCGTCGTCTCAACGGCGGCGCGCTGTTCGGGATTCAGGTTGGAGAGGAGCGGCTGCACGGGCGGTTCCAGGAGGGAAGGGTCCTGTGTCCAGTGTACCCGCTGGGAGGGTTGAGCGCAGGCGCAGTGGCAACCGCGGCGGTCTCCACCTTGTGCTGGCTTGAGGGGATAATGGAATTATGGACAAGCAATTCACCGCCAGACTGCAGAAATCGCCGGCGAAAGGCGGCTGGACCTACGTCGTCATGCCCGATTCTGCGGAGTTCTTCGGTACACGGGGCCTCGTCAAGGTCCGCGGAACCATGGATGGGCACCCGTTTCAAAGCTCGTTTATGGCTCTCGGCGACGGCACCCACAAGCTTCCAGTGAAAGCCGATCTCCAAAAGCTCCTCGGCAAGCGCGAGGGCGACTCCGTGACCGTTCACCTGCAAGAGAGGCTGGCGAGGTAGAATCCTCCGGCTGTCTCCAGCAAACCCAGCGCAACCCGCTATGCTTGAGACACGATGAAATTGGCGGAGAAATCTGCTCGCCGCGTGGCCGTTTACTGTGGATCGGCCTTTGGAAACAACCCCGCCTATCTCGCCGAGGCGCAGGCACTGGGCGCCGAGATTGCCTCAAGCGCGCTCGGGCTGGTCTACGGCGGGGCGAGCGTGGGCCTGATGGGCGCCGTGGCCGATGCGGCCCTCGCCGCCGGCGCCGAGGTCATCGGCGTGCTGCCTGACATTCTGGCAGGCAAGGAGATTGCCCACGCCGGCCTCACCCGCCTGGAACTGGTCTCCACCATGCACGAGCGCAAGGCGCGCATGGCCCACCTGGCCGACGCCTTTCTCATCCTGCCCGGAGGCTACGGCACGCTCGAAGAGCTGCTGGAAGTGGTCACCTGGGCGCAACTCCGCCTCCACGCCAAGCCCTGCATCCTGATCAACACCGCCGGCTACTGGGACGGCTTTCTCGAGTTTCTCGACACCGCGGTAGCCGCGGGATTTTTGAAGGCCAAGAACCGCAGCCTTCTTCGAGTTGCCGGGAATGCCGCGGAGGCGATACGCCAGGTCATCGCGGGCTAAATTCTCATCCCGGGTCTCCGCTCCAAGGTTCAGCGCTCAATTCGGCAGGCGCTCGACGGAGCCGGATCGGCTGCCCAGGCAATTCGGCGTTTCGTTTAAGTAAGATTAGGTGATGACGAACGGTCAACTTCCCCCTCCGCCCGGTTCGGGCAGCCCAAGCCCCACTCTTGCATTTCCAGTTGACAGGATCGGAATCTGGACATCCACCGCGTGTGTGATTCACTGTCTGGTTACGCCGTTTCTGCTCTCCTTTTCAGCGGTCTCGGCGCACTTCCTCCCCTCGGAAGAGAAAACCCATCGCACCCTGGCGGTTGCCATTGCCGCGCTTGGCGCCATAGCGCTGGTGAGGGGATTTCGCAGGCACCGCTCTTTGCGGGTGCTGGCGCTCATGGCGCTCGGCCTTCTGTTTATCTTCGGCGGCGCCTATTGGGGAGACCGGCTTCCGTCCCATGCCGCAGAGGTTCTCGTCACCATGATCGGCAGTGGTTTCATGATCTCCGCCCACCGCATGAACCATACCTTCTGCCGCGATTGCGACTGCAGCCACACCTGCGAGTAAAGCGCGCTCAGGATCGCGCTGTTTCTTTCCTGGAACCGGCTCTGACCGCTAGTTCGGCGTACCCGTGGTTTCCTGGGCCGCGAACGTGCATTCCCGGCACTGGCACACGCGGCGAAGGTACTCCCAGGAATAAATCCCCGCGGTGTGGCCGTCGAGCCAGTTGAACTGGATGGCGTACCGGCCAACGGCGTGGGCGCTGGCTGGCTTGGGCGGCGGCGTGTACATGGGCAGCAGAGCCGCAGGCTTGGGCCTGGCCTGTCCCGGCTTACGCCCATCCTTGCCCCGCTCGTCGTTGCAGGTGGCGCAGGGGCAGGCCTCGCGCAGCCAGGCGAAGCTCCAAGCGCTGCGGTGCCCGTCCTGCCAGTCGATCTCCAGCCCTTTGCCCTCGCTAAGCAGAACGCGAACTTTTTCCGGGGTCACGGCAATGCGGGGAAGCGGGCGGTTCTCTTCCGTCTCGCGAGGTGCGCTGCCCTTCTCAACAAAGCGGATGCCTTCGTGGCTCATAGAGACAGTTTACAGGGGCAGGGAACAGGGAACAGCCTGACCCGAGGACTGGACAGAATTTGTAGATTTCCTCGCTTGCAAAACCATTTCATTGCATGCGACTGCGCCGGCGCCGAAGAGCTGAATCTAATCCCTGGTTCCTGGTCCTTATTCTCTGTTCCCTGCCTTTACCCGTTTCTCCAGAAAAACCACGCCGCCATGCCCAGGCCGATGAACACCACCAGCCCGCGCAGAAAGGGCTGCGGCACCTTGCGCGCGAATCGCGCCGAAGTATAACCGCCGATGGCGCATGTGACCATCGCCAGCAGGCAGTAATGCCACTCCACCTGACGCCCGACGACGAAGATAAGAAACGCGATCCCGTTGGCCATGGTGGTGGAGACGACTTTGAGCGCGTTGATCTCGTTCAGGTTCTGGAATCCGAACAGCGAGAGCAGAGTGATGAGCAGAAATCCCGCACCTGCGCCGAAGTAGCCGATGTAAAAGCACACGAAGACCGTGGAAAGAAACAGAGGGAGCAGCCGCCGCGGATGGGCGCCGCTGCCGGCCTTCGACTTACGGCGTTCCAGCCAGCGCGAAACCGGCCCGGTGGCAGCAAAGATGGAGGCCGCAATCAGCAGCAGCCAGGGCACCAGGTGGAGAAATGTCATCTGCGGCGTGTTCAACAGGACCAGGGCTCCAGTCGTTCCCCCCAGCAGCCCGGCAATGCCCATGGGCCAGGCCAGCTGGCGGTTCTTGCGGATGTCGTCACGGTAGGCGGCGACAGAGGTGAGCTGACCCGGCCACAGTGCCACCGTGTTGGTGGCGTTGGCATGCACGGGGAGCATCTTCATGCCCAGCATGGCCGGAAACAGCAAAAACGAGCCGCCGCCCGCCACCGCGTTGAGTACCCCGGCCAGAAACGCAGCCACGGAGAGCCACAGCCAGTGCCAGTCAATGTTGTGGATAAGGCCGGAGAGAGGGGTCATCTATCAATTGATTGTATCGGGAGGGCACGGCCGGCGACCGGTCTGAGAGCCGTCGCGCCACCTCCTCAAAAGGAGAGAGAGGCTCCTTTTGCGTTCTTATTGTTTGGTGCCCGAAGCAGATGCGCCATCCCGGCGCTATCGCACTGTGCGTTTGTCGAAGGCTGCTTCACCAACCCCTCTACCGGAAGGAAACGCGATGACACCGTCCCCATGCACTCAGTCCAATGACCTCCCTGGGAGGGCTGTTCTTGAAACCAAGCAGCACGGCGCCATGTGGGAAGACCTGCGTCGGCGGAGCGCCCTGGCACGTACCCCTGGGACCGCTGAACACGCTGCCCTGACGGCTGCCATCTGGCATGAGTTCCCCGAGGTCTTCAGCCCGGTAGCGGAGGCTCAGGCCGCACGGAAATCCCGGGCCTGCGGCCGCGTCCTGGCCTTCCCAAGGCCTATTTCCCAGATCGAAACCCGGGCAAAGTGCTCCTGATTCCGCAGGTCTTCGCATCAAGGCTGCTTTTAAGATAATTAAAATGAATGAATTAGAGAAACACCCAAAATATGAGTGCAAATCACTAACATTTTATGAATCACGTATGCTATAGTCGCATCAGATTGATTGAGCGGCCAGGACTCAGGTTCCCGGCCCCGTCAAATTGAAGATGATCTGGAGGAACAAATTATGGCAATCACTCGTTGGGACCCGTTCCGGGAAGTCGTTGCTCTGCAGAACCGCGTCAACTCCTTGTTCCGTGAAATGAACGAAGAAGACAATCCTCTAACGGCCGCCAGCTTTGTGCCTGCGGTCGACATCTATGAGGACGCGAAGAAGGTCGTTTTGAAGCTCGAGGTTCCGGGCATTGAAGAGAAGGACCTGGACATCCGCGTGGAAAACCACACGCTGACTGTCAAGGGCGAGCGCAAGTTCGAGGCCGAAGAGAAGGAGCAGAACTTCCATCGCATCGAGCGCCGCTATGGCAGCTTCTATCGCGCTTTCACGCTGCCGTCCACCGTGGACGCGGAGAACGTGCAGGCCAGCTACAATGCCGGCGTGCTGAAGCTGGAACTGGCCAAGAAGCCGGAAGCCCAGCCCAAGCAGATCAAGATCAGCGTGGACACCGAGAAGAAGGTGGAAGCAGGCAAGAAAGCCGAAGAGCCGGAGCTGGCCGGGGTTCGGTAAACGCAGCCTCAAGCTGCCAGCTCGTTTGTGGCCGGTCAGCGGTTTGGGCTCTGAATGCGCCGGGAGGTGAATGAAAGTTTGCCTTTCCGGCGCTTGATTTTTGCGCAACAGACATCAAGGGAAGAGAATCTCTGTGAATAGAGCTGTAGCTTTAGCGGCTGGCAAGGAATAGCTGGAGGCTAAGAGCTGGCGGCCAGGAGCTGATTTTCAATGGCAATTCGTTGGGACAAATTTACGGTGAAGTCGCAGCAGGCGATGCAGCAGGCGCAGGCGCGCGCGGCGGAACTCGGCAATCCGGAAGTGCAGCCGGTGCACATGCTTCTGGCGCTGGTCGAAGACCGCGAAGGCGTAATTCCGGCTGTGCTTGAAAAGATAGGCGTGCCGGTCGAACGGCTGGAGCACGACCTGCACCAGATCGAGGAGAAACTGCCTCGTGTTGCAGGATCGGCGAGCCAGCCAGGCTTGAGCCAGACGCTCAACAAGGCGCTGGAGCAGGCCTTTCGCGAGGCCGCCAACTTCAAGGACGAGTACGTCTCCACCGAACACCTGCTGCTGGGCGCGGCCCACATCAAGGGCGACCCGGCGCGAGACGCCCTGGTGGCCACGGGCGCAACGCACGAAGCGATTCTGAAGGCGCTGACCGCCGTACGCGGATCGCAGCGTGTCACCGACCAGAATCCCGAAGCGAAGTTCCAGGCGCTGGAAAAGTACGCCAAGGACCTCACGGATCTTGCCCGCCGCGGCAAGCTTGACCCGGTCATCGGCCGCGACGAGGAGATTCGCCGCGTGATCCAGGTCCTGAGCCGCCGCACCAAGAACAATCCTGTGCTCATCGGCGAGCCCGGCGTGGGCAAAACCGCCATCGTCGAGG
>CAYUJM010000141.1:0-11928 GCA_964445025.1 uncultured Occallatibacter sp. | reverse complement strand
GCATCAGCGTCAAGGACCTGGCGGAAAAGCTCGAAGTCCGCGCCAAGGACCTGATCGCGACCCTGCTCATGACCGGTGTCTTCGTAACCGTGAACCAGTCCCTCGACGCCGAGATGGTCAAGGATGTCGCCGCCAAGTTCGGCGCCGCCGCCACCGTCATCAGCTACGAAGAAGAGATCGCCAACCAGGCCATCGAAGAAGTTCTCGAAGCCGAAAACACAGGCGAGCTCGAAGTGCCGCGTTCGCCTGTGGTCACCGTCATGGGACACGTGGATCACGGCAAGACCTCGCTGCTGGACGCTATCCGGGAGACCGACGTTGTCGCCGGTGAGGCAGGTGGCATTACCCAGCACATCGGCGCTTACAAGGTGAAGTTCGCGAAGGAGGGCTCGCCTGCCTCCGGACGCGAGATCGTCTTCCTCGACACCCCGGGTCATGAAGCCTTCACGAGAATGCGCGCACGCGGCGCCAAGGTGACGGATATTGTGGTCATCGTGGTGGCCGCCGACGACGGCGTGATGCCGCAGACGCTCGAAGCCATCGATCACGCCAAGGCCGCGAATGTGCCCATCATTGTGGCCGTCAACAAGATCGACAAGCCGGAAGCCAACCCGGATCGGGTCAAGAAGCAGCTCGCCGATCGCGGCCTGATTCCTGAAGAGTGGGCCGGCGCAGGCCAGGAAGGAACAGTCTTCGTCGAAGTCAGCGCCAAAAAGCGCAAGAACCTCGACCTGCTGCTGGAGATGATCTGCCTGGTTTCCGATATTCGGGCGCCGAAGGCAACGCCAGGGCGCAAAGCCGTGGGCTCGGTGATCGAGGCCAAGCTCGACCGCGGGCGCGGCGCCGTGGCCACGGTTCTCGTGCAGGACGGAACGCTTCGCCTGAACGACAGCTACATTGTCGGCAATACATTTGGAAAAGTCCGCGCCATGTTCGACGATCGCGGCAGAGCCCTGGAAGAAGCCGGCCCATCCACCCCGGTAGAAGTCCTCGGCCTCGAAGCGATGCCCGACTCCGGCGACACCTTCCTGGTGGTGGCCGATCGCGACAAGGCCAAGGGCATTGCCCAGTACCGCAAGATGAAGGAGCGCGACGCGCAGCTGGCCAAGAGCTCCAGAGTTTCGTTGGAGGGCCTGGCCGAGCAGATTCGGACCGCAGGCGTGAAGGACCTGCCGTTGATCATCAAGGGCGACGTGACTGGATCTGTGGAGGTGCTGGCCGACTCGCTGGTGCGCATGTCCACGGAAAAGGTGAGGGTCAAGGTCATTCACTCCGGTGTGGGTTCCATCACGGAGAGCGATGTCCTGCTGGCCACCGCATCCAACGCCATCGTCATCGGCTTCAATGTTCGACCGGAGCGCAAGGCGGCCGAGCTGGCACAGCAGGAAGACGTGGAAATCCGCCTGCACTCCATCATCTATGAACTGCAGGACGAGATGCGCCTGGCCATGCTGGGCCTGCTCGAACCGACGTTCAAGGAAAACTACATGGGCCGCGCGGAGGTCCTCCAGGTCTTCCGCATTCCCAAGGTGGGCACCATTGCCGGTTGCCGGGTACAGGATGGGTCGATTCGCCGCGATTCTGAGGTGAAGGTCATGCGCGATGGAGCGCAGGTCTTCAAGGGCAAGATCAGCTCGCTCAAGCGCGTCAAAGACGATGTGCGCGAAGTGACCAATGGCATGGAGTGCGGCATCGGCCTGGGCAACTTCCACGACATCAAGGAAGGCGACGTGATCGAGGCTTTCTCCACAGAAAAGCTGGCTGCCGACCTGGGCGCACTGACCACGGCAAAGGCGTAACGCGCACAGCAAAACAAGAAGTAAACCGGCCCGCTCCTCTCACTGAGAAGCGGGCCGTTTTTCTTGCCTGGGAATCTGTCGGAGAACAGACTTTGAGGAAGTCAGGTTGGGGTTCGTGGTTTCTCACCCTTTTCAAAAAAAGACGCAAAAGGATGGGCACGGAGCGTATTTGCCGCACTGAGTCGTAAAGGATGCGGATTTTTGGATGGGTTGCTAGAAATCCCCGTAGAGAATCATTGCCATCTGTTCACCGCACGATGGACAATTCACGGCAACTTCATAGAATCTCCCAGTGAATGGAGAGACCGTGGAGATACGATCTCGGCTGTGCTCTACGCGAGCCCACAAGAGTCCACCCCAATCGACTTCCACCAAGGAGATAGCCATGTCCCCCAAGGCAACGCATCCCCCCGCCGCCCCCGCCCAGACAAAACCCCACCCCACCCCCAAGCCGGCTCCAGGGCCCACACCGACTCCCGCGCCCGGCCCCGTCACCTACACCCTTCTCACCGAACCCGATCAGGGACTCCAGACCATCTACAACCTGCTCTCGTCGGCCAAAAAATCCATCGACATGACCATGTACGAGCTCTCCGATACGCAGGTCGAAACGATTCTGACCGCGGCGGCGGCCAAGGGTTTGGCCGTCCGCGTGATCCTCGACCAGAACAACGAGAAAGCGAACAACACGGCCGCCTATACCAAGCTCGCCGGCGGGAAAGTCGGAGTGCACTGGGCCAACCCCGCCTACGCCTGCACGCACCAGAAGACCATCACCATCGACGGGGCTACCTCGGCCATCATGACCCTCAACCTCACCCCGGACGACTACACAACCACCCGCGACTTCGCCGTGATCACGAACAATCCCGCCGATGTTGCGGCCATTGAAGCCACATTCAACGCGGACTACACCAACGCCGCCATCACCCCGCCGACCGGACAGAGCCTAGTCTGGAGCCCGACCAACTCGCGCGCCGCACTGACTGCGCTTATCAACGGCGCCACAAAATCGCTCCTCATTTCACAGGAAGAATTCGAGGACACAGGCATTCAAACTGCCGTGGAGGCCGCCCTGAAGCGGAAGGTTGCCGTGACCCTGGTGCAGGAGAATCTTGGCGGCAAGTACTCCTCCGTCCTGAACACGCTCAAGGCCGCAGGCGCCGCGATTGCGATCTACAGCTCGAAGACCGGCTACTACATCCACGCCAAGACCGTGCTCGCCGACTACGGAACAGCGCAGGCGAGCCTCTTTGTGGGCAGCGAGAATTTTTCCACCGATTCGCTCGACAAGAACCGCGAACTGGGCCTGATCTTCGATGACGCGGGCTGCATGAACGGGGTGCACACCGCCGTTACTGCCGACTACAACAACGGGACCAAGTTCTGATTCCCTGCGGGCACGGACGCTCCCCGTGCGCCCGACCTTCGCCGATGCGCATACTGAGCGCATCGGCGACAACTGTAAGAGAGCTCCGCAACCGGCAACTGCCTCATCCTTCCTCCCGCCTGAGCCAGAATCACCACCTTCATTCTGGAAATTGCCTCCACACAAGGCTGCTCATGCCAGCCATTTCGCGGAGTCCTGCGCTTGTGCGCGGCAGACTGGCTATCTTGCTCCGCTTCCGGTGCATTTTTGGATTGCATTATGAGAAATGCATGAAAGCGTTCGCGTAAATTATTGAAATAAAAACACAGACAAAAAATATTTGACATTTGTATCAGGTTAGTTTCATAATCGTGATGGTCACTATCAACGCCAAGGAGGTTATCCATGCGTCGTATTCTTGCAACCAGCGTTCTTCTTTCTCCTCTCGTCTTCTCCGCGGCTGCCTTCGCTTCCCCGGCCCCCGTCGATGCCGCTGCCTCAACTCGCCCCGTCAGCACCGGGGTCACACCTGCCCAGGTCATCTACTCCCCCAGGATCGAACTCACCCCAGCCGCGGCCCAGACTCTGCCGTATGACGCGGAAGTTGTCCTCAAGCTCAACGTCAACGAGAGCGGCCAGGCACAGGATGTCCAGGTCGTGAGCTCACCGAACCACTATCTCGATACCCCTGTTGCCGACGCGGTCCGCCAGTTCAAGTTCCGTCCGGCGAAGCTTGACGAACAGCCTGTCGCAACCGACGTGACCCTGACCGTGGTCGTGAAGTAAGCTCGCTTTTCCCTTTTCTGCAACCGACCCAGTTGCAGCCGACCGCGTTGTCTCCTAGCGGTCTCCCCTCCATCCCGGCGTCATTCGACTGCCAGGATGGAGGTTTTTTCTGCCATTTTCCCGGTAATCCACTTCCCGAAACTTGCGCTCCCATGCGGATTGGACGGCCTATACAGCGGCGAATCGGCAGAGGAATTCGAGCCGGCTCCGTCCGGTTCCGGACAACCGTGCTACTTCCCCACGCGGCGCGCCATGACCGCGGAACCGATGGCGGCGCTGCGGGAGGACTGAAGTGGCCGCGGCTTGCGAGCGGGGCTGGTTGAGGGCTGAGGTTTCCCACCCTTACGACAGAAAAAAGTCGCAAGGATGGGGCGCGGAACATTCAGGTCGCAACGTTCCCAGTTCCCTGCTCCTTGCTTCTACACGGGGTAGCGCTCAAGTTGAATGCAATGGCGCGCCACTGTGCGGCTGAAACCGACGGCGTCGGCGGGCGTGAATCGCGCCAGGCGACGAAGAATGGCCAGTTGCGTTCGCAGCATGTCGCCTTCGCCGCATGCCGCAAGCACACGACGCGCGGCCTGCTCCGCTAACGCCATGGTTTCTTCGGCCAGCAGCCCGGTCATCGCTGCTGCAGCTTCGGCGGAGGACTTCCCCGCCGCGGCCAGTTTGCGCGCGCGCAAGAGGGCCGACTCCAGAGCGAAGACCTGCGCGATGCTATCGGCCAAGTCCGCCATCACCTCCTGCTCCTCCTGCAGCGCGGTCATAAAGCGCTGGCTGGCCACGCCGGCCGCAAACAGGGCAATCTTCTTTGCCGCCGCCAGCACTTCGGCTTCGCGAGCCAGCAGGTCGCCCACATCACTTCCGGAGTCCATCGAAGGCGGTTGCATCACCTCGTCCATCAGTTTCTTGATGGCCGGCAGCAGCGGCAACTGCCCGCTCAGCGCCCGCTTCATCAGCATGCCGGTAATGAGCAGACGGTTGATTTCGTTGGTGCCCTCGAAGATGCGGTTGATGCGGGCATCGCGGTAGTAGCGTTCGGCGGGATAGTGCTCCACGTAGCCGTATCCGCCCATGGTGGCTACGAGTTCGTCCGCCACCAGGCTCAACATTTCTGACCCGTAGACCTTCAAAATGGAGCACTCGACCGCATAGTCCTCAATGCGCCGTTGCGTTTCCCGGGGGGAATGGGCCAGCTCCGCGCTCACCGCGGCCAGACTGGAGTCGATCATCCCCGCCGTCCGGTAGGCCATGCTCTCGGCAGCATACAGGCGCGTGGCGCTGGTCGAGATCTTCTTCTGAATCAAGCCAAAGTCAGCAATGGGCTTGCCAAAGGCGGTGCGTTCCTTGGCGTAGCGGACCATTTCCGCCAGCGCATGCCGGGCTCCGCCAATGCACGCTACTCCCAGCTTGAAGCGGCCCATGTTCAGCACGTTGAAGGCAATGTGGTGGCCTTTGCCGGCCTCGCCCAGCAGATTGGCGGCAGGGATTCTGCAATCCTGGAAGACAAGCGGACAGGTGGAGGAGCCGCGAATGCCCAGCTTGTGCTCCTCGGTTCCGACGGTCAGCCCTGGCGAGGTGCGCTCGACCAGAAATGCCGAGAACTTTTCCCCATCGATCTTGGCGAAGACCGTGAACAGGTCGGCGATGCCGCAGTTCGTGGTCCACATCTTCTCGCCGTTGAGGACGTACGAAGTTCCGTCCTCCGAGAGCGTGGCCCGGGTGCGCACGTTGGTCGCGTCGGAGCCGGAGCTGGCCTCGGAAAGTGAATAGGCGGCAATCCATTCGCCAGAGGCCAGCTTGGGAAGGTAGCGCCGCTTCTGCTCTTCGGTGCCATACCAGACCAGAGGCAACGTTCCAATGCCGGCCTGCGCCCCAAATGCCGTTGAGAAGCTCGCCAGCACGGAAATGTGGTCGGAAATCAGCGTGGACGAGACCTTGTCCATCCCCACGCCCCCGTACTCCTCGGGAATGTCCACCGAGGAAAAGCCCAGCTCCGCGGCCTTTACGAGAACCGCGCGCAAGGCCCCCGGCTCTTTGGCTTCGATCGCCTCGGCAGCGGGCAGAATCTCATCGCGGGCAAATTGCGCCGCGGTGGCGGCAATCTGGCGCTGTTCTTCATTCAGGTCTTCAGGGGTGAACACCTCTGATGGAATGCGGGTTTCCAGCAGAAAACTTCCGCCTGCGGCGGCAACGATGGGAGTAGAAACAAGGACGGACATAGGTATCTCCAACTGCCAGAAACAGTACGATAGGCAGCCGGTTCAGGGCAACTCGCATCGTTGTGCGGTACCTGCTTCTCTTCAGTTCGGGTGGCCGAGAGACTTAGAAGGGTCAAAGAAACAGGCTGCGCGGAAAAAGGCTGCGCGCGGATTCCATAGAGGCCGGTCAACTTCTTCGCCTGCCCGCCGATGAAAGGAGTGCCCAGGCCAGTTTCCCGCTCCGGGCGAGCCGTACCTTGATGAAAGGACACGCAACGGATGTCCGGACTCCGTAACCTCCGCATCTCCCATAAGTTCTCTCTCGCATTCGGCGCCGTGTGTCTAGTGTGCGCGGTGCTGGGCGGGGGCGCACTGGCCGTTTTTTTCACTGTCGCCGCCGGCCTGAAAAGCATCGTCGGCAGTTCCATGCCCGCCATCAACGCCCTGGGAGACATCCGATACTCGGTCTCGACCATTCGCCGCACCGACGCCCTTTTGCTGTTGTGCAAAGCCGACGATTGCGTCAAACGCCTGGCGGTCAAGCGCAAGGCCTATGTTGCGTCCTACTGGGCGGGGATGGAGAAGTACGAGCCTCTGGTCCGAACAGAAAAGGAACGGGCACTGCTCGAGACGATCCGCAAGAACGCCGCGGCCTACCTTGTGTTCAGCGATCGAAGCCGGGCGCTTTCTGACGCCGGCCAGGCAGGCGATGCCGCACAACTGCTGCTCTACGGGGATGCCGTCAAGTCTTACAACGCAGCCGTGGATGCCGTGGAAGAGGACGTGAAACTGAACCACGAGCGGGGCGAGGCGGAAGGAGCGCAGGCTCTCGCACTGGTCCGCATGGTGTTGATTGCGATCTCCGTCCTGATGGGGATTGCGGTGCTGCTGTGCGCGGTCATCGGCACCGTGCTGACCCGTTCAATCGCGCCTCCGCTGATGGCTGTCACAACTGCGCTGGAACAGGTAGCCGCCAAGGACCTGACCGTCTCTGTCGAGGCCCAGGGAAGCGACGAGGTTGGCCGGCTCTCCGTCGCGCTCAATAGCACCGTGGCGGCAATGCGCGGCGTGATGCAGTCGGTGGCGCAAAGCTCGGAGATGCTCTCGGCCACGGCTGCCGTCCTGATCGACCGATCCACCGATTCCAGCGAGAATGCCAACTCCCAGGCCGGCAGCATCAACCAGATTGCTACCGCAGCCCAGCAGATGACCGCAACGATCAGTGAGATCAGCCAGAACGCCGAATCCTCGGCAATGGCGAGCCGCAATTCCGCCGAGGCTGCCGACCTGGGCGGCGCCGTGATGCAGGCCGCCTCGGCCACCATGGAGAAGATAGCCGACGCTTCCCGCTCCGTCGCCGACAAAATGAAATCGCTGGCTCATCGCTCCAGCGAGATCGGCAAAGTGGTCAAGGTGATCCAGGGGATCAGCGAGCAGACCAATCTGCTGGCTCTCAACGCGGCCATCGAGGCGGCCCGCGCCGGCGAGCACGGCCGCGGATTCGCCGTGGTGGCCGGCGAAGTACGCCGCCTGGCTGAGCGCACCAAAGGCGCTACCGAGGAGATTGCCGGAAGTATTCACAGCATCCAGACCGAAACCACTCAGACTCTTGAAGTGATGTCGCTGAGCCGCGAGGCAGTCGAGCAGGGAATTGGAGAAACCGCCCGCGCCCGCAGCGGCCTGGAGACGGTCATCGAGGCATCCAGACAGGTAGAGCACCAGATTCAGATGATCGCCACCGCGGCTACCCAGCAGACCTCGGCTTCCAACGAGATCTCGGAGTCTGCCGGACAGCTCTCTTCCGTCTCTCTGGCGAACGCCCAGACCGCGCGCGAGACAGTCGAAGCCTGCAGGAATTTCTCTGAGATGGCTGCAAGCCTGAACGCCATGCTCCAGCAGTTCCATTTCCAGGACAATCCCGCGCCGGGTTCCGGGCGTTGGACGCTGGAAGGGATGGCCTCTCGCTGAGTAGCGCTTGGCGCGATCTTCCCGAAGCGGTTCCGCTTCCCAATTCAGATGCGCATAGGAGGCCAGCCATGGATTGGGCGGCCCGGCGCATTGCCATGGCACCAGCGCCAGTTCCTACTGAAAGAAGGAATCCAAATCTCTCTCGCATTGAGGCACGGATCTCGTTTCGGGGGGATTTGTGGGTCCAGCCTGCGCAAGGAATAACTCGAAAGGAAATCGCCATGGCAGTTGGAATGGAAGACGCCCGCCGACCCGTTGCATCGATCGAAGAGAACCGTCCAGCTTTCGCCGACCACCGGACCGATTCGCATGGAGAAGGAGCCCCAGCGAAGCGTGGACAGCGGCGGGTGCGGGGCATTCGGAACGCGGGGACGATCGCGGCCGCACTGCTCTCCGTTCTGCTGATGAGCGCGCCCGCGGTGATGCATGGTCAGGCGTCCGATGATAGGCAAGCTCTGCAGGACAAGGTCGATCAACTGACCAAAGCGCTTGCCGCACTGCAGGCGCGCTTGGAAGCTCTCGAGAAGAAGTCTGCGACACCGGCGAATGCGGCCGACCAGGAAAATGCGGCGCAAAGAGACGCGGCGGCGCTGAAGAATGCAGCGGCGCAGGCTGTGCCGGCGTTTCCAGCCAAGGCTGACAGTGCAAACGCCGCAACCCAGGCAAATGCTCCCTCACCGACTCCGGTTGCGCCCGGAACAAGGCCGGGCTCAACCACGCCGTCGGTCAGCGGAGTCGATCCGGACGCGGTGTACAACCTCACGCTCGGAGCCAGGCAACCGACCACTGCCGAGCAGGCGCATCACAAGTTCCTAGAGCGGAAGCCGGGCAAGGACCTCACCTTCTTCACCAAAACCGGAGAGATCACCCTCTACGGGAATCTCGATGTCTCAGTCGACACGGCCACCAAGGGAACCAGGGGCATGCTGGACGGCAACGGCAATCCACCGGTAGGCAACGTGGGCTGGATGGAGGATCTATCTACCAACCTGGCCTACGTGGGCGTGCGCGGAACCCAGATGACCGGAATCAAGGACACCAATTTCATTTTTCAACTGGAGACATCGGTCAACATCTCCACCGCGCCGGGGATTCACGAGAGCAACAGCCAGGAGCAGGATACCGTTGACGGCACGCTGTTTACCCGCAACAGCTATCTCGGGCTCGGGAAGGTGAAGTGGGGCGCGCTGCTGCTGGGCAAGACCGATCCGCCCTACAAGCAATCCACTGCCCGCATGAATCCATTCAGCGGGATGGAAGGGGACTACGGCGTAATCATGGGCAATACCGGGGGAGACAACCGCGTGGAATTTGGCTACCGGCTCGATCACTCCATCTGGTACACCTCGCCCAAGATGCGCGGCTATCAATTCAACGCTTTCTTTTCTCCCGGCCAGGATCGCGCCAACGACAGCGGCAACCTGCCGGCGGGCTCGCCCGATTGCAACGGGGGCGACAACCCCGGGGATGGCGGCCTGTCGCCCATCGCCTGCAACGACGGCGGCTTCTCTGACGTTGTCAGCTCGAATGTTTCCTATACCAGGGAGCCTCTCTATATCACCGCGGCCTATGAGCGCCATTTGAAGGTCAACCGCCAGAGCGATATGACCGGCATCTATTCGAGCGCTCCACCCTCCCTTTACACGGGGCCCATCACCACCAACGATCCCAGCTACACAGGGACGAACACCACGTTTGTCAACAATCCCGGCTATCTGTTCTGGGTGCCGACCGCCTTCTATAACGCAGAGGTGGCCGACGAAGACGCGGGCAAGGTGGGAATCCAATATGGATTCTTCAACAAGAAGACCGTGGTCAGCGCCATTGCGGAGAATATGCACCGCTATGTGCCGGGATTCCTGGAATGGCAGAATGAGCGGCAGCGGCTGGGCAGCTGGCTTGCCGGCACGCAGGCCAGCGGAGCCTTCGACAGCCTATCCTTCGGCTGGGCACGAGCCTATCGCACGCCGGGCGATCCCTGCCAGCACAACGACTGCTTCCAGACCGCGCCCTACTCGGCTCCGGCCGACGGAGATATGACCGGCGGACGCGCCATGGACAACGAGGCCAACATGGTCACCGCCGCGTACCGGCACCGCATCGGCGAGGGCCTGGAGATCTACTCCGACTGGGCGGGAACTTTCAATCATCCCTATGCTCACTTCGACCTTGGAGCCGGCGGACGCGGCGTAACCACCGATTGCCACGACGCCTCCGACACGGCTGGCAATCAGTTGAGCAATCCTCACTGCTGGGCCGGCGGCCAACTGAAGGCATTTTCGGTGGGCCTGGGCAAGCGTTTCTAGGGCGCTTTCGATTGCCCTGCTAGATTTTGCGGAATGTTGAACCAGGCTTTTCCCTGAGTTACAGCGACAAGGAGCTGTCAGGGGGCCACCGGCGGAAGCTGGTTGGGCCGCGGATTTCTGTCGAGCTCGGAGTCCAGAGCCTCGGAAAGGGACCGCATGCGGATCTTCTCAACCGTGAGGCTTTGCGGCTCCTGCGGGTTGCGGGATGAATTGCGGCAACCGATGTTCCGGGACCGGGCGCAGCCGCGCCGTCGCCCTCAATCGCATACAATAAGCGTTATCCCGGTCGTGGAGGACCGTCCTGCTCGCCGCGTTTGTGACCTGCCTGAATCCTATGACCAAGTTGTTCCAAACGTTGCTCGGAGAGCTGCCTGCACAGGTGGCCGCGCACCTGGCTTTTGCGCCACAGAATGGCCTGCGCCATTACCTCAAGGCCATGGAGTCCACCGACCAGACCTTCAAGGGCCTCTACCACTGGAACCTGTTTGACGCGGCGCTTCTGCTGCCCTATTTCGCGGTCATGATCGTTCTGGCTATCTACGGCGTGCACCGCTACACGCTGTGCTACCTCTACTGGAAGTACCGCAAGAACGCCAACACTGACCCGAGGAACCATTTCGACGAGTTGCCGCGGGTCACCGTGCAACTGCCCATCTTCAACGAGCAGTTCGTCATCGACCGCCTGATTGAGGCAGTCTGCTCCATGGAGTACCCGCGCGAGAAGCTCGAGATCCAGGTGCTGGACGACTCCACAGACGAGACGCAGCAGGTGGCTGCGGACATTGTGGCGCGCTACGCGGCCCTGGGCCATCCGATCGTCTACATCCACCGGACAAACCGCTATGGATACAAGGCCGGAGCGCTGGATGCCGGGTTGAAGGCGGCCAAGGGCGAGTTTGTGGCCATCTTCGACGCGGACTTTGTGCCTCCGCCGGACTGGCTGATGAAGGTGGTGCCCCACTTTGCCGACCCCGAGATCGGCATGGTGCAGACCCGCTGGACGCACCTCAACCGCGACTACAGCATGCTGACTCAGATTGAGGCCATCCTGCTGGACGGTCATTTTGTGCTGGAACACGGCGCCCGCGCGCGATCCGGCGACTTTTTCAACTTCAATGGCACGGCCGGCATGTGGCGTATACAGGCCATCTCCGACGGCGGTGGCTGGCAGCACGATACGCTCACTGAAGATACAGACCTGAGCTACCGCTCGCAAATGGCGGGCTGGAAGTTCAAATACCTGCCCCACGTGGAGTGCCCGTCGGAGCTGCCGATTGAGATGACCGCCTTCAAGACGCAGCAGGCGCGCTGGGCCAAGGGGCTGATCCAGACCAGCATCAAGGTGCTGCCGCTGATGTTCAAGTCGCATGTGCCGCGGCGCATCAAGGTCGAAGCCGTCTACCACCTGACCGCCAACCTGAGCTATCCGCTCATGGTCATCATGTCCGCGCTGCTGATGCCGGCCATGATCGTGCGCTTCTACCAGGGCTGGTTTCAGATGC
>CAYUJM010000140.1:0-11972 GCA_964445025.1 uncultured Occallatibacter sp. | reverse complement strand
ATCTCGTAGGCCGCCACTCCGTCAAATGCCTTGCTCCGATCGCGAATATCCAGATAGTTTGGGTACGACTGCGAGGGATAGCGCTCCTTGCCCTGTTCAATCTGATAAATGTTCTTGCCGTCGGGCACGTTCAACGGCCGAAGCACCAGCGCATTCAGCAGGCTGAAGACTACCGCGTTCGCCCCGATGCCCAGCGCCAGCGTACCCACGGCCACAAGCGTAAATCCGGGCGATTTGCGCAGCATGCGCACCCCATAACGCACGTCCATGATCAATGTCTCAACGAAACTGCCGCCGGCCGCTTGGCGAATCTCTTCCTTGTACTTCTCGCGCCCGCCAAACTCGACGCGAGCGCGGCGTTCTGCTTCGGCACGAGCCAGGCCGGAACGCTCCAGATCGTCGGCACGATGCTCAATGTGCGAGCGCAGCTCTTCTTCCATTTCGGCGCGCATTTCTGAGCGCTGGAAAAGACTGGCGATGCGGAAGCGAAGCGAATCGAGCAGTCTCATATTTCCTCCGGTTGCTGAGAGAGCGCGGCGGCAATGGCCCCGGCGAGCCGATTCCAACTATCCGTCTCTTCCTGCAGGCGCTTGCGACCGGCGGCGGTAAGCTCGTAGAACTTGGCGCGGCGGTTGTTCTCCGATGTGCCCCAGTTCGCCTTGAGCAGCCCTTGGCGGACCAGCCGAAAGAGGCCTGGGTAAAGAGCGCCTTGTTCAATAAGCAGTGCGTTGCCGGAAATCTGTCCGATGCGCAGCAGGATGCCGTACCCGTGAAGCGGGCCGAGTGAGACGGCCCGCAGAATGAGCAAATCGAGAGTGCCGGGAAGAAGTTGAGCCTGGTCGGTCAAGGAAGTCACCCCTAAGTTAATTAGGAGACTAGACGCTCTCTCCTAAGCTGTCAAGGGGAATTACGGACCAGTCGACGCCTCTGTTCCCGGCTCACCTTCACTGCCTCGGAGTTCATCCGAGCGGATCTCCAAAAAACTCGAAAATAGTACTTGACGCCATACACTGTATATAATACAGTATGTGAAGTACAGTGTATGAGGCACAGCATGACCTTAGCAGAAAACCTCTTTGAGAACCTTCGCTTGGAACTCCGCCGCGGCTGCCTGACATTGGCGGTGCTGGCTCAGCTTCGCCAGGAGCGCTACGGATATACCCTGCGCAAGGCTCTCGCCGACCACGGCCTGGTGATCGACGAAAGCACGCTTTACCCTCTGCTCCGCCGCCTGGAAGCCCAGGGGCTGCTGGTCAGCGAGTGGCGCGAGGAAGACAAGCGCAACAAGCGGTTCTACCGCCTCTCCAGCGACGGTGAGCAGATCTTCAACCAGTTGCTCCAGGAGTGGCAGTCGATCAACACATCCATCCACGCCACCATCAACGCAAACATCGACAGCAACCTGTAGACACAAAAGGAAGACGCCATGGAACTTCTCGATCGTTATCTCGAAGCTGTGAGAAAGCACCTTCCCTGGCAGCGCCAGGACGACATCATCGCCGAACTCCGCGCCAACCTGGAAGCGCAGCTCGAAGAAAAGGAAGCCGCGCTGGGCCGTCCGCTGACCAAGGAGGAAGCGGAGGATTGGCTGAAACAACTGGGCGCGCCGCTGCAGATGGCCGCGCACTATCAGCCGCAGCAGTATCTAATCGGACCGGCCATTTTCCCCGTGTACTGGTACGTGCTGAAGATGGCCTTCGCCTGGTGCATGATCATCTACTCCATCGTGACGGTAGTCCAGGTTTTCGTCGCCCAGAATGCTAGTCCTTCTGCCCTGGTTGAAGCGGTGTTGCGCGTGCCGGCTGTCTTGATGACTACGGCGGCATGGGTCACTCTGGTTTTTGCGGCTATCGAGTACGCCGTCACGCACTCCTGGGTGAATTTGCCGGTGATGGTCGCTCCCTCTGCGAGCTGGTCACCCGGCACACTCGCCCCACTGGCCAACCAAGCCGATCACGGAAAGAAGCCGCGCAGTTACTCTCAGGCCCTGGCCGAAGTGGTGTTCGGCTTTCTGTTTCTGATCTGGCTTCTGCTCATCCCCCGTAATCCCTGGCTTCTGATAGGCCCTGGCGCTCTTTACCTGAACGCTTCTCCTTATCACCTGGCGCCCATCTGGTTGCAGTTCTTCTGGTGCATTGTGGCGTTGAATGTGCTTCAGCTAGGATGGCGCAGTGAGAAACTGCTGCGCGGAACCTGGCAAAAGCCGCGGACTACGGAGCGGATTGCCATGAGTGCCCTGGGACTGATTCCGTTGGTTCTGCTTCTCAGCGTCCGCGATCACGCCACCATTCTGCTTAAGCACCCCGCGCTCGACCAGGCACGCTATGGCGCAGCCCTGGACTCGATCAACCTGTGGGTCTATCGCAGTGTTTTGCTGCTCTGCGCCATCAGCGTGCTGCAATTGTCTTGGGAACTCGGGCGGATGATCCTCAACGCCTATCGGAGGCGCGTGGCGGCCGGGCGGTAACGGCGCGTCCCCCGATAGCGAACGCCAAGCGTCATATGGCGGCGCCCAATTGCCCTGACCTTCGAATGGATCTTCAGTTGCTGTGATTCGGAACCGCTGCGGGCGGAGCGGTCCTCACATGGAAGAAGCGGTGCAACTCCGGAGAGAACTCCTGCACCAGGTGCGTCACGCCAATCAGGCCCATCTGCAAGTGTGCGCTTTGCACCCCCTGCACCAGCGGGCTGTAGTGCGGCGGCAGCCAGAGCGTGCTGATCATATTGCCGCTGTATTGGCCGGCAAGCTGGGGAAGGTCGAGAGTCTTGCGGCCATTGCGGTTGTAGGTGAGGAGGGTCATTTCAAGAGCGTGGCCGCTGCGGCGAAACAGGCCTGTGCAGGCGCAGGGAAAGTAACGAGGGTCGGTGCCTTCGGCGGCGGCCAGGCTCTCATGCACCGAGTTAGCAATCAGGGCGCCCGTGTACTCATTGCGCACGCGGCGCACAAATCCTCCCGTGGTTCTTCCCCACTGCGAAGGATCGTTCATGGACTGTGCGATCGCGGCCAGCGCAAAAGCATGAAGGTGCATCGAGGGAGAGGCGCCGTCCTCGTTAAGCCAGCGCTGAAAACGCTGTGGTCCATCCAGAGGCTCATAATGGCTTGGATCAAAGACGGCATTGACGGTGAAAGATTGGGCGGACGCCAGCGAGGGCGCAAAGAACAAGGCAAGCAACAGAGAGAGGGCTGTCTTGTTCACGAGACCATCTTTCCCCAGGTGACAGTGAAAATTGGGTCAAAACTGGTTTCCGGGGAAAGAGGGTGTACCAAGTGAGCCGACAGGGCCGGGAGGGCATACGCAACCTATTGCAGCCCCACGCTCCGCTTCATCGGATGAGCTTCGGTGTTGAAGATGACGGAATTGAAGTCGAGCGTGGACTCAGGCGCGTAGAGCAGGTAAAGATACTTGAATGTCTCGGCAAAGAAGAAGCTCTCCATCGAGTCCTTCTGCTTCTTGCTGCGGACGTCGGCCAACGCCGCGTAGGCCTCATCGGTGCGGCAATACTTCACCAGAGCGTCGAAGTACGTCTTGCCCATGGCCAGGTATTTCGCATTGTGCGTGGCATGGTAGAGGTAGTAGTTCGACTCCATGATCTCCGGCCGCAATTCATAATTCGGGGCCGCAATCTGCATCCTGGAGTAGTCAAGCACTTCAGGCTCGACGCCGGCCAGGGTCCACATGCGATAGCTCGACTCCTGCAGGTCCGCGGCTTGTTTCCCGTCGCCGGAGAGCACCAGCACCGCGGGATAAAATGCGTCGAGTGCCCCGTAGTATGTGTGCGTGCGCGCCCCAGTGTTCATGTCCGCCTGGCCATACCAGAGGCCATCAGGCCGCCGGTCGGCAAGATATTTTTCAATCGCCACTTCGCTGTCTCGCCACATACGCGCGCAGTCCTGGTCGCCGAAGAGAATGGAGGCCTTGAGCAGGTATTCGTAATAGGAATCGGTCCCGCCCATGATGCCCGCCGTGGGGTCCGACCACACGCCCGTCTCCACGTCGATCTCCGAGCCAACCAGCCCGATGGACGAGCGCCGCTTGTACAGCTCCACCAGGGCGCGCTTGGCCTTGTTGTAATACTCCTGCTTGCCCGTGTGCCGCGCCAGCACTCCATATTCGATCAGCAGGCTGCCGATCTCCGCCGGATTGCTCTTCGTCCCGCGCACCGCACCCGTATGCAGGTTCACATATTCATACGGCATGCCTGTCGGCGAATTGAACATCGGCAGCATGCGCCGGCCCAATTCATCGGCCAGCTCCAGCAGCCGTTTGTCACCCGTCAACTCGTAGCTTGAAAGCAAACTTCCCAGCAGCCGGATTGTGATCTCGAAGTCCTTGACGTAGATGTCCTGGTCCAAATCAAGCTTGGTATCGATCAGTTCGCGCGCCTCGTCGGCCTGCGGCTTCAAGCCCATCAGCGTCAACGTATCAAGTGCGTCCACCGGCGTCATCAGAAGCGTTTTCCCGTACCAGTCGAAGGGCTTTTTGCTCAACGGATGAAGCTCGTCGTGGCCCCAAGCATATTTCCGGTAACCTTCCCACGCATGCAGCGCCTCGGCGCGCACCCGCTCCGCCATGGCCGCCTTTTCTGCGGCGGACATTGGCGCTGCCGCGCGAGCAGATGGGGAATCACCCTGCGCGAAGGCGCACGGAAGAATCACAAATAGAAGCAAAGCTGGCATGAAAATACGAAGAATTCGCATGAATACCTTTCCGGGAACAACCTTTCATCATATCGATTCAGGGTGCTGCAGCCGCCGCGGGCTCATCGCCATCAGCCGTACCATTCCAGCACGCGAGATGCAGAATTCCAGATTTTGAAACTTGTTGTCTCTTGTCCCGGATAATTCGCAGAATTATCACTGCGCTGGATTTCCGAATGGGCTTAGAATCAGCTTGCCACCGGCAGCTCCGCCGCCCAACCTCGCCGCCCAACTACGGAGAGCCCCCATGCCCATGGTCCATATCCCGACCCCGCGGGGCGAGATGCCCTCTTACCTCGCTACTCCATCCGTCGCGGGCCCAATTCCCGGAGTCGTCGTCCTGCACGACATTTTTGGCATGAGCCGGGACCACCGCAACCAGGCCGACTGGCTGGCCGAGGCGGGCTTTCTCTCGGTATCTCCCGACCTTTACTACAAGGGTGGCCGCTTGATCTGCATCCGCGCCGTTGTCCGCGATCTCATGGCCCGAACGGGGCCGGCGTTCGACGACGTGGAAGCTGCGCGAAGCTGGCTCCTTGCCCAGCCCAACTGCAATGGAAAGGTGGGCGTTATCGGCTTCTGCATGGGCGGGGGATTTGCGCTACTGCTCATCTCCGGCCGCGGCTTCTCTGCCGCGAGCGTTAACTACGGCGGCCCGCTCCCCAAGGACTTCGATAACTTCCTCCGCAACGCATGCCCTGTCGTGGGGAGTTACGGAGGAAGGACCAAGTGGGAGCAGGGTATCGCCGACCAGCTTGAGGAGGCCCTGGAGCGCGCCCTCGTCCACCACGACGTGAAGGAATATCCCGACGCCGGCCACAGCTTCATGAACAACCACGGCAGATTTGCGCTCATGCTGATGCGCTTTTCCAGCATGGGCTGGAACGAAGCCGCAGCCATGGATGCTCGCCGCCGTATTGCTGCGTTCTTCCACACGCACCTTGATAGCGAACAGGAAAAGCAGGCGGCTCAACCGCTGGGCAGCGAATCCGCGCCCCGGGTGAAACGCCTGCTTGTCTAAACCCATTTTTGAGAAGCCTGGCCGGGTGCCCCAGGTCTCGGTTTTGAAACCTGGGAGGGCGACAAACCCCGACCGGCCTCGCAGGCCGCGTGAGCGGCGTCTGCCCCACCGCAGGCGGCCGGGTGCCCCAGGTCTCGATTTTGAGACCTGGGATTGATGCAGGTGGCTAGGCCGCCGGCATCTCTGCCGAGCGAACGCGAAAGCGCTTCATCTGAATGGACAGCGTGCGCTCGATCTTGCGCAGGTCGCCGCGCTCGGCAGGTCCGGCAAAGGTGGAGGCTACGCCGCGCGCAGAAGCCCGGCCGGTGCGGCCAACGCGGTGGACAAAGTCCTCCGCAACCTTGGGCATGTCGAAATTGATCACGTGCGCAACGTTGGCCACGTCGATGCCGCGCGCGGCAACGTCGGTGGCAACCAGCACGCGGTGATGTCCCTCGGAGAAGCTGCGCAGGGCCTGGTTCCGCTGGGCCTGTGTGCGGTCGCCGTGGATCTGAGTGGCCGAGTGGCCGGAGCGAACCAGGCGCCGTGCCACGCGGTCTGCTCCATGCTTGGTACGGACGAAAACGAGGAAACTGCCCTGTTCCGCTTCCAGCAGATGCTCGAGCAGCTCCTGCTTCTTGTCCGGTTCCACTTCAAATGTGCGCAGCTCGACATTTTCCGCCGGCTTCAGCACCGAACCGATCTCGATGCGTGCAGGATTGTTGAGATACTTGCGCGCCACGTCCTTGACTGCGCCTTCCAGCGTAGCCGAGTAGCACAGTGTCTGACGGGTCTCCGGCAGCATGGCGGCAATGCGCGCGATGGCCGGTTGAAAGCCCATGTCGAGCATGCGGTCCACTTCGTCGAGCACCAGAATCTTCACGCCATCGAGCCTCACCAGCTTGCGCTTGATAAAGTCTTCCAGGCGGCCGGGCGTGGCGACGATGAGGCGTGCGCCGCGGCGAATCGCTTCCAGTTGCGACCCCTCGGCCAGCCCGCCCACCACCAGCGCAACGGTTTGCGATGGGCTGGTGCGAATGGCGCGAAATGCCTGCTCCACCTGCATGGCCAGCTCACGCGTGGGCAAAAGGATAAGAGCTTGCGCCCCGCGAACTTCTGCCTTCTGAAGTTGTTCCACAACCGGGATAAGAAAGCTGAGCGTTTTGCCCGTGCCCGTTTGCGCTGTGGCCAGCACGTCGCGCCCTTCCAGCGCCGGAGGAATTGCGCCTGCCTGCACCGGCGTGGGGGTGACAAAGTTGTTTGCGTTGAGCCGCGCCATGAGAGCGGCTGAAAGAGGAAACTGCGAGAACTGAGCGTCCAAAATGTACTTTTCTTCCTGTTGGTTCCGCGAGCGGCGGACGAATCCGCGGCCTGCAATCGGAACCGGTCGTGAGGCGCGCACACTTCGGGCGCGAGCCTGCTTCAATATCTATGCGTAGGGGAGAACCGAATACGTCTCTTGGACCGACCTCAAAGGCGCTTCAAGAAGAAAAGCCGGAGGCCCGGGGCTGCCACACGCTACTGGTACGCCCGGCGGCACATCGCCGAAGGGCAACCCTGCTCCGTTTCATTTCCCGGTTTCATTCGAGCTACCGATCGCGCCAGTCCACTCAAGGAGGCTGCGATCTTCGATCTCTCGCCGCAGACTGCGTAAGCAGTCCAACGCGAATTCTCCGGGTTGGAGACTGATGGGTCTACGCTGTAGGGGCTTGGGGGAATTCTGTGCCAGGCAAACTTGCCGAAACGAAGGGCAAACCGCTGCTCACGGCCAAATCACTGAGCGCAAACCCAGTGTATCACGCTTTCGCTTTTCGTTCCTCTCACACAAAGGTGGAGCGGGCTTGCTATCGCCCTTTTGCCCGTCCCGTTTCCCGCTTTACCAACTCCACAACCTCTGCGGAATTCTTTGCGTCGCCGCCGCGTGGATCGCCGCCGATGCGGCCCATTCGAGCGTCCGGCAATCCCATCCACTGCTTGCGCTGCAGAATATCGTCGATCTTGTCGTCGGGAATCACGCCCAGCGGCACGCCGATCTGCTTCGCGATCAAGTACGTCTTGCAATACGTATCCATGATCTCGGCCAGCCACTCGGCGTGGGTCACGGTGTCGGCCCAGCAAACCACGCCGTGGTTCTTGAGCAGGATGGTGTTGTGTTCGTGCACGTACGGCAGCACCGTTTCGGCAAAGGCTTGCGTGCCCGGCGTCTCATAAGGCGCAATCGCCGCCGGTCCGATGAACACCTCGTACTCGGGGATCAACCCCAGCGGCGGCAAGGCGCCGGCGATGGCAAAGGCAGTGGCAAAGGGCGGATGACAGTGCACCACTGCGCGAGCCTTGGGGTTTGCCTTGTAGATCTCCAGATGGAGCAGCAACTCGCTGGTCAGCGTGCGGTCCCCGGCCAGGATTTTTCCGTTCAAATCCGAGAGGCAAATGTCGGCAACTTCCAGGTCCGCTTTGCTCAGCATGGTCGGCGTGCACAATACAAACTCCGCGCCGAGTCTCACCGATATGTTGCCCCCGTTGCCGTCCACATACTGCCGGTCCCACATCTTGCGGCCGGTGCGGATGATCTCCGCCCGCAGCGCGTTGGCCTCCGCGGAGTTGAAAAGCTCCAGCGGCGACTCCTTCTCAGCGTGGCGCGCACGCAACGCCTCCGCCGAGTCTCCCGCCTGCTCCGCTGCTGAAACCAATGTCGGCTCCATCCTTGACCTCGCAACCCATCTTTGCGATCAGGCTACAGCTCTCCCGCGCCAGCCGAGCCGCACCCGCCTTCTCAAATTATAAAGTGCATGGTTTCCCAAGAATCGTGATTCGAGTCACGATCCGTTGCTCCTCACCCCGCCTTGACCAGCTTCCGCTGCAGCGCTTCCAGCGTCTGCCCTTTGGTCTCCGGATAGGTGAAGAGCACCACCAGGAACTGCACCGCCGTCATGACCGCGAAGAACACAAACGGCGCGCCCCGGCCCACTCGGGTGGCCAGAACCGGAAACTCCATGGCGATGATCGTGTTCATGATCCAATGGCTGGCGTTACCCGCGCCCTGACCCTTGGAGCGCACGGCGTTGGGAAATACCTCGCCGATGTATACCCAGATCACCGCTCCCTGCGAGAGCGCAAAGAAGGCGATATAAGTAATCAGCAACCACACCAGGGTGCCCTGATGTGAGTTCGTGCTGAAGATCCACGCGACGCCGGCCAGACAGCTCGCCGTCCCGGCCGCTCCAATCAACAGGAGTGTTTTGCGGCCCAGCTTGTCGATAAATGACATGCCCACAATGGTGAAGATCAGATTTGTGGCCCCGATGGCGATGGCCTGCTGATCTCCCGAGATCTGGCTGAATCCCGCGGCCGCGAAGATGCTGTTCAGGTAGTAGAGGATGGCGTTGATTCCGGCCAGTTGATTGAACGCTCCGATGGAGATAGCCAGAAAGAGCGGGTACCTGTACTTCCATTTGAAAACCGGTTCGTGTGCAGAAGCATGCTCCTCAGCGAGCGCGCTGCGAATGTCGGCCAGCTCGCCCTGCGGGTCCGGCTCGCCCATCAGCTTCAGAACTTCCAGCGCCTCGTCGATGCGGTTCTTTGAAGCCGACCAGCGCGGGCTGCGCGGAATTCCGAACAGAAGCACCAGGAAGCCCGCGGCGGGCACTGCGGCTACGCCCACCTGCCAGCGCCATTCTGTCGCGCCCAGGTGCAGGGTACGAATCACATAATTTGACGTGTAAGCCACCAGGATGCCGAAGACCACGTTGAACTGGAAAGCCCCCACCAGGCGTCCGCGCCACTTGGCCGGAGCCAGTTCCGCAATGTATACCGGGCCCAGCACCGACGATGCCCCAATCCCCAATCCGCCGATAAACCTGAAGACCAGGAATGCATGCCAATTCCACGCGAGCCCGCAGCCAAACGCCGAAATGACATAGAGCAAAGCGGTGAGGCGCAGGGCTTCGCGCCCGCCGAGCCTTTGTCCGGCTACGCCCGCTCCCAGCGCTCCGACCACTGTGCCGACCAGTCCGATGGCAACCGTGAAGCCCTCACTCCAGGCGCTCAGCCCGTACAGCTTTACCAGAGCGTCAATTGCGCCGGAAATCACAACGGTATCGAAGCCAAAAAGCAGTCCGCCTAAAGCGCCGGTCAGCGTAGCCTTCATCAGGTTGAAGTTAGGTCGCATGGTATCGTTTCCCTCGAAATCAGAAATCATCCTACACACCCGCTCCGCCAGCGGCAAACCTGAACGGCTTACAGGCTTTTTTGCAACGAGCGGCCAAAGCCGCTGCCACGCCGCACGACCGCCCAGCCTCAACCCTTCAGGAGGTCCATGATGATCACAGCCCAGTCCACCCTTCGTCCCTCCTCCCTAGCTCAACCCGCAACCCTCCGCGCCTTCGAGCGTTTGCACCTCGGCTACTCCTGCTGCGGCAACAGTCCGCTGAAGGAAGCCTGCCCCACCCTCGTTGGTCTCTAACCCGGCCTGGACGAGTGCGAGCGCGACCTGCATCGCCATGGACATCTGGAAATTAACCTGCTGATTCCAATGGCGATCGTTCTGGAAAAGCAAGTGCCGGCCGCACTGTAACGGGCGCGCAGGAGAATGGCGGGAGAGACACAGATCGCTCGTGACGTCCGGGTTGCGCTGTGCATCCGGCCGAGCTTCGGTGGTGTTCTTCTGAGGGTGCCGAAAGCGCGCCAACTGAGCCGAATGCATCACTCGGACCGATGCAGCCGCTCCGCCGCGCGCAGTGCCAGGCCGTGGGCCACGGAGGTGAACTCGTTTCCACCACGAATGCGTTCTTTGCCGAAGCGGGTCTCGAAGATGCGGCGAACCGCAGGCACGAAGGAACTGCCTCCCGTAAGGAATACGCGGTCCACTGCGCGAGGATGAATCCCGGATTCCGTGAGGAGCGAGTCAATCGAATTCTCAATTGCCTGCAGGTCGTTCTCGATCCACGATTCGAATTCGCGGCGCGTGACTGGAATGCGCAAGTCCATACTGCCGTCGCGGAAGTGAAACTCGGCAGAATCATTGCGCGAAAGCGCGAACTTCAACCGCTGCACGGCCTGGTGAAGCTGATAGCCCAGGTCCTCCTCGATAAGCGTAATCAGGGCCTGAATCTTATCCGGTTCCAACGCTCGAATACGCGCGCTCTTCAGAATCTCCCTCACGTTGTTTGTGCGCAGGAACGAAAGGTAATGCCAGCGTTCCAAGTTGGCATAGATCCACGCCGGAACCGCGGGCAGCAGTTTGTTCAGCGACCGCGCCTCGGAGTTCGATCCAAGTGCGGGCGACACGAGCTTGCGGATGATGCGGGCGTCGAAGGCGTCTCCGGCAAGCCCCACACCGCTGTTGCCCAGCAGATCCTGTGGGGTGCGACCGCGACGGCGAACTTCAGGCCCCACCCTCAGCAATGAAAAATCGCTGGTGCCGCCGCCGAAGTCGCCGATGAGAATCAATTCATCGTGGTCCAGCGTAGACTCGTACGCGCAGGCTGCCGCAACCGGCTCCATTTCGAAGTCGACGTGCTCAAACCCGGCATGTGTAAATGCCTCCCGCAAGCGCGACACGGCAAAGTCGTCGTCCTCGGTTGTCTCAGCGCCAACAAATCGCACCGGGCGTCCGACCATGGCATAGCGAACCGGCTTCTCGAACTGACTTGTCGCGTGTTTGCGTAGATCGCTCAGCATGCGAGATATCAGGTCTTCGAGCTTGTAGCGGCGGCCAAAGACCTCTGTCCCGGTGAGCGAGCGGCTGGAAAGATGAGACTTAAGGGATTGGATGAGGCGGCCTTTCTCTTCAGCATCCAGGTAGCGTTCGATGGCAGCCGGACCAGTCAAAGCGTGCGCTCGCTTCAACCCACTTTCGGTCCTGATTTGCTCAAAATAGAGGACCGAGCGAAAGGAGGGGAGGGCCGTGCCAAGCGATGGAAAGGAGGCCAGTCGTACCTGCGCATCCCCATCCACAAGTGCGACCGAGCTGTTTGTGGTGCCAAAATCGAACCCGATTGCATCCATTGGAGTCTTCGTCTTCTGCATTCCGTTCATTATTTCGTATCGTCCTGCCGCGTCCGGCGCGATGAGAGGTGCTGAACAGGCACGATTTCGCTGGACGGCAAATACCCCCCATAAAGTAAACGGCTATCGCAACAGGTTGGATGCATCTGAGGAGGCGGACGAGAATTCCCGGCTCCCCCCTTCGGAAACGGCGATGCGGGGTTACTGTGGGCGCCAGGGCAATCGCATTTCAAAATAGCTCCAGTAGCCGGTAGAGGAAGCCATCGT
>CAYUJM010000139.1:0-11988 GCA_964445025.1 uncultured Occallatibacter sp. | reverse complement strand
TGCAGACCAACGACAACACCCAGGGCGCGGTGAACGAGGCGCGGCAATGGCTGCAGAAGCCATACAAGCTGCCCGACACCGAGTAGAACCAGACGCACCTGCAAAGGCGAAAACGGCCGGCCCGAGGGCTGGCCGTTTCTTTTGCATCGCATTGCCTGCGGCTGGCGCGCCACCTCCTCCAGGTTGAAATTGCGCAGAATTCTTACTAACCGGCCTCACAGCGCGGGCGTCTTTTTGTACATGTACACTCCGCATGTCCAAAAGAGGTTCGTCGTGAGCAAGATCAGTTTGGGAATCCACACCGCTCTCTCGATTGCTCTGATCAGTGCGTCCGCCGCACTCGCCCAGCAGCCGGCTCCGACGCCACAGGCGCCGGTCCCGCAGGCCATCGTGCAGGCGAAGAAGATCTTCGTCTCCAATGCCGGTGCGGACAGCGGTCTGTTTCCGTCGCCCTTCAGCGGCGACACCAACCGCGGATACAATCAACTCTATGCGGGACTGAAGGCCAGCGGCCAGTACGAACTGGTGGACGACCCATCTGAAGCCGACCTGGTGCTGGAGCTGCAGCTTACAGCGCCCGTTGGTTCGACGCACAGCATGAACACGAACAAGGTGAATGGCGCATCCGACCCGGTGCCCATGTTTCGTCTGGTGGTCTACGACCGCAAGACGCACTTCGTGCTGTGGGCCTTCACAGAGTCCATCGAAGTTGCGTACCTGCAGAAGACCCACGACCGCAACTTTGACGATGCTCTGACAGCCGTCCTGCTGGAGTTCGAGTCGCTCAGCGGGAAGGCGCAGAGCGTAACCCACTGAGTTGAACGGGCGCCTCCTGAGGCTGACCGATTGCGTGTTTGCAGATTAATTCCGTCATCCTGCTAGCTTGGAATCGGAGCGGAGAAGGCACGCGCGACCCGCTCGGCGGGAGGAGCCATGGAGCTGAGTGCGGCGGGGCTGGATTTGATCAAGCGGTCGGAGGGATTTCGCGGGCGGACGTACCTGGATGTGGCGGGGTTTCCCACCATCGGCTATGGGCACCGGCTGCTGGCGCATGAGTCCTTCCCAGAAGGAATTAATGAAACGCAGGCGGCGGAGATTCTGGTGGCCGACGTACGGCAGGCGGAACAGGCCGTCGAAAGGCTGGTGAGGGTTCCACTCGCCCAAGGGCAATTCGACGCGCTCACCGACTTCTGCTTCAACCTGGGAGCGGGCAGGCTTGTCTCTTCCACGCTGCTGAAGGAACTGAACGCCGGCCAGTATGAAGCGGCCCGGGAGCAGCTGCTGCGCTGGGACCAGGCTGCAGGCGAGGTGTGTGCCGGACTGAAGGCGCGCCGCGAGGCTGAGTTCCAGCTTTGGGGTGGTGGACCAGCGCAACGAGAAACGGCGGCTTGATATTTCAGAACCTGTCCAATCACTTCACATGAAGGGTACGGGCTTCAGCCCGTACGTTACGAGAGGATTTGGGTCTCGGCTTTAGCCGCTGAGGGAATGCAAGCTCTACAAGCCGCTCCCTCAGGGGCTAAAGCCCAGCCCGCTTGTGGGTCTTGGTGTTCGGGCTGAAGCCCGTACCCTTCAACCCGCACAATTTCCGGACAGATTCTCAGAGAGGCGATATGAATGGCATGGTGGGGATCTCGCGAACTTCGAGCCGCTCCTCCGCCTTCAGATAGCCTTTGCGGCGAAACCAGTCTTCCATGGCAGTCTGGAGGCGATCAAGGGGGACACGGTGCCCGGCTTCCAGCAGACCATCGGCGACGGGAAGCGTGTCATCAAAAACCGGATCGTTGGTGAAGTTGCGCATGGCAAAGTTGTCGATCTGGCGGATCGGGCAAGGATGTGCCTCGCCGGACGGATCGATTCGCTGGATGGATATGCGTCGCGCAAACATGATTCCACTGTAATGGATGCGCACGCACACCGCAGTTCGGGTATTGCCCGTGAGTTGCAACAACGACCGCCTTACGGCTTGGCCTCGACAACCGCCTTGGCGTCTTTCGTCTGCTGGGCGTCCACGTGGAAGCGCTTGAAGTCGTAGTCGCGCTCGGTAAAGTGCTGGCGCATGCCTTTCAGCAGAAGCACACGGGCCTGCACGTTGGCTTCGGCGCCGGTGGGCAGCCATAGCTCGCCGTTCACCGGCTCCTGATCGAAGCGGAAGCTGGAGCCTTTTTGGACAGTTGCCACCAGCCCTCCGGCGACATGAAAGTTGTCGTCGAAGTGCACCTCCATGTGGGCCACCTGGCGATCGGCCTCGTCGATCCACAGGGTGCCTTGCAGCTTCTTCGAGGCATCCTCGGCCAGTCCATGCGTTTTGGCGTCTTTGCGGCCTACAAAGTCGAAGACGATGGTCGGGCGCCCTTGAAAACTTTCTCGCCGCGGATTGCTCACATCCATGATCTCGAGAACCCGGCTGATGCTGATGGACTGCCCCTCAAGCGGCTGGCCCGGCGGCGTCTTCTCCGCTTTCTCCACCAGCCTGGTGATGCGTTCGGTCTCCTTCTGAGCGTCGTGGTCGTCCAACGCCTTGCCGTCCTTTTTCACCCTGCGCTCGATGACGTGGCTGTTGACGAAGAAGTCCTCGTTCTCCGTGGACTCGGTCTTCTTCACCTCACCGTTGGCGTCCAGGTCCTGAGTGGTCTGCAGAGAGGTGTAGGTGTAGTTCTCGCGCACCCTGTCCAGCAGTTTCTGGTGCTCCTGGACCTCGTTCATGAGCTGGCGCACGTCGGGCAGCGGCGGATCGGCCTGTTTCTGCGCCGTGGCGCACAAGGCCACGGTCAGCAGGAAGCTGCACACGGCGGTGCGCCGTGAACCGCCAAGAACGCGCGCGATGGCGCTGTTTCGGAGCCGGACTGTGCTTTTGAGCGAGCGGATCACATTCTGTTGGACACGGAAAGGATGAGAAAGGTTCAATTGCGCAGGACGGATCGAGCGCTGAAAATCGGTCGGTGGTGGTTCAGTTTGAAAAAACTTTCCCTCAGGGGCTAAAGTCCGCAAACATATTGCTCGACTTATGTACGGGCTGAAGCCCGTACCCTTCAAACCGACCCACAACCAACCGGCCTGAATGCCTCCCGACCATGCTATAACGGTAGCCTGACAAGTCGAGTCCCCGCGCGGTGGCGGCACGCGCAGAAACGAACGCAATTGCAAGGGGCTGCGCGGCCGCGACAAGGAGAGTGCAGAATGGCGCTGCTGGTTCAATGGCTGTTGTATGCGATTGCCCTGTTAGTTGTTTCAAAGATCGTGCCTGGGTTTCATGTGGCCGGACTTTGGCCCGCGCTGATTGCCTCGCTGGTCATCGGACTGCTGAATGCAACCGTGGGCCTGGTGCTGAAGATCATCACCTTCCCCATCAGCATCCTCACCTTCGGGCTCTTCCTGCTGGTGATCAACGGCCTGATGATCCTGCTGGCCTCGCACATTGTGCGCGGGTTCATTGTGCGCGGATTCGTTCCCGCCTTCTTCGGCGCGGTGGTGATGGCGCTGCTGGGCATGGTGATCAAGGCGATCATGAAGGACTCCTAAGCCAGCGCCCGACGGAAGACGCTACTGCACTACGGGCGCGGGCGCCGGAGCGGGGGCCTTATGGACCGCCCTGGAGCCGGTGCTGGACGCGGCCGTTGCGTCGGGCCTGGTTGTAGCCTTGGGCTTGGGTTTCTCAGCCGTATCTGGAGGCGTCACCACTGGCCCCACAAGCGTTTGGGGCCTGCGGACGGCCCCGCCTTCGGTGAATTCCCCCGGACCGGCGATGTGCGGCCCGGCAACGCCGTGCGCCGGTCGACCCGGCTGAACGCGCGAGTAGATTCCCCAACCGCCGCCGGCGACTACAAAAACAATGGCTGCCGCGGCTGCAGCCCGCAGCCATCCGCCCGCCAGAGCCGATGCCGCGGGCCAGGCAAGAACGCGAGCCCTGCGCGAGGCGCCAACCAAACCTGCCTGGACACGATCCTCCAACCCCTCCGGAGCGGGAAGACGCGCAATCAGACGCAGCGTTTCCTCTGCTTCACCAGCACCGGAATCGTTCGAAAGTCCATTCTTATTTATGTAATTCATGGGAAACTCCCCCTAGCCATGCCACCGACATCCAACTTCTGATCCCTGGCTACTTCCTTTCATGGTTGAGCAACTCTGCCATCAGATTCCGCGCCCGGAACAGGCGCGAACGCACGCTCGACTCGGTGATCCCCAGCACCGAGGCAATCTCCACGCTGTTGAGCTCTTCGAAGGCGGAGAGCATGAGCACCTGGCACTCCTTGGCGGGCAGTTGCTCCACGCAGGCCAGCACATGGGCGTGATGCTGCGCGGCCGCGGCGCGCTCCTCGGCGCTGAGGCCTTCCGAGGGGAGCACCCGGACCAGTTCCGCCACATCGTCGGTCTCCGGCCGGGTCTTGGCGCGGCGCTTACGGTCGAGCACGATATTCCACACAATGCGGATGAGCCAGACGCGCTGGTCGCGCACCTCGGCCAGCGTGTCGCGATGGCGCAGCACACGCAGAAACGCCTCCTGCACGGCGTCTTCAGCGTCGGACGCGTTGCGCAGGACCGAGAAGGCCACGCGATAGAGCGTACCTGCGTACTGGCTGACCAGTGCCGCAAGTGCCTCCTCATCGGCATGAGTACGGTCCGCTTGGGGACGGGCTCGATCGTGCACGGTGGTTTCCGGAATCTCCATCCAACCTGAGAATACTGCCTGGCTGGCGCTCATACGAACCAGACGCAGGCAGGAGTGAAAATGCTCAAAATGCTATACCGGCCGGACGGAATAGCCGAATTCGGCGGCTTGAGGCCCCGGCATCGGGAGGAGACGCCCCAAAGAAAAACTCGCGAAACCCATGGCGGGGCTCCGCGAGCGGTTCGGATCGAATTGCCAGCTATTTACTGCTTACCGGCCAGCTTCTGTGCGGCGATGGAACCGGCGGCGCCATCCTTGTCGCTGTCCTTGACCTTGGCCCACAGAGCGCGAGCCATGTCCTGCTTGCCGGAGGTTGCATACAGGTTGGCAAGGTCAAGCTGCGCCACAGTGGCTGAAACCGTCTCAGAAGGCTTGGCGGCCAGCTGATTGTAGAGATCGATGGCCTGCTGGTTGCGGGCGGTTTGCTGGTAAATTCCCGCCAGCGCCAGCTTAGCCAGGTTGGAGAGATTGTGGTCCCACGATGCAACGGCGATCTTCAGTTCCGACTCGGCGGAGGCGGTCTGACCCATTTCCTGGTAGGTAATGCCGGCAAAGTAGTGCGCCTTGGCGCCGTCCGGCAGCCAGCCAAACTGCTGCGCCACGGCGACAAATTGCTTGTTCGCGGCGCGGGAGCGTTCGGCGGCGGTGGCGTAGACGCCGTTCTCAGGCGGCGCGCCAGGGATGGCCAGGCTTGCGTCGTAGGTGTCCAGCGCGGCGCCCAGGGCGCTGTCGGCAGCGGTGGTACGTACGTTCCAATAGGCCAGGCCGCCAACCACCAGGGCAAGAACCACGACTGCAGCAATGGCCCAGCGCAGAACGCCGGAGCGGTGACCGCTTACCCAGCTGACGCTGGAGGCGGTGGCCTGAGCAAACTTGTCCTTTTTCAGGGCGTGACGGGTTTGAGTATCCACGGGATTCTTCTTGTCCTTGGTCGAATCGACTTGCAGGCGGGCTTGTACGCTTTACGGCACTTCCACTGCAACCCTACCAGTCTATCAGCGCGCCAAGAGCAGCGTCCACCGGGGACGGGCATTTGACCCTGCGATCGAGCCCTATCTCTTGCTTTCTATTGCCGTGGAACGAAGGGCACGGATACGCTCGATGGCGCTGTTCAGCACCGGCCGTTCCTTAACGGCACCCAGTCCCTTGTCCACGAGCAATTCAACAAAATCGACAACCGGAAGACCGCGGGCCCCAGCTTCGCGGACAATTTCGTCGGAAATTGTGAGAGTGATCTGCATGATGAGCGCTTCCCCTGACGGGTTCATCGGCAGCCTGGAGAGGCGGAACAGGTCCAGGCGTTGGAACCGTCCACTCGTCCGTCATGGTACCGACGATACGTGCCCCGGATGAAGAACCCTGCCTGCGCTCCCGGTCTCCCTTGCCGATCCGCGCCGGGAGCGATAGGCTTACTGTATGTACGAAGACTTCCACATCACCGACCGCTGGAGCGGCGAAGACCTGCACTGCCGCTGGAAGGGGACCATGGTGGCCATCGCTACCCGCCACGCAGATGCCGTGGATGTCCGCTTCGACGTAAACGGCCGTCCCATGTGGATTGCTCTGCCTCTCGATGCGTGGGGCCAGCAGAAGCAGCGCAGCGGGAAGGTAATCACCGACCAGCTTGCCGCTCAAATTGCCGGACGCTATTTGAAGCAGCTCATCGTGGAAGGCTACGATTCCCGCCGCGAGATCTACACCATGACGGTGGCCGAGGTACTGGAGCATCTGGATGCCGTGGTGGAAGAAGCAAAAGGATTGGGCGCAATGCCCAGTCTGCCCGTGATTGCGTAAAAGCAGGGAATAGGGATCAGGGAGCTGAATAGCCGCATTCAGTGTCGATCACTCAGCGGGAACTCATCTTGAGGCGTTGATATCCGCGCTGCCTTTGTGCGAATTCTGTTCCCTAATCCCTATTCCCTTATCCCTGGTCCCCGCCTCATTCGTGCCGCAGCGCTTCCATCGGCTGCACGCCGGCTGCGCGCCGCGCGGGAATCCAGCTTGCCGCCAGGGCAACCACCAGCAGGATCGATACGGCAGCGGCCATCGTGAGTGGGTCGTCCGGCTGAATGCCGTAGAGCATCGACTTCACAAGCCGCGTGAGCATCAGCGCCGCGCCCACACCGGCGACAATTCCCGCTGCCGCGAGCCACGTGCTTTCACGCAGGATCATGCCGCGCACCTGGCGCGGCTGCGCTCCCAGCGCCATCCGAATCCCGATCTCGTTGCGGCGATTGGCGACTGAGTAGGCCATGATTCCGTAAATGCCCACACAGGCCAGCGCCAACGCCAGCACGCCAAAGCCCGACGTGAGCGTCACAAAAACCCGCTCTTGAATCAGGTCCGCTGCAATCTGCTCGTCCTGCGTCCGCACGTTCACCAACGGCAGTCCCGGATCCACTTGCTGCACCACCTTGCGCAGGGCAGGCACAATCGCTTCCGGCTTCATCCTCGATCGAATCTCATACGTCATCCCGCCTACATCCGTCTGTTGCACGTAAGGCAACAGGAACTGCGGCGGCGGCTCGTTGCGCAGGTTGGAGTAGCGCGTGTCCCCGCAAACGCCCACGATCAAAATTCCCGCCTTGGCCAACGTTCCGTTTCGCCCGTCCATGTCGTGCGAGTCCGTCACAAAACGCTTGCCGATCGGATTCTGTCCCGGAAATCTACTCCGCGCCAGGCTCTCGTTGATCACCCCGACCCTGGGAGAACTCTCCGTATCCTGCTCACCAAACGCCCTCCCGGCAATGATCGGAACCCCCAGAGTTTCAAAGAATCGGGTACCTACCAGGTTGTAATATTCCGCCTGCCCCTTTTCGGGGTTGTAGGACTCTCCCTGGGGTAAGAAATTCGTCTTTGACGTGTCGTCTGAGGCGTAGGCTTCCAAAGCCGGAGCCACCGAATCCACTCCAGGTATTGCGCCCATCGCGCGCTCCAGTCGCTCGTGAAGCGCAATATCCTTTCCCGACGGATATTTCGTTTCCGGAGGGTTGATCTCAACCAGCAGCAAATGGTCTGTGCGGAATCCCACCTGAACCTGGCTCAGCCCCGCGAGCGTGCGCAAAAACAGGCCCGCGCCAATCACCAGCAACGTCGACAGTGCAATCTGGAAGCCCACCAGCACCTTGCTGCCCATGCCTTTGCGCCGCCGTGTCGTCGTCTGCGCGCTCTCCTTCAGTCCATGGGTCACCTCCGCTCGCGCGGCAGCAAGTGCCGGCGCCAGCCCAAACAGCAATCCGGTCGCAATCGTTACCGCTGCGGTAAACGCAAAGACCTTCCAATCGAAATGAATTTGAAAGCTGCTGCGTTCCCAGGCGTTCTCGGTCATCTTGGGAATTGTGTTGCGCCCCACATACCCCAGCAGCAGCCCGCCCGTGCCGCCCAACCCCGCCAACAGCAGGCTCTCGACCAACATTTGCCTCAAAATGCGCGCCCGCCCCGCGCCCAGCGCCAGCCGCACGCTCATCTCCCTCTGCCGCTGCGCGCCTCGCGCCAGCATCAGGTTGGCCACATTGGCGCACGCCAGGAATAAGACAAACCCAACGAGCGTCATGAGAACAGCCATAGGCTTGGCGAAGGTTTGGCGCTGTTCAAAGAGCCCCCGGCTTCCATCGCGCAGAACCATCCTCGGCAGATCCTCATTCGGCCTCACCGGCATGGTTCCGCGCACCAAAGCTCCTAATTGCCCATCCAGGGCCGCCTGCGCCGCAGCGTCGCTCACACCCGGCCTGGCTCGGCCCATCACATTCACCCACCATTCGCGCGTACTCGTCAGAATCGACCCGCCAAAGCGCACATGCGGCTGCACCAGCGGCTGCATGGTCAGGGGTACGAATACGTCCGGCGATTGCTGCACATTCTTCGCGCCCGTGAATCCCGGTGGGTTCACACCGACAATCGTTAGTGGAGTGTCGTTCAGCATGATCGTCTGGCCCAGCACCAGCGGCGAACGGCCAAATTGCTGCTCCCATAGCCCTTCGCTGATCACGGCCACCGGCCCGCCGCCCGACGTCACGTTATCCGACGGCTGAATCGTCCTGCCCAACTGCGGCACCACGCCCAGTGCCGCGTAATAATTGCCCGAAACCATCTCTGTTTGAACTCGCTCAGCCTCGCCAAGAATCGTCGCATTCATTTCCGTCTCCTTGAATGCGAACAGGTCGTCAAGCACGCGATTTTCGGCACGCAGTTGCTGGTAGGCTGGATAAGAAAATGCCGTGCTGGCTCTAAGGCCGCCCGGCAGCGGGTCGTAGTCGCCCCAAATCGAGTGCACAGCCATGTGCTGTTCCGTTGCCGTCCACGACAGCAAGCGCAAATCGGCCGCATGGGGCACATTGAGCCGTTCGTACAGCAATTGCTTGGCGACGGAGAAGATCGTGGTGTTGGCGCCAATGGCCAGCGCCAGCGAAAGTGTGGCCACGAGCGTGAAACTTGGACTCTTGCGCAGCATCCGCGCCGCATAGCGCAAGTCGGCCCAGAACTCGTCCCACCAGCGCAGGCCGAGAGAGGCACGCATGCCTTCTTTGTTCACCGTCATCGCACCCAGCGCGATGCGCGCACGGCGCGCCGCCTCATCCGGCGAATGCCCCGCGCGCATGAGGTCGGCGGTGAGCGCCTCAAGGTGGCAAGCCAGTTCCGCCTGCATCTCCGACTCAAGCCGGTTGCGACGAACCACAGCGCGGAGCCAGGACTTTGGCTGCGCAAAGATCTGGGCAACAAATGTACGCAGGCTCATAACTCTCCTAGTCCCCTGTCCCTGCCTTTACGTTGCGCTCAAGATGGTGCCGATGATGCCCGCCATGCGGTTCCATTTTCCTGTTTCTTCAGAAAGCCGCTCGCGGCCCAGCGCGGTCAGGCTGTAATACTTCGCGCGGCGGTTGTTCTCGCTCTCGCCCCACTCGCTGGCGATGGCGCCCTGGTGCTCGAGCCGGTAGAGTGCGGGATACAGCGAGCCCTGCTGGATGACCAATTCCTCGCCGGAGATTTGCTGAATCCGCAACAACACTCCGTAGCCATGCAAAGGGCCCAGCGAAACAGCCTTCAGGATGAGCAGATCCAGCGTTCCTTGCAGTAGATCCGGTTGCTTGCCTTGCTTTCCCAAGTCCATCGCGGGCTCTCCTTGACGCTCTAGGAAAGAAAATACCCGTGCTCTCCTAGATTGTCAAGGGAAGAGAGATGGGCAGGGCGGGCGCAGAGTGTGACAGATAGCACCTGCCCGAACACCCGCTCTCATGGCACAATGAGATTTCTGTCATTTTCCGTGGTTTTTCTGCTTAAGGAGTTCTGTGTATGGCAAGTCTCTCAATCACAGAGGCGGTGCGGGCGCTTGCAAGCGGGCCTCAGGTGCACCGCAATCTGCCGGCTGCCCACCTGGTGGAGAGCTCGCTGCTGCGCGGCGAAGCCCGCCTGGCGTCGAACGGCGCTCTGGTGGCCACGACCGGCGCGCGCACCGGGCGCAGCCCACGCGACAAGTTCACCGTCGACGACGCCGTCACCCATGGTTCGGTGGACTGGGGGCGCGTGAACCAGCCGTTCGCTTCCGCCAAGTTTGACGCGCTGCTGGAGCGCGTGCTGGCTCACATGGGGGAACGCGATCTCTTTGTTCAGGATCTCTACTGCGGAGCCGATCCAAATTACCGGCTGCCCATCCGAGTGATTGCCGAGTACGCGTGGCATGCGCTGTTTGTGCAGCAGCTCTTCGTTCGTCCGGATGCCGCCGAGTTGTCGACGCATCAGCCGGAGTTCACCGTGATTGCGGCGCCGGAGTTCCAGGCCGAGCCAGATCGCGACGGAACCCGCACCTCGACCTTCATCCTGGCCGATTTTACGCGCCGCATTGTGCTGATTGGCGGCACGAAATATGCCGGCGAGATGAAGAAATCGATCTTCGGCGTGATGAACTTCCTGCTGCCACGGCGGGACGTTCTGCCGATGCACTGCTCGGCGAATGTCGGAGCAGACGGCGTGACCGCTCTTTTCTTTGGTCTGTCGGGAACCGGTAAAACAACTCTCTCGGCTGACCCCGCGCGGCGGCTGATCGGCGACGACGAGCACGGCTGGAGTACTTCTGGCATTTTCAACTTCGAGGGCGGGTGCTATGCCAAATGCGTAGACCTGAGCGAAGAAAAGGAGCCGCAGATCTATCGCGCCATCCGCTTCGGTTCGGTGCTGGAAAATGTAATCCTGGATCCCGCGACTTGCCAGCCGGATTACAAGGACATTCAACTCACGGAGAACACACGCGCAGCCTATCCGGTTGATTTTATTGAGAGCGCTATGATTCCAGGGGTGGGGGGACATCCCCGGAACGTGATGTTTCTGGCTGCCGATGCCTTCGGTGTGCTCCCGCCGATCGCCCGTCTCACGCCGGAACAGGCGATGTACCATTTCCTCTCCGGGTATACGGCCAAGCTGGCAGGGACAGAGGCCGGCATGGGCTCCGACCCGGTGCCCGAGTTTTCCGCCTGCTTCGGCTCGCCCTTTTTGCCGCTCGCACCGCACGTCTACGCGGAGATGCTCGGCGCACGGCTCAAGCAGCACGAGGCCGCGTGCTGGCTGGTGAATACGGGATGGTCCGGAGGCCGCTTCGGCGTCGGCAAGCGCATGAGTCTCAAAATCACCCGCACTTTGGTGGACACCGCCCTAGATGGTCTCCTGGATGGGGTGGAATTCGTCACCGAACCCGCCTTTGGCCTGCATATCCCTGTGAGCTGCCCCGGCGTGCCATCGGAGATCTTGAATCCGCGGAACGCGTGGGCGGATAAGGCCGCCTATGACGTGCAGGCTGCCGATCTTGCTGCCCGCTTTGAGGCTAACTTCCAGCAGTTCGACGTGCCGGACGAGGTCCGCGCCGCGGGACCGGTCAAGCGGTAAGAAATACAGCCCAAACGCAGAAAAGCCCTGCTTCTTAAGCAGGGCTTTTCTGTTCGATATTATTGCCGGCGATCACCTAATCTCCCACACAGTCGCCCGTGCAGTACCATCGGCCCAGCGAGGCTTAACTTCCGTGTTCGGGATGGGAACGGGTGATCCCTCGCAGTATGGTCACCGGCAAACTTGAAGGCGCTTGGCGGGTGGTTGCCCGCAGCCTGCCGCAGCATCTATTGGATCAAGACATTTCTGTTTTGAATTCCATAGGAACGCGGACTGCAATCTGGCGCCAAAAACTTTGCACTTCTAAGCTGATAAAGCTATCGACTTACAAAACTTTTGCAACGAAATTGATTGGTATTACAAGGCTTGTTTAGAAGAGCATCCGCGAGTGCTACTGCGCGGAGTTAATTCTATGGACAAGCCGAACGGGCGATTAGTACTGGTAA
>CAYUJM010000138.1:0-12109 GCA_964445025.1 uncultured Occallatibacter sp. | reverse complement strand
TGGAGCCGGTGATGTTGATGAGGATGCCGCGCGCGCCGTCGATGGCGCCGGCCTCAAGCAGCGGCGAGGCCATGGCGGCCTGGGCCGCCTCGATGGCGCGATTGGTTCCAGCGCGCACCGCCGTCCCCATGACCGCATGGCCCATGCCGGCCATGGTCGTCTTTACGTCGGCAAAGTCGCGGTTGATGATGCCGCTGATGGTGATGATGTCGCTGATTCCCTGCACGCCCTGGCGCAGCACGTCGTCGGCGATGCGGAAACTCTCAAAGAAGCCGGCATCTTTGGCCACGGCGAGCAGCTTCTCGTTGGGGATGACGATCATGGTATCGACGCTTTCAAGCAGCTCTTTGAGGCCGCGCTCGGCCTGTTGCAGGCGGCGCTTGCCTTCAAAGCCGAAGGGCCGGGTAATGACCGCGACGGTGAGAATGCCCATCTCGCTGGCCAGCGAGGCGATTACAGGCGCCGCGCCGGTACCCGTTCCGCCGCCCAGGCCGGCGGTGACGAAGACCATGTCGGCACCTTCGAGGGCTTCAATGATCTTTTCCGAGTCTTCGAGCGCCGCACGGCGGCCCACGTCGGGGTTGGCTCCGGCGCCGAGTCCGCTGGTCAGGCGGACACCCAACTGGAGCTTGACCGGCGCCTGCGATAGCTTGAGCGCCTGCACGTCAGTGTTGGCGGCGATAAACTCCACGCCTTCCATGCGCGCCTGGATCATGCGGTTGACGGCGTTTCCCCCGCCGCCGCCCACGCCGATGACCTTGATGCGTGCGCCGCGCAAAGGCTCTTCGTGGTACTGAATGCGCATCTCTCCGGCTTGATTGTTGTCGTGTTCCATAGCGGCACGGCCTCCTGTTAGGTTAAAAACTGGCTGCAAAAATGGCGCGCAGCTTGGCGCGCAGAGTGTCATTTTCCGCCGCCCGCGTAACCCGCGTGCGGTGGGCATACAAAAGCATTCCAATGGCTGTGGAGAATCCGGGTTGAACCAGTTCGCCGGGCATCTGCGAAAGGCGCACGGGAAGTCCCGTCCGCGCAGGAACACGGAGCTGGCTTTCGACAACGTCCAACATGCCGGGCAACATGGCGCCGCCGCCGGTGAGGACACATCCAGCGCCCAGCGCCTCGAAAACTGCGCCCTGGCGCAGGCTCTCCTTGACGAAATACAGCAGCTCGCGAGCACGCGGCTCGAGGATCTCAGCGACGGAGCGCAGGCTCAGGGCTTGCGGCTGCGGGTTGGCTATCTCGATCTCCGCCAACTGCGGCACTGAGGTTACAACGGCGTGTCCGTACTGGCGCTTGAGTTCTTCGGCCTGAGCAACGGGCATATTGAGTCCCGCGGCAAGGTCGTTGGTGAAGTGCTGGCCGCCGATGGGAATCGAGGCTGTATGCGCCACAGCGCCCTCGAAGAAGACCGCAAGGTCGCTGGAGTGTGCGCCGATATCAAGGAGACAAACGCCCAGTTCGCGCTCGTCGGCAGAGAGCGTGGCTTCAGCGGAGGCGATCGACTCCAGCACCGCCTCGGTGACTTCGAGGCCCGCGCGGTTGGCGCAGGTCACGGTGCTTTGCAGTGCGGAGCCGGAGCAGGTGGCGATATGCAAATCCACTTCCAGTCGCGCACCCACCATGCCCACGGGATCGAAGATTCCGGGCTGGCCGTCGAGGATGAACTGGCGCGGAAGCAGATGCAGGATTTCCCTGTCCGGCGGCCGCTCAACGGCGCGGGCGCGCTCGACAGCGGTGCGCACATCTTCGCGGGTAATCTCGCGCATGCGGCTGCCCAGCTCAAATCCGCCGTTGGTATTGATACCGCGAATATGCGGCCCGCCGACGCCTACGGCACACTCGTCGATGTTGGCGCGCGCTACCCGCTCGGCCTGCTCGTTGGCCGCCTTCACGGCTTTGGCAGCCGGGGACAGGTCGCTGATGAGCCCCTTGCGCATGCCCGCCGACTCCACCACCCCATGGCCGCGGTAGCGCAATGCGCCCTCGTTCAGGTCGCCAGCAAGGACGCGCGTGTACGCGCTGCCAATGTCCAACACGACGATCAGGTTGTCCTGTTTCTGGCTCATCGCGTTTACTGCCCCTGCGCCGTATAGGCTGCTGCCTGGGTTGTTGCAGAGGGATTCTGCCGGTTTCCGTTCAGCGCGGCGTGCTGCTCGGCCGCGCGTTTCCTTTCTCGTTCCGCCTTCTCGTGCGCGGCCTTTTCACGAGCTGCGCGGGCTGCCCTTTGCCGGGCGGCCAGCGTTTCTACTGAGACCGCCTTATGCGTTGAGCTCTTTGGCGCTTCAGCCGCGTGTTGTTTGGCCGCGGGATGCTGTACCGTCGCATCCCTGGCCGGTTTGGCGCTGGCCTCCGGCTTGCTCGGCGCCGGTTTTCTGTCGCCGGCATCTTTCGCTTGCGCCGTCGCGCTTACTTCAGGCGATGATTTTGCCGTTGCCGCATCGCCTGTTCCGGGGGCCGCTGCCGGCCCATCCACGGTGGCCGCGACGGCGCTTGTTCCGGGCGTCATCTCCAGCACGACCTGGTTGTCATAGCGAAGATCGACCGCTGCCAACTTGGGATACTGCTGGCGCCACTCGGCAATGTGCGCCTTGTATCGCTGGTAGCGCTCCAGAAACTGGTCATCGCCAAAATGCGCCAGGATGTCCGCGCCCTGCTCAGGCATCAATACACGGGCATCCTGCGCATCGGTGAGATCGATCTCAGAGATCTGTTCGGAGAGGTGCTGATTGTTGGCGTCCAACTCCGCCAACATGCGCTGGTAGACGGCCATGCGCATCTTGCGCACGGACAACGGATCACCGGGTTTCAGGCCGGTGACCACCGGAAATGAGTAATGGTGCTGGGCCATCACAGCCGCCGGCATGGTGAGCAGCACACCCTCCGGGTCTACCAGGCCAACTTGCTGTCCCTGGCGCACGAACGCAACCGGCTCCCGCTCAACAACCGAGACTCGAATCCGGTCAGGAAGCAGCCGCATAACCGTGGCATGTTCGACCCACGGAATCGCCTCCAGCTGCCTGCGCCGTTCGTTCAACGGAACAAAAAAGATGTTGCGGCCGAGGTCTTCGCCGAAGACGGGAAGCACCTCAGCGCGGCTCACTTCGGTCAGCCCGGTGGCCTCAATGTCGCCGGCTCCGGCAATTCGGAAGCGGGAGTCGCGACTCAAGTACGTCTTCAAACCAAGGACGCCGGCCGTGAATCCACCAAGAACAATCAGAGCTCCCAGCCCCAGAAAGACGCGTCCCAAAGTCGACGCCGGACGCCACCAGGGGCCGCTCGGCTCACCAAACCGCTCTGCTCCGAATGGCACGGACTCATCGTCGTCCGGGTCTCTCATCTCCAGAGGCATGCCTGGCAGTGCGCGCCCGTTGGGGGGCACGCCTGCCTGCACGCGGCGGAAGCGGGATTCGCCGGGCGCTTCATCCTCCCAAATCAGAGGCCGGGATTGGTTTCTACCTTGGTTATTCACGCCTGAGCAGGGTCGTGAGAGTCGCCAGATTTCACTATAGCCTGCGGTCTCAGGGGCTTTTTCCGCAGAGGGACGGGGGGAACCCAGGTTGTTACCGGGCAGAAGCAGAGCTCAGTTGAACCCCTCACTCATTTCCGGAACCTGTCCAAAGACCGATTCCGAGAAAGACCGCCTGGTGCTCGTGACCTCATCCCCACTTGGCAAAAAGCGCGAATGAATCGCCGAACGGAGAACGTCAGCGAGTCGGCTGGGTCGACAGGGAAGCAGAGGGTTGCGGGATCCCAGCCTTGCGGCAGAGAAAAGCCGCAAGGATGGGGCACGGAACGTTGGAGCGGGTTGAAAGTCCTCAAATCGCGTTTCTTCTGGGTTCTTAGGCCCACTGCAGCGTGTGAACGGAGTCGGCGGGCAGATCGAGATCCAGGGCGCTCGATCCCATCACCAGCTGCACACGGGTCTCCGTGCCGCGATTGGCAAGCACCACTACATAGCTGCCATCCGGGTTGCGGAAGCCGGCGTGCGAAACTCCGGCAGCGCTTCCCTTCCCTGCGCCGTCCCCTACGCCATTGGTGGCAATCACCCTGGCACCGCGGCGGATATGGCGGGAGAAATGGGCAAATGCCCAGTATTGGCCGCTGCGCGTGATCTTGTGCGTGCCGTTCTCCACCGTGATGACCCCGCCGCACGAGAACGGGCCGATGTTCGGCTTGCCCTTCTCGTCGAGGGCGATGTTCCACGAGGTAATGCAGCGCGCCCAGTTTCGCAGGATGCCGTTGAAGGTGTCGGCCCAGCGCGTGTAATCGGTCTGGTAGTCGGGAGCGGCAATGTCGGGCCCGCCTTCGGTCCAATAGGCGCTCTTTTGAGGAAAGGCATTGTGCACGCGGGTCATGGATGAGGGCTCGCCGACGTAACCGTGCCAGGCAATGCCGTCAACGAACTCGTAGACCGCGGGGTCGCTCAGTTCGCCGATGGCCCGGCCCCACAGGTTGTAGTTGTGATCGAGAACCCAGATCATTGTCGGTATGCCGGCCTTGCGCAACGCGGGGCCCAGATGGTCTTTTACGAAGTCCATCTCTTCTTCCTGCGCCCACAGGCAGGCTGGCATCCGCCCATCCTGCTCGGCATCCACCTCGTTCTGCACCGTGACCGCATCGATCGCGACGCCCTCCGCCTTGTACCCTTCAAGGAATTTAAGGAAATAGCGCGCGTAAGGTGGAAAGCTGAGCTTGCGCATGCCGCCGCCCAGCATGGAACCGTTCGGCTTCATCCATCCCGGCGGGCTCCACGGCGACGAGAAGAGAAACAGCTCCGGGTTGACCTTGCGCGCTTCGCGGAGGACGGGCAGAATATACGCCTTGTCGTGATCGATGGAGAACTTTTTCAGCTCAGGATCGGGCTCTGCGCTCTCGTCGAAGCTGTAGGCCGTCAGCGAGTAGTCGCTGGCTCCGATACAGGTGCGGCACACATTGAGAGCCATCTCGCCGGGAGCGAACAGGTCGTGCATCACCGCTTGGCGCTCGTCGTCCTTCATCTGGCTGAGCAGGTAACAGGTGGCGTCAGTGAGCGCGCCGCCGAAGCCGAGGATTTCCTGGCGGGCCGCGCCGGGGTCGATCACAATGGTGTCGGCCTGGACCGCGTTTACCGGTTTCCAGACCAGGTTGTCGCCCGCCGCGTAGCGCCGGTCGCGAAAGGTAGCCCACACTTTCACAGGCCCAGATGCTGCAACCGCAGCCCACGCGGGAATCTGCCTGGTGAGCGTGATTGCCGCGGCTGTTGCCGAAGCTGCTTTTAAAAATCCCCTGCGTGAACCTTGCGCCATAGATGCTCCTTAAAACTCCGTGCAGATTTCCGCAGGAATCATACCAGCCTGCGAAGCTTTGCCATGTGCGTCTCCGCACCGCTGCTTCAGCCTCTCCGCTTGCGCAGCACCCACGTTGTCATGCAGCGATAGTCCTGGACGATGGTGGTCTTCAAGGGGTCAACCAGCACCGCGTTCAGCTCTTCAGTAAGTGCGAGCAGCATCGCCTGGTCCACCAGGAACCAGTGGGAACCGTCGCCAATGCGGAATATGTTTCCGCGCACGGGTTCGAATTCCATTCCAATACGCGAGCCCAGGCGGCAGAACAGCATCCCGCCCGGCTTGAGCACACGCCAGAGTTCGGCCAGCATACCGCGAAAATGCGCATCGTCCCGCGCAAAATGAAGGACCGCGCTGCACAGCACCACATCCGCAAAATCATCCGGGAACGGCATCCCGTCAATCGGGCCCACCCGGAAATTCGCCGCGGGTAAGCCGGTCTGGAGCGATGCAGACAGTTTGCGCACATGCTCTACGCCTTCGGTATTCTCGTCGATTGCAAATACCTCGCACCCTTCGCGCAGCAGATGCACGAGGTTGCGCCCGTAACCGCAACCGGCGTCGAGAACGCGCATTCCGGGCTCGATGTTTCCGCGCAGGATTTGATCGAAGATATAGATGTCGATCTGGCCGAACTGCTCTTGAATACTTAGCTTCAATTCCCCACCAGCCTCGTGTTCAGAATCTCAACCAGGAGTTAGCCGGCCCGCGCGCAGCAATCAGACCGTTCCCGTCGCATCCAGCGCGCTCACCGCGGCTTTCCATTCCGCCTCCAGACTGATGAGAATCTGCGGGGCAAGCTGGCTTACGTTGCCGGCGCCGAGGGTGAGGATCAGGTCGCCTTCCGTTGCTTGAGCGGTGACTGCGGCGACGGCTGCTGCGAAGTCGGAGACAAACTGCGTCTGCGGCCCTTCGACTCTCACTGCCAATGCCTCCGCCGTTACGCCGGGAATGGGTTCTTCGCTGGCGGCGTAGATGGGCAGCACCGTCACTGTATCGGCATCCGCAAAGGCGCCGCCAAACTGGTCGAGGAGATCGAGCGTGCGCGTGTACCGGTGCGGCTGAAATACCACATGGATGCGCTTATAGCCGCACTCCCGCGCAGCGGCCAGAGTGGCGCGAATCTCCGTGGGATGGTGGCCATAGTCGTCGACAACAGTGATGCCGCGTGCCTGGCCACGCAACTGGAATCGCCGGTCGACGCCGCGAAAGTGACTGAGCCCCTCGGCGATCCTGTCGGCGGGAACATCGAGCTGGCAGGCGATGGCGACCGCTGCAGTAGCGTTCAGCACGTTGTGGCGCCCGGGGACACGGAGCTCGAACGGGCCAAGCGGCCCCTCTGCGGTATGAACCAGAAACTGCGCAAAACGCCCCTGGACGGGGGCGAGAAACTCGAGGCGATAGTCGGCTTCGGCGGAAACTCCATAAGTGAAAACACGGCGGCGGGCGCGGGGCAGGATTCCCTTGAGCAATGCATTGTCGAGGCAGGCGGTAACTGCTCCGTAGAACGGCACTTTGTCCATGAAGTCGAGAAAGGCGCGCTCCACATCGGCCATATCGCGATAGCAGTCCATGTGCTCGCGATCCAGATTGGTGACCACGGCGAGAATGGGTGAGAGCTTGAGGAATGAGCGATCGCTTTCGTCGGCTTCGGCTACGAGATACTGCGTGGTGCCGAGACGGGCGTTCGAGCCCAGCGCGTCGACACGGCCGCCCACCACCACAGTCGGATCGAGGCCGCCGGCTGCCAGCACCGAGGCGACCATGGATGTAGTTGTCGTTTTGCCGTGCATGCCGGCAATGGCGATGCCGTATTTCAAGCGCATGAGCTCGGCCAGCATCTCAGCGCGCTGAATTACGGGAATCTTGTGGGCATGCGCCTCCAGCACCTCGGGGTTCAAGGGGCTGACGGCAGAGCTCGTGACCACCACCGTAGCCCCGGCAATGTGGCTTGCCTCGTGGCCTTCAAAGATGGTGGCGCCCAGGCTGGCCAGGCGGTCTGTGACGGGGCTGCGGCGCAGGTCGGAGCCGGAGACCTGGATGCCCAGGTTGAGGAGAATCTCGGCAATGCCGCTCATGCCGATGCCGCCGATACCGATGAAGTGCGCGTGCTGAGATGTGGTGAACATGGAGGGCGAAACTCCAATGTACCACCGAGGCGCAACAGGCCATCAGGCGAGCACGCGGGACTGCCATAAACCCCATTCTTCGAGAAAGTTGCGCTGATTTATTTTCGTTTGAACAGCGCGACCTTTTGTCCCAACCCCCGTTGAATCAGGACATAACCGGCTCGCCGGAGGGGCAGTAAGAGACAAGCCCCGAACCGGAAGGAAGCCGGGCCGGACTTTGCAAACAGCCGGCTGGAAGGATGGGGTTATGGGCAGCATGAAGAATTGGATGTTAGGTGCAGCGATGGTGGCTGGCGCGGCGACCCTTGGAACGACACCGGTGCAAGCGGCCGAATTTGGAGTTTATGTGCGCGGACCGGTGGCTTACGTTCCGCCCTGCCCTGGCCCCGGATATATATGGACTGCGGGCTACATGGCCAACGGCTATTGGGTCCCCGGGTACTGGCACTTCGGCGGCGGCAGAGTGTTGGGACCGATCGTTCGCTACGACCGCGGCTTTGACCGTCATTTCGTCCCTTACCGTGGACGTTTCCGCAGGTAATCTACTCTGCCTGGTCGCCTGCAGAACGCAGCCCCTCCCAACCGGAGGGGCTGTTCTTTTGTGGGTGATACGCCGCCTTCAGGGCCGAGCTCCGGCACAGATTGCGCGTAAGTACCCTTAGCCAGCCCATAATAGCCTCGCCCGTTCCGTGGGCCTGGGCGATTCTTCTGAAAGGACCGCAACTTATCCGCGGGAATGTTGTTCTAATGAACAGAAGCCGGCGGGGTGAGAAGCTCGGAAGCCGGCGGGTGCTGAAGACGGAGGATGACTCCGGATTCCCCTGGGCCGGATAGAACAGGACAGGGCAGAAAAGCACAAGGAGGATTTATGCGGAGTTTGCGCCTGGTTCTGTGTGCGATGCTTCTGGCCCTGCCATTCGCGGCAGCGGCAAATGCTCAAGTGGCAGTGGGAGTGGGAGTTGGACCCGCGGTCGCCGAAGCCCCTGTGGATTACGGTCCGCCGGCATGCGAATGGGGCTATTACTCCTATTATCCCTATGCCTGCGCTCCCTACGGTTATTACGGGCCTAGCTGGTTTTACGGCGGCGTGTTCCTGGGTGTTGGCCCATGGTACGGCTGGGGCTGGCGCCATGGATGGGGCGGCTACGGTTATCGCGGCGGATATGGATACGGCCGGGGCGGTTACGGCTACGGTCGCGGCGGCTATGGCTATGGCGGACGCGGCGCCTATGGCGGTGCACGTCCAGGCTACGGCGGCGGTGCACGCGCTTACGGTGGTGGAGTAGCACGCGGCGGAGCCCCTGCAGCTCGCGGTGGATTTAGCGGCGGAGCCCGCGGTGGGTTCGGTGGCGGCGGCTTCCATGGCGGTGGCGGAGGTGGCTTCCACGGCGGCGGTGGCGGCGGACACCGGTAAGATCGGAGGTCTCCGCAGCTCGCCCCAGATCTCTGCGAGGATCCCACACAAAGCCCGTTCGCTTCGGCGAGCGGGCTTTGTGTTTGTGGGAAAAGCCGTGAGGGCTTCCCTGCTGCCTTGTCAGCTTTCCCGTAGACCTTAGTCCTGCACAGCCAGTTCGGCCAGGCGGTTGGCAATGCGCTCGGCGGCATCGGGATGGGCCTGGGTCCGCGCAGCGGCTCCCATCGCCGTCAGTCTTTGGGGATCTTTGAGCAGCCCGGTCAGCGTCTCCAGCAGCCTGCCTGGAACGTCCAAGTCTGGTTCTTCCAGCATCACCGCTGCCCCGGCGTCGACCATGGCCTCGGCGTTGCGTTTCTGGTGTTCATCGGCGGCGGCGGCAAAGGGAACCAGCAGGCTGGGCTTGCCAGCGGCGGCCAGTTCAGCTACGGAAGACGCTCCGCTGCGCGCCATCACGAGGTGGGCCTCGACAAACCGGGCGGGCATATCATCAAGAAACGGCTGAACTTGCCAGCGCGCAGGATCGGCGCCTGTCGAGGCATAGGCTGCCTGGGCCGACTCGATGTGACGCGCACCGCACTGATGCAGCACCGTGAGGCCGGGGATGGCATCCAGCAAAGCCCGGATGACGCGCGGCAGGTGGACATTGAAGATGCGAGCTCCCTGCGAGCCGCCAAAGACGAGCAGGTGGGGCGCGGGATTAGCTGGCGGCTGGAGAGCGAAGAATTCCGGACGGACGGGGATGCCGGTGACTTCAGAATTGCGGAACCAGCGGGCGGCGGCGGGAAAGTTTACCGCTGCGGCCTGAACGCGCTTGCCGACCAGCCGGTTGGCCAGGCCGGGCATGGCATTGGGCTCAAAGACCATGGTCGGAACGCGCGCCCAAAGCGCCGCGGCCATGGCCGGGCCGGAGGCATAGCCGCCCACGCCAAAGACCACGCCGGGCTTGAACTCGCGGATGAGGCGACGGCAGGCGAGGATGCTGCGCGGGAGGTCGACGAGCGTCCGCAGGCGGGTCATGAGGGAGACGTTCTTGAGCTGGCCGACTTCGATCAGATGCAGCTTGAAGCCGGCGGCCGGAACAAGGCGGTTTTCCAGTCCGCGCGGGGTACCGACAAAAAGCACCTCGGCGCCGTGATGGGCGACAAGCTCGCGGGCCACTGCAAGGGCCGGGATAATGTGGCCGCCGGTGCCGCCGCCGGCGATAAGTACGCGGAGATGGGCCAAACTTATGCCTTTCGATTCGCCTCAGGGGCTAAAGCCCTACGCCTTATAGTGCTGCCATTGCGGCACGACTGAAGTCGTGCCCTGATACAAAACGCACCGCAAAGCTCGTTCTAGTCCTTGGTCCCTGTTTCTCTCACTCCGCTTTGCGCGTGATGTTAAGCAGGATGCCGATGCTGGCAAGCGTTACAAAAACGGACGTCCCGCCGGAGGAGATCAATGGCAGCGGAATTCCCTTTGTGGGCACCAGCGAAAGCACGACGCTGATGTTGAAGAAGGCCTGCAGCAGAATCGTGGTGGTGATGCCGAAGGCTACCAGGCGGGCGAATGGATCCTGCGAGCGAAAAGCGGCGCGAAGACCGCGCACACCGAAGACGACAAACAGAATGACAATCGCGATGGAGCCAATGAAGCCCAGTTCCTCGGCGATGTTGGCGAAGATGAAATCGGTTGAAGCCTCGGGAAGGTAAAACAGCTTCTGCATTCCTTCCATGTAGCCGCGGCCGGTAAACCCGCCGGTTCCCACGGCGATGAGCGACTGGTTGATATGGAAGCCGGCTCCCTGCGGATCGGCCTCGGGATTGAGAAACACCAACATGCGCTTCATGCGCCAGGAGACCAGCAGCAGCAGCGCGGCGAGAGGCGGCAACGCCACGCCCACGCCCACCAGCAGGTACTTCCACTCCATTCCGGCCAGCACCAGCATCATTCCGGTGACGCCGGCAACCACCAGCGCGGTTCCCAGGTCCGGCTCCTTGACGATGAGCAGAATGAAGACGACCGGCATGAGCGCAGCTTTCAGGAGTGTATGCTTCCAGTCGCGCATGGCGTCGAGACGGGTGTGCAGAAACCAGGCCAGAAACAGGACTGCCACCGGCTTGGCCAGCTCAGATGGCTGAAAAGTGAAGAAGCCGCCGAAGCGAATCCAGCGATGCGTGTTGTGCGATCCGGGCATAAAGAATACGGCGACCAGCAAGAGCGTGGTTACGGACAAGGCCGCATAAATGAACTGCCGGGATTTGTAGAAGTTTGAGTCCACCTGCATCAGTGCAAGCATGGCCAGCACGCCGGCCAGGGCCCAGCCAGCCTGACGGCCCACAAACGCATAGGGAGAATTGAAGCGCTCCTGCGCCACCACGGCCGAGGCGGAAAATACCATGACCAGTCCCACCACCACCAGCACCAGCGTGGTGAAGAACAGCCATTTGTCCACCCCTACGCGTGCTGCCATACCTTCCACCCCCGACGTTCGTTCACGAGTTCCTTGAAGACCCGGCCGCGCTGCTCGTAGTTCTCAAACTGGTCGAAGCTGGAGCAGGCGGGCGCCAGCAGAACAACTTCGCCGGGCCGCGCCGCAGAGCCTGCCGCGCTCACCGCATTATCCAGGGTCTCGCAGGAGAGAATGGAGACCACCCCACGCAGTTCGGACTCGATTTTGGCCGCAGCCGAACCGATGGTGTAGACAGCGCGCACGCGGGCCCGGAGGAGTTGCGAGAGCTGTGTATAGTCGGAGTTCTTGTCCTTGCCGCCCAGAATCAGATGAATGCCTGAAGAGAAGGAGGCAACGGCCTTGGCCGTCGCATCCACGTTGGTGGCCTTGGAATCGTTGTAGAACTCTACGCCGTTGATCTTGGCCACAAACTCGAGGCGATGCTCGACGGCCTGGAACTTCTCAATGGCCTCGCGAATCTTCTCGGCGGGAGCACCAGCCTGGCGGGAAGCGCACACAGCGGCAAGCACGTTTTCAACATTGTGCGCGCCTTTGAGCGGTACGCCACTCAAGGGCATAATCTTCTCGATGGGCTCGTCCTTGCCGGCGCGGTAGAGAACCCATCCGTCTTCGACCCACGCTCCCTGCAGCACGGAGTGCTCCACGGAAAAGAAATAGACTTTGGCCACCGAGCGGGCTGCGGCCTGGGCGGCGCGCGCGTTGTCTGCGTTCAGCACCACGCAGTCGTGCTCGTGTTGAGCGGCAAAGATGCGCTCCTTGGCCAGTGCGTAGTTCTCAAAGCTGCCGTGAC
>CAYUJM010000137.1:0-12127 GCA_964445025.1 uncultured Occallatibacter sp. | reverse complement strand
AGGCGATACTGGCAACCAATTGATCCTATTCGACTTGTAGCCGGACAGCAGTGAGATAAGGTATTCGAGCCTCAACCGATGATCCAATGTCATGTAAGGCCATCTACAAGCGCACCAAGCCCAGTATTAGCTCCCTGTCTGCGTCGGAATCGCAAGGCCGCGTCCGAAGGTGCTCATGAAGTGAGCAAAAGGGAGCATACAATGGCCACAAACTTCAGCGATTCTGCGAAGAGCACATTGCCAACTGTGCGTGGGCGCGGAGTCCTGCATGTCTGGAGTCGACGATCAATCGGATGTCCAGCACATTGGTGCGGATCATCAGCTATCTCCAAGCCATCCCTGGTATCGCAAGCGCTGGATTATGTGGACCGGCGTACTTCTCCTGCTGCTTCTGGCCGTGATCGTCTTCGTGGTCATCCACAAGAACAACGCCAAGGCAGCGGCCGCGAAGCGTGCTCTGGCCAGTGTGAAACCATCCGTTTCTGCCACGGTAGCTACTGCCACGAAAGGCAGCATTGGCATCTACCTCGACGCGATCGGCACGGTTACGCCGGTCTACACCGCCTCCATCACGGCGCAGGCAAGCGGAGTCTTGACCTCGGTGCATTACAACGAGGGGCAGTACGTCCAGAAAGGGGACGCGCTGATCGACATCGATCCGCGGCCCTATCAGGCGCAACTGATGCAGGCCGAGGGCGCGCTGGAGCGGGATACGAATGTTCTGGCGCAGGCGCAGATGGACCTGGACCGCTATCGCACGGCGTGGTCGCGCAACGGGATCAACAAGCAACTGCTGGATGACCAGGAGAAAATTGTGCTGCAGGACCAGGGCACAGTGAAAAACGATCAAGGCACTGTGAATTACGACCGGGTCCAGCTCAGCTATTGCCACATCAGCACGCCGATTGCCGGCCGCATTGGTCTTCGTTTGGTAGACCCCGGAAACGTGGTGCAGGCATCCGCAGGCACCGTGCTGGCGGTCATCACGCAGATACAGCCGATCACCGTGATTTTTACTATGCCGGAGGACAGTCTGGCCCAGGTGCAGGCGCGAATGCACCAGATACATACGCTGCCCGTGGATGCGTTGGATCGCGGACAGACCGCGAAATTGGCATCGGGTAAGTTGCAGTCCATCGACAACCAGATCGACACGACGACGGGAACGGTGAAGTTGCGCGCCACTTTTGACAACAGGAAGGGCGTTCTTTTTCCGAATCAGTTTGTCAACACGAGGTTGTTGGTGAATACGCTGGACGGCGTTACGCTGGTTCCCACCAACGCCGTTCAGCACAATGGACAGATTGCCTTCCTCTATGTGGTAACGAACGGAACCGCGAGCGTGCGCAACGTCAAGACAGGTGTTGCAGACGCCGGAATGACCGCGGTTCAGGGAATCAACCCCGGCGATATGGTGGCGACCAGCAGCTTTGACAAGCTGCAGAGCGGGAGCAGGGTCGTCGTGTCGAAGCAGGCGTCTCCGGCCAATCCCGTTGAGAGCAATACTCCGTGAATCCATCCGGGCCGTTCATTCAGCGCCCTGTTGCAACCTCGCTGCTGATGGCTGCAATCCTTCTGGTGGGCGTGGTCGCGTACACCCAGTTGCCGGTCTCCGCTTTGCCGGAGGTCGATTACCCCACCATCCAGGTACTGACCTTCTATCCAGGCGCCAGCCCGGACGTGATGGCCACCACGGTGACTGCTCCTCTCGAGCGCCAGTTCGGCCAACTGCAGGGGCTGAGCCAGATGACCTCGACCAGCTCCGGCGGATCGTCCGTGATCGTGCTGCAGTTTGCCCTCAGCCTGAACATCGACATTGCCGAAGAAGAGGTCCAATCGTCGATCAACGCGGCGCAGAGTTTTCTGCCGTCCAGCCTTCCCTCGCCGCCGGTTTATAGCAAGACAAATCCAGCCGACGCTCCCGTGCTGACGCTGGCCGTTACATCCAACTCGATCCCGCTGTCGCAGGTTGAGGATCTGGTGGATACGCGCCTTGCGCCCAAGCTTTCGCAGTTGAGCGGAGTTGGCTTGGTGAGCATCAGCGGCGGGCAGAAACCGGCGGTGCGCATTCAGGCGAACCCGACGGCGCTGTCCTCCTACGGCCTGAACCTCGAAGATTTGCGCACAACGCTGCTCGCCACCAGCGTCAATGCCGCCAAGGGCAACTTCGACGGACCGCATCAGGACTACCAGATCAATGCCAACGATCAACTGGTAACCAGCGACGACTATCGCAAAGTTGTAGTCGCCTACCGCAATGGCGCGCCCATCATGCTGAAGGATGTTGCGCAGGTGGTAGACGGAATCGAAAACAACAAGCAGGCTGCGTGGATGAACGAGACCCCGGCGGTCATCGTCAACATTCAAAGGCAGCCCGGCGCCAATACCATCAGCGTGGTGAAGGCCATCAAGGCGATCCTTCCCCAGCTTGAAGTGAACCTTCCCGCTTCGATCCAGGTGACGCCGCTCACCGACCTGACCACGGCGATCAACGCCTCAGTCTCCGACGTCGAATTCGAGTTGATGCTGACTGTTGCGCTGGTGGTGATGGTCATCTTTCTGTTTCTGCGCAACCTTTACGCAACCATCATCCCCAGCATTGCCGTGCCGGTTTCATTGGTGGGCACCTTCGGCGTCATGTATGCGCTGGGCTATAGCCTGGACAATCTTTCGCTGATGGCGCTCACCATCTCCACCGGCTTTGTGGTGGATGACGCGATCGTGATGATCGAGAACATCACGCGCTATCTCGAAGCCGGAGACTCGCCCATGCAGGCGGCCATGAAGGGCGCGGAGCAGATCGGGTTCACCATCATCTCGCTGACGGTCTCGTTAATCGCCGTGCTGATTCCGCTGCTCTTCATGGGCGATGTTGTCGGCCGCCTCTTTCGCGAATTTGCGGTTACCCTGGCCGTCACGATCATCCTCTCGGCCGTTGTGTCTCTCACGCTGACGCCGATGATGTGCTCGCGCATTCTGCGCCACTCCCCTCCCAAGGAAAAACAGGGCCGCATCTTCAGGGCTTCAGAGCGCGTGTTCGAGAGCATGATCGCGTTCTACGGCCGCACGCTCAAGTGGGTCCTTGGGTATCAGACCATCACGTTGCTGGTGGCTGCCGCAACGCTGGTACTCACGATTGTGCTCTACATCGTTATTCCCAAGGGGTTCTTCCCCACGCAGAACACGGGTGTCATTCAAGGTATCTCGCAGGCGCCGGCGACCATTTCGTTTGCTGCCATGCAGCAGAAACAACAGCAACTGGCGCACATCATCCTTCAGGATCCCGCGGTCGAGAGCCTCTCTTCGTTTATCGGTGCGGATGGAACCAATACCACGCTGAACAGCGGACGAATGTCCATTAACCTGAAGCCGCTGGGGATGCGGAACCTGAGCGCCTCCGACGTGATTCGCAGGCTGCAAACCAGCCTCAAGCCGGTAGAGGGCATCGAGCTCTTCATGGAGCCGGTGCAGAACATCACGGTGGACGACCGCGTGAGCCGCACCCAGTATCAGTACACGCTGGAGGACCCCGACCCGAACGAGTTGAACCTGTGGACCGGCCGGCTCGTGGACAAGATGAAGCAGTTGCCTCAATTGGCCGATGTGGCCACCGACCAGCAAACCGGAGGCCTGGCGGTCTCGCTGGTGATCGATCGCGTGACCGCATCGCGGCTCGGCATCGCGCCGTCCACGATCGACAGCACTCTCTATGACGCCTATGGGCAGCGCCAGATCAGCACCATGTACACGCAATTGAACCAGTACCACGTGATTCTGGAAACCGCTCCCAGTTCCCAGCAAGGTCCTGGCAAGTTGCAGGATCTGTATATCCAGACCAACGCATCCGCAGGGGGCTCTGGACCGGGAGCGTCCTCGTCCTTCGCATCTTCGGGGTCCTCTTCCGCCGGTTCCAATGCGACGACGACGGCTGTGGCATACACTCCGTCTTCGGCGGTCCTCAGCGCGCCCTCGAATGCCATTATGTCTGGCGTGGGCGTGAGTGGCACTTCTTCCACCGTAACTGCAACCACCAGTTCCGCGCCATCCAATGCCGTGCCCCTCAGCGCATTCACTCATATCGAGAAAGCGGCCGAGTCGCTGTCCATCAATCACCAGGGCCAGTTCCCGGCTGTCACTGTGTCGTTCAATCTCGCACCCAATGCCGCTCTGGGGGGCGCAATCTCGGCCATCGAAAAGGTGCAGAAGAACTTGAACATGCCGGCCAGCGTCCAGTATGGCTTTCAAGGCACCGCGGCTTCGTTCCAGGGCTCGCTCGCCAATGAAGGCCTGCTGATTCTAGCTGCCCTGGCCGCGGTCTATATCGTGCTCGGCATCCTGTACGAGAGTTTTATTCACCCCATCACCATTCTCTCCACGCTGCCGTCTGCGGGCGTGGGCGCGTTGCTGGCGCTGATCCTTTTCAAACAGGATCTCAGCGTGGTCGCGATCATCGGGATCATCTTGCTGATCGGAATTGTGAAGAAAAACGGAATCATGATGGTGGACTTTGCGATGGAAGGAGAACGCGAGCACGGAAAGAGCGCAACCGAAGCTATCTATGACGCCTGCCTGCTGCGCTTCCGTCCTATCATGATGACGACCATGGCAGCGCTGCTGGCGGGCATTCCACTGGCAGTGGGCCAAGGGATGGGTTCAGAGTTGCGGCGCCCGCTGGGCATTGCCATGGTGGGCGGACTGCTACTGAGCCAGGTGCTCACGCTCTATACCACGCCGGTCATCTACATCTTCTTCGATCGCATCGGACATCGTTTTATCCGTGCTCCAAAGACCATCGAACCCGGCAGCGAGCCGCAACCGGCGGAGGGAACATGAACATCTCCGCCCCCTTCATCCGCCGGCCGGTAGCCACCACCTTGCTTACTGCGGGCATCATCCTTGTTGGGGCCATCGCATTCAAGGTTCTGCCTGTTTCTCCTTTGCCCCAGGTCGATTTTCCCACTATCTCGGTCTCGGCCAGCCTGCCCGGTGGAAGTCCGGAGATCAATGCGTCTTCCATCGCGACTCCGCTGGAGCGCCAGTTCAGCCACATCGCCGGCGTAACCGAGATGACATCGTCGAGTTCACTCGGCAGCACCTCGATCACGTTGCAGTTCGATCTGAGCCGCGACATCGACGGCGCGGCGCGCGACGTGGAGGCGGCCATCAACGCGGCTCGCACGTACCTGCCGGCAAACCTGCCCGCCAATCCGACTTATCGCAAGGTGAATCCAGCCGATTCGCCGATTATCATCCTGGGACTGACCTCGGATAAATACGACAAACCCACACTCTATGACGAAGCGTCTTCGGTCATTGCGCAAAAGCTCTCGCAGATCGCGGGTGTGGGGCAGGTCTCGGTCGGCGGAGGCGCCGGCCCTTCCGTGCGCGTGGAAGTGAATCCTACGCTGCTCAACAGCCACGGGCTGACACTCCAGAATGTTCAGTCGGTGCTGAGTCAGCAGAACGTTCACGAGCCGGCCGGTCAGATCTCCGACGGGACCACGACCGCGGATATCGTCACCAACGACCAGATCTCCCATGCAGAGGATTACAAGCCGCTCATCGTCGGTCACAACAAAGGAGCCGCGGTCAGGCTCGCGGATGTTGCCGACGTTTCGGATTCAACGCAGAACATTCGCACGGCAGGGTATCTGAACGGCACGCCTTCGATCACCGTCATCATCTTCCGCCAACCGGGCGCCAATATCATCGATACCGTCGATCGCATCCGCGCCGAATTGCCGTCGATCGAAGCTTCCATTCCGCAAGGCATCAAGACCACAATCGTGCTCGACCGCACCACAACCATCCGCGCGTCAGTCAGCGATGTGGAGCGCACTCTCATTCTCTCCATCGTCTTGGTGATTCTTGTTGTCTTCATGTTTCTGCGCAACTGGCGCGCCACGCTCATTCCCACCGTTGCCGTTCCCGCCTCGCTAATCGGCACCTTCGCCGTCATGTACCTGATTGGCTTCAGCATCGACAATCTCTCTCTCATGGCGCTGACCATCTCCACCGGCTTCGTCGTCGATGACGCGATTGTGGTGATGGAGAATATCTCCCGCCTGCGCGAAGCAGGCATGCCGCCCATGAAGGCTGCATTTCAAGGTTCCAAAGAGATAGGTTTTACGATTCTTTCGATCAGCATTTCGCTGATTGCGGTTTTCATACCGATTCTGCTCATGGCCGGCATTGTTGGCCGGCTGTTTCGCGAGTTTGCCATCACGCTATCGACGGCCATTGTTGTGTCGATGCTGATTTCGCTGACGACCACGCCCATGATGTGCGCCTACCTGCTCAAGGATGAGAGAACGATCAAGCACGGCATTGCATACCGGGTAACCGAGCGCGGATTTGCATGGATGCTCTCCAATTACAGCCGCTCGCTAACATGGGTGCTGAAGCATCCGGGGCCTATGTTGACGCTGTTGCTGCTTACGATAGGGTTGAACTTCTATCTCATCGATATCATTCCCAAGGGATTCTTCCCGCAACAGGATACGGGAGCCATCACCGGCAGCGTGCGCGGACCGCAGGATGCGTCCTTTCCGGTGATGAACAACTCGATAGTGCAACTGGTGAACGTCATCAAGGCCGACCCGGCCGTTGCCAATGTCATTGCCTTCACGGGGGGCGGAGGCGCATCGAACGGTGGTTCGATGTACATTGCGCTCAAGCCGCTGAATGAGCGCAAAGATACGGCGTCGGCGATCATCGATCGGCTGCGGCCCAAGCTGAACCGGCTTCCGGTGGCCTCGGCCTTCATGCAGGCGGCGCAGGACCTGCGCATTGGAGGACGATCGAGCAACGCCATGTACCAGTACACGCTGCAGTCGGATAGCGTGGCGGATCTGGCGCACTGGGGGCCGATCCTGCTGGCGGGAATGCAGAAGCTTCCCGGTTTCCAGGATGTGAGCAGCGATGCGCAAAACAGCGGCTTGCAGGAAATGATCAACTACGATCGCCCTACCGCCGCGAGGCTTGGCATTACGCCGCAGTCGTTGGATACGTCGCTCTACAGCGCATTCGGACAGTCGGAAGTCTCCATCATTTACACGCAGTTGAATCAGTATTACGTGGTATTGGAAGTGGCGCCGCCCTACTGGCAGAGCCCCGATGGGTTAAAGAATATCTTCCTCAAGACTTCGGGCAGCGGCGTCGTCCCGCTTTCCGCGGTCACCTCGGCGCAGGCGGGCACCACGCCGCTGGTCATCAATCACACCAGTTCGTTCCCGTCGGTGACAACCTCGTTCAACCTGGCGTCGGGGATGTCGCTGAGCGACGCAACTCGCATGGTCTCCGAGATGCAGGAGCGGATGAATATGCCGCAAACGATCCGAGGCTTCTTTGCCGGAACGGCATCGGCATATCAAACGTCGCTCGCCAGCGAGCCCCTGCTCATCGGCACGGCTTTGCTCGCGGTCTACATTGTGCTTGGCATTCTGTACGAGAGCCTGGTGCATCCTCTCACCATCATCTCCACCTTGCCATCGGCCAGCGTGGGAGCCATGCTCGCGCTCATGCTGTTCAAGATCGATCTCAACGTGATCTCGATCATCGGCATCATTCTGCTGATCGGCATTGTGAAGAAGAACGCGATCATGATGATCGACTTTGCCCTGGTTGCCGAACGCGAGCACGGCAAGAGCACGACGGATGCCATCTTTGAAGCGTGCCAGCTTCGCTTCCGCCCCATTCTGATGACGACCATGGCCGCGTTGTTTGGCGCGCTGCCGCTGGCATTCGGTACCGGCACCGGCTCCGAGCTCAGGCGCCCACTGGGCATCACCATCGTCGGCGGGCTGATCGTCAGCCAGATGCTCACTCTCTACACCACGCCCGTCGTCTATCTGTTCTTCGATCGCATGCGTCTCCGCTTCAAGAGCAAAAAACCAGCGATTCTCCGCCAGGTAACCGCGGAGGCCTCTTAGCAGAGGGAAATCATGGAGTGTCGGTTATGAAGAATTCAATCGGGCTTTCCCGGCAAGCATCCACGGCGTTGCATGCAGCGTATGCCGCGTTGCTCTGCGCGCTGCTCGCGGGATGCAACGTGGGGCCAAAGTATCTCCCGCCCGCGATGACGGCGCCGCCGGCCTTCAAAGAGTCGCCCGCGCAGTTCAAGGAAGCCGATGGATGGGCTGTCGCGCAGCCCCAGGATGCGGCGCTGCGCGGCAAGTGGTGGGAGATCTATAACGATCCGGAGTTGAATGCGCTCGAAGATCGACTCAATATCGACAACCAGAATATCCGGCAGGCTTTCGAGAACTTTATGGAAGCGCGTGCCTTGGTGCGTGAGGCACGGTCTCAGTATTTCCCAACGGCAACTGCGGGCGGCTCCTACACGCGCTCGCAGGCCTCTTCCAATGTTCGGTCTGCGTCCAGCACCGGCACATCAAGCGGCCAGCAGACGCAGGTATTCTCTCTTCCGGCCGAGGTGTCGTGGGAGCCCGACCTCTGGGGCAAGGTGCGCAACACAGTGCGCGCCAGCCAATATACCGCACAACTGACCGCGGCCGACCTTGAAAACGAACGGCTGACAGAACAGGCCAGCCTCGCCGAATTCTTCTTTGAGATTCGCGGCCAGGATGCGCTGGAAAAGCTTCTCGGCGACACGGTGGAAGCCGACCGGAAAGCCCTGGAGATTGCGAAGGGGCGCTATGACACCGGCGTTGACGACCAGATTTCCGTCGTTGAAGCGCAGACGGCTTTGGACAGTGCGCAATCGGCGGCCATCAACCTCGGGATCGCACGCGCACAGTATGAACATGCGATCGCGACACTCATCGGCAAGCCGGCCTCGACGTTCTCTGTTCCGGCGGAGCCAAAGACGAGCGCGCCTCCGCCAATCCCCGTCGGAGTACCCTCGCAACTGCTCGAACGGCGACCGGACATCGCTGCCGCGGAGCGGAACATGGCCGCTGTAAATGCGCAGATCGGTGTGGCCGATGCGGCTTTCTACCCTGCTCTGACGCTTTCAGCCAGCGGCGGCTTTGAGAGTTCGGCCATCAAGAATCTCCTGGACTGGCCCAGCCGCTTCTGGTCGATCGGCCCATCGATCTCCGAAACTGTTTACGATGGGGGTCTGCGTCGCGCCACCGTAAATCAGTACATCGCAACTTACAATGCGAATGTTGCCGCATACCGCCAATCCGTACTTACCGCGTTTCAGCAGGTGGAAGACTCGCTCGCTGCGGTTCGCATTCTGTCACAGCAGATCCTGCGCCAACAAGCAGCCGTCGAATCCTCTCAAACGTTTCTGCGGCTTGAACTGGGGCGCTACGATACCGGCATCGATCCGTACATCGACGTGGTTACAGCGCAAACCACATTGCTCTCGAATCAGCAATCTCTGACGACTCTGCAGGTACAGGAGATGACGGCATCGGTGCAATTGATTGAAGCTCTTGGCGGCGGTTGGGATCGGTCGCAGATGCCTACGCCTGTCCAAGTCACGCAGAAGCCTCCAAAAACAGAGACGGCGATTCAGCATTAGATTGTGAAAGCAATCAGTCCGCGAATGACAATCGCGAAAATGTCCGGCGATCTCCCACGGGAACTTCCCAGACACTAAGATGGAAAAAGACCGGAATCTCCTCAACATCCAAAATCGCGCGGCACAAGCGATTGAGGAAAAGTCTGCACAGGATGAAGAGACCGATGAAACCTGTTCTACGCACCGGGAAGAGCGAGATTCTTCACGAAGTGAGCGATTCTAGACAGCACTGCCGAAGCAAGTGAGCGAATCTGTAGGCCTGCTCTAGGCAGCAGACGGCGCTGCTTCTCACGAACTCGATCCTGGCGCCAATCAAAGGACAAAGATGAAAACGAACAAATTGCTCTTCACCCTGCTGATGCTGCTTGCAATTGGGACGATGGTGGGCTGCTGGGCGGGCTCCGCGAAGTCGCCGGATGTCTCGGACAGCATCCGCAAGGCGCTCGACCAGGCCGGCCTCAAAGAGGTCACCGTCAGTCAGGATCGCGACAAGGGCATCGTTACCCTCGGCGGACAAGTCGAGAGTGAGAACGACAAGTCACAAGCCGAAACTCTGGCAAAGTCGCTTGCTGGCGCACAGGTCGTCGCGGACCAGATTGCCGTGATTCCCGTGGGTCAAGGAAACGAAGCGAAAGCCGTGAATTCCGATCTGGACCAAGGCATCGAGAAGAATCTGGATGCCGCTCTGATCCAAAACAAGATGCACAATAGAGTGAATTACGCGGTGAAGAACGGCGTTGTCACGCTGACTGGAGACGTGAACTCGGACCACATGCGCACGGGCGCTGAGAAGGTGGCGTCCGGAGTGCCGAACGTGAAGCAAGTGGTGAACGCACTACGAGTGGTCAAACACGGGAAGGCCAGTTCATCGCAGTAGGAACTGCGAACCCGATCGATGCTTGGGCATGGAGGTCAGCCGCCACACTCACGCCATCCAACGTGGCATTTGCATCCTTTCGGGCTCCCTGGGAAAGGCAATAGGCGGGAGAGACTCGGCAGAGAATAAAGACCCGTGCAGCCGCGCGAAAAGAATTTGAGACTTACCGGCCTGTCGGTCAACCAGGCTTTAAGCGAGGAAAAACACTTTTGCATCTCTGGCAGTCTTTTCTTCTCGCCTTCAGCGTGCTCTTTCCGCTGATCAATCCGCTCGGGTCGGCGCTGGTCTTTCTCGGGCTGGCCGGCGATGCGCCGCCAAAAGTCTATCACTCATTGGCGCGTAGGATCGCCATCGATAACATCATCTTCCTTGCGATCATAGAGCTTCTGGGCGCGGCGATCCTCAACTTCTTCGGTATTTCTCTGCCCATAGTCCAGCTCTCGGGCGGCATCGTCATCGCGGCAATGGGATGGTCTGTACTCAACGAGAGGGATGCAAGTGCAGATTCCAGGAACAGGCAAGAAGAGACCGAAGTACGCAGCGAGACACAGACAACAGCTCTTAAACAGAAAGCCTTCTACCCATTCACCTTTCCGGTGACCTCGGGGCCAGGCACACTTGTCGCGTTGCTGACGCTCACCGCTCATATCTCGCATCGAGTTATTTCGAGAGATATTCTGGCCCACGTCGGGATATTTCTCGCTGTGGTCGTGCTCAGTGTCCTCGTCTATTTTTGCTATGCGTACGCGCCACAGATCTCAAAAGTCGTTCCGCCGGCCACCGCGCATGGCATTCTGCGGGTCATTGCGTTCATTCTGCTTTGCATTGGCGTCCAGATCGCGTGGAATGGCCTGGCCGTGCTGCTTTCCGAGATCATACGGCCGTGACTCTGAGCTGTGCGAATGCGGTCTTAGAATTAGAAGCGAATTGAGCTCCTTGTGGGTTGTTTTGCCAACTCCGAGCAAGAGTGAACATCTTTAGCGAGCACCATTCTGATACATGAGTGTAGGGCGCATTCCGCGCCGGAAGAAGTCCTCGATGGCACCGACCACGTTGGCCAAGAACCGTTGCGGCCTCGACCCAGGGAGGTTCCCTACCACTATCGGCAAGGGCAGGAAAGTCGTGACCTTTCTGAAGGAGCAAACAATCTTCACGCAGGGAGATGCGGCCGGCGCAGTCTTCTACATCCAGGAAGGGAAGGTTAGGTACACTGTCGTTTCCAGGTTTGGCAAGGAAGCAATCCTGGACATATTGAGCGAGGGAGAGTTTTTTGGAGACGGCGGCCTGGCTGGACAGTCTTTACGCATGGGCACTGCGACCGCAATTACGGACTGCAAGCTCCTGCATCATTGACAAGGAATCAATGATGCTTGCGCTGCACAGGAGACGCTCGTTCACGGACCTCTTCGTAGCGCATTTGCTGACACGAAACATCCGATACCACCGGGATTTAGTTGACTATCTCTTCGATTCCAGCGAAATAAGACTGGCGCGGGTTCTGCTCTTGCTTGCTCATTTCGGTAAGGAAGGCTCGCCCAAGACTGTAATCTCCAAGGTCAGTCAAGAGACTCTCGCCGGCATGGTCGGTACAACCCGGTTGCGCGTCCGCTGTTTCATGAACAGGTTCAAGAAAAAGGGCTTTCTCGCCTATAGTAGTAATGGACTGAGAATTCATAGTTCTCTTCTCAACGTCGTTCTCCACGACTAGTCATCATGGAGTGACCGGTTCCCTGCGCTGGCCGTGGGTTAAGCTGTGA